>JAHECP010000036.1 GCA_024641665.1 Acidobacteriota bacterium
CCGCGCGGCCGGCGCGCTCGGCCTCGAGCCGGCGGGTGCACGCCGGGCAGACGCCCGTGTGCGTGGCGACCGCCTCGCGGACGTCGGCGTCCGCCTCGCCGTCGACCACCGGCGTGAGCATCGCCTCGATCTCGTCGCACCGCGTTGCGGTTCGCTTCTCCATGACCTCGCCGTTTCCTGGACGAAAAAAGGGGTCAGACCCCGTTTTCTGCGTCCGTCGTCAGGGCGAAAACGGGGTCTGACCCCTTTTTCCGTCCTACCGCCCGCCCGCGACCTCCAGCGTCCCGGCGCCCGCGAGCCGCGCGTAGAGCTGACGTCGTCCACGCGAGATGCGGGACATGACGGTTCCAATCGGGACGCCGAGCGCGGCGGCAATCTCCCGGTAGGACAACTCCTCGACGTCGCGGAGCCAGACCGCCTCGCGAAACGCGGGCGGCAGCGCGTCGAGCGCCGCCTGGAGATCGGCGTCGAGCGACGCCCGCGCGAGCAGGTCCTCCGGCGTGGGCGAGGCCTCGGGGTTGACCGCGGCTCTGTCCACGACCTCGCTGTCGACGTCGACCGGGTCCCGGCTCACGTGGCGGCGCATGTTCCGAAACGTGTTGTGCAGGATCGTGAACAGCCAGGCCTTGAGGTTCGTGCCCCGCTCGAACGAGTCGGCGAACCGGAACGCCTTGAGGTAGGTCTCCTGCACCAGGTCCTCGGCGTCGGACCGGCTCCGGGCGAGCCGGAGCGCCGTGCCGTACAGGCTGTCCAGGTATCCGAGGGCCTCCCGCTCGAAGTCGTCGTGGCGCGCGTCGCTCACACCCTCCACATGGTTCTCGGCGCGTCGCCGGCGCCCGGTCCAGGCTCGAAGGCCCGTCATGGGGTCAAAACACCTGATTGGGGAAGGTTTATTCCCGCGCCCGGCGGCCGGCCGGCCGAAAGGCACGGAAGCTCAGTATAGGGCAAGGACACCTGCCGTGTCGTCGCGCGGTCCATCGGGAGGACACGCGGCAGCCTGGCTGTCCCCTGGCGGGGGCACGCCACATGCCGCCCGACGGGCGGCGTGTGGCGTTTCGGGCGCAAACCGGGCCGGCCGCCGTCGGCTCGCCCGGGCACGACAGTTGCTGGCCCGAAGGCGGGATCCCCAGGATTGCAGCAATCGTCCGAGCCGCAGTAACATCGGAACGTTCCCAGCGGCCGATCCCCCGCTGGCACTTCCAGCGCAGTCGGGCTGCCTGCCTCCCCACTGCGATCCTCGAGGAGCGAAGTATGCACGCGCGCCGATTGCGAGGTTCCCTGGCGCGATTTGCCGTCATGGGTCTGACCGCGGTGTTCGTCGGCCTGACGGCCGGTGAGGCCAGCGCCCAGTATGCGTTCAATCCGTACTACGGCAAGAACCGCGTGAAGTACGACACGTTCGACTGGCACATCTACACGACGGACCACTTCGAGATCTACTACTACCCGGAGATCGAGCCGCAGCTCGAGCGGGTGGCCAGCTATGCGGAAAGCGCCTACCAGCAGATCAGCGCCGATCTGAAGCACGACCTGGCGGCCAAGGTGCCGCTGGTCATCTACAAGACGCAGAGCGAGTTCCAGCAGCAGAACATCGAGCCCGGGGAGATGCCGGAGGGCGTCCTGGCGTTCGCCGAGCCGTCGCGCGACCGCATGGTGCTGCCGCTCGACCAGCCGTCGGACGAGCTGTACGTGCTGATCACGCACGAGCTGACGCACGTCTTCGAGTTCGACATCATCCCGCGCTCGCTGATCCGCCGCGGCGTGCCGCTGTGGGTCGACGAGGGGCTGGCGGACTACGAGGCGGGCGCCTGGAACCCGATCGATCTCATGGTGCTGCGCGACGCGGCCATCGCCGACATCGTCCCGCGGATGAGCGACTTCGAGACCCAGCCGTTCACCAACGGCCGCCTGCCGTACCTGATGGGGCACGCGGCGTTCGAGTTCATCGAGTCGAAGTGGGGCAAGGAGGGGCTCCGGCAGTTCCTCTTCGCGCTGCGCAAGAGCGTCATCGGCGGCGGCAACGATGCCTACCAGGAGGCGTTCCGCATCGATCCGGACGACTTCGACGACCAGTTCGACAAGTACCTGAAGGAGCGGTTCAAGCCGTTCCGGGACCTCGAGCGGCCGGTGGATTACGGCAAGGACCTCGCGCCGAAGCCCGAGAAGACCCCGTTCGTCTCGACGGTGTCGATCGAGCCGTCGCCGTCCGGCGACCTGCTGGCCGTCGCGGCCGGCAACCGGAAGGACCAGGAGCTGGACATCATCCTGGTGTCGTCGAAGGACGGCCAGGTCATCCGCAACCTGACGAAGGGCTTCGATACGGGCGAGGGCTGGGAGTACATCACGCAGCCCGGCGGGCAGCGGTTCGACACCGTGCCCTGGATGGCGTGGGCGCCGGCCGGCGACCGGCTCGCGTACTTCGTGCGGACCGAGAAGTACCGCTCGCTGATCCTGCAGAACGTGGTGACGCGCAAGGTGGAGAAGCGGATCGAGATCACCAGCGTGGACGGACCCGAGTCGCCGGACTTCGACCCGACCGGCCGCAAGGTGGCGTTCGCGGGGTTGCGCGAGGCGGTGCCCGATCTGTTCGAGATCGACCTCGACACGGGCAAGATCACCAACCTGACGCACGACGAGTTCGCGGAGTACGCGCCGACCTACTCGCCCGACGGCAAGTTCCTCGTCTACGTCACGCGCGTGAGCGGCAACGACAAGCTGTTCAAGCTCGACCTGGCCACCGGCCAGAAGACGCAGCTGACCTTCGGTACGCACGACGACACCGGGCCGCACTTCATCGACGACCACACGGTGGTCTTCTCCTCGACGGCCACCGACCCGAACGTGCCCGTGGACCCCGAGGTGGCCAAGAACGGACAGATCTTCAACGTGTGGACGCTCGACCTGGCGAACGGCGAGCTGCGGCGCTACACCAACACCGTCACGGCCGCCCTGTCGCCGGTGGTCCTGCACGAGGGCACCGCCACGCGGTTCGCCTTCGTGACCTACTTCAAGGGCGATTTCGGCATCCACGCGATCGAGCGGAAGGAGGCCGATCTCACGGTGCCGTCGAGCGACTTCGGCGCGCCCGGCCCGATCATCGACTTCCAGGCGCCGCTGCAGCACACGCTGGTCAAGGCCAACGAGCGCAAGAAGGGCAAGTTCGAGAAGATGTTCCTCGACGGCCGGCCGCCGGTCAGCGTCGCCGTCACCAACAACGGCGACGTCTTCGGCGGGACCCAGCTCACGTTCTCCGACGTCCTCGGCGACCAGCAGTTCAACCTGTACGCCGCCTCGATCTCACAGTACCGCACGCTGCTGTTCTCGTACCTGAACCTCGCGCACCGGTTCCAGTACGCGACGCAGGCCTTCTCGCAGACCCTCTTCTACTACGGCCTGGCGCCGGGCGTGCTGTACGACCCCGCGTACTCCTACATCAGCCGCGACCTGGCGATCTCCACGCAGACCGCGCGGGGCGGCTCGGTCTACGGCATCTACCCGCTCAACCGCTACGCGCGAATCGAGCTGTCGGGCGGCATCATGCAGTACAAGCAGCAGTACAACGACCCGACGCTGCAGGCGCTCGCGGACCAGTACCAGCAGCAGACCTACGGGACGAGGCTGCTCGCCAACGGCACGCTCGCCCCGCTGGGCGTCGCCTACGTCCGCGAGACCACCGTCTTCCGCGAGTACGGGCCGCTGTCGGGCGACACGATGCGTCTCTCCTACGAGTACGCACCGAAGATCGGCGGCCTGCTCTCGCGCCAGACGGCCGACGTCGACGCGCGCTATTACATGCGCATCGGCACCAACGGCGTGCTGGCGCTGCGGGCGCGCGGCTTCAAGAGCTGGGGCGACATCGCGGACTTCACCTACTTCGGCGGCAACTCCGACATGCGGGGCTACGACTACCTGCAGTTCCTCGGCCAGCGGGCGTTCTTCGGGAACGCCGAACTGCGCTTCCCGCTGATCGAGGCCATGGCCACGCCGATCGGCGTGCTCGGCGGCATCCGCGGCGTGTTCTTCTTCGACATCGGCGCGGCCGGCTTCAACGGCCAGCCCTTCCAGGCGGCCACGAAGAGCACCGAAGTGCTCACGCCGATCGTCAACTACGTGCCGAATTTCGAGACGGGCAACTACGACCCGGTGTACGGGGATCCCATCACGGTGTCGGGGTTCCGCCTGAAGGACGCGCGCGCGTCCTACGGCATCGGCCTCGAGACCTTCGCGCTGGGCTTCCCGATCCACTTCGACTGGTCGTGGCGCACGACGTTCAACAAGAGCTGGGAGGACTACCTCTTCGCGTCGACCGGCGGCAGCTCCACGTTCCGTCGGGCGCGCTTCCAGGTGTGGATCGGTTACGACTTCTAGGCCGGTGCCCGCCGGCGGGACGCCCGCGCGTCCCGCCGGCGGCGGGCCGGCGCCGGACGTGCCTGCCCATGAAGTCCTGCTCCGAGGTCGTCTCGCTCCTCGTCGAGTACCTGGAAGGCCAGCTGCCGCCCCACACGCACGCCAGGCTCGAACAACACCTGTCCCGCTGTCCCGCCTGCGTCGCGCACGTGCGGAGCTACCAGTCCACCCTCTCGCTGCTCCATTCCATCCGCGAGCAGGATCTGCCCGACGAGCTGCGCCTGTCGCTGCGCGCGTTCCTCGATCGCGAGGGGAACAATTGACGCCGCGCGCCTCGGGCGACCCGTCGGCCAGTCGAAACCCATGACCCCGTCCATGACCCCCAAGCGCCCGTCCGACTCGGCCACCGAAATGGTCCAGGTCGTGCTGCCCAACGACGCGAACCCCCTCGGGTTCATCCTCGGCGGCACGGTCATGCACCTCATCGACATCGCCGGCGCCATCGCCTGCCACCGTCACACGCGCACGCTGCTCGTCACGGCGGCCGTCGACGGCCTGCAGTTCCTCAACCCCATCAAGGTCGGCGACCTGATCATCCTGAAGGCGCGGGTCACCGCCGCCTTCAGCACGTCGCTCGAGGTGGAGGTGGAGGTGTTCTCGGAGGAGACGCTCACCGGCACGCGCCGGCTCACGAGCCTCGCCTACCTGACGTTCGTGGCGATCGACGGCAAGGGAGGACGAGTGCCGGTGCCGCCGCTCCTGCTCGAGACGCCGGAGGAGCGGCGGAAGGCCGAGGAGGCGAAGGTCCGGCGCGCGGAGCGGCTCAAGGCGAAGGCCGCGAGATAGAGGCGACGCGCCGCGTCGCCCCTACAGGGTCTTCAGCCGCAGCACGCTGCGCTCGAGGTCGATGACCACGCGGTACTTGCTCAGGAACTTGTGGCCCACGATGCCGCCCACCTGGAACCCGAGCAGGACGCTCGGCGTCCGCAGGTTCAGCACCACGACGGGAATGTTCGAGAAACGGATCTGCTGGAACTGCAGGTCGACTCCCGGCAGCAGGAACGCGTCGGGGTCCCAGCCCGACGCGCCGTAGACCTTCAGCGGGATCCGCCGCTGCTCGGGGTCGAGATCCAGCGCTCCCGCCGACGACCGGCTGATCGAGATCACCTCGCCGCCGGTGTCCACGACGAAGCTGGCCGGCCGCTCGCCGTTCAGCGTGCCCGGCACCATCGCCAGCCGGTGCATCCGGAGCGGCAGCTCCGTGTCGAACGCCTCGTCGGGCAGGTGACGGCCGATGACGATCTGCCGCTTCTGGTAGTCGATGATCATCGACAGGCCGAGCGCAAGGGGCGAGAAGCTCTCCATCTCGGGCCGCGGCAGCCCGACGAGCGGCGGGTTCTTGATGAGGCAGGTCACGTTCTTGACCTTGAGCCCGCCGATCTCCAGCGCGTCCATGCGCCCCACCTGCAGCCCGCGCACCCCGAGCTCGCCCACGCCCGCGGTCCGCATGTAGGTGACCGGCACTACGCCCTCGCGACGCGCCACCGGCAGCGACAGCACGGTCTGCTCGGCGCCGGTGTCGAGCACGAAGTCCATCTCCTGGCCGTTGTTCACTTTGCCCCGCACCATCACCTTGTCGCGCTCGAGACGGAACGGCACGACGATGAGCTGGTTGGGCCGCGCGACCTCGAAGGGCCGCTTGCCCGAGAACGACAGCAGGAACCTCACCTGCGCGCGGGCCCACAGCGCCTTGTCGCTCGTGTCGCTGTTCGGCAGCAGGTTCACGTAGCTCAGCATCTCCCGGGCTGCATCGTCGAACTGGCGCTGACGCTCGAAGATCGCGCTGAGCGTGAAGTGGTACTCCGCCACGTCGGGCGCGAGCTGGAGCGCCGTCCGCGCCTCGTCGACCGCCTGGTCGAGCCGGCTGCGCGCCGCCAGCGACCGGGCCAGACCGTTGTGGGCCCGTGCCGATCGGGGTGCGAGCGTCAACGCCGTCTGGTAGGCCGCCTCGGCCTCCTCGAACAGCCCCATCGCCCAGACGGCGTCGCCGTACACGCTCATCGCGTCGCCGTCGCCGGGCATGAGCTCGCGCAGCTGGGTCGCCGCGTTCAGCGCCGGTTCGAACTCCCCGATGCGCACCAGCGCCGTCGCCAGCCCCGACAGGGCCCGGGCGCGCATCGGCAGGCTCGCCGTCGCGGTGACCGACCGGTAGGCGTCCACGGCCTCGGCGTAGCGCCCGGCCTTGAAGAGGACGTCGGCGAGCTGCAGCTGGATTTCGTCGGAGGCACGCACGATCGCCCGGGGACCGGGCAGGAGCGTGAGCGCCGCAACCATCGCCACTGAGGCGAGAACGACACGGGGGCCGATTCTCATGCCGGATGCTCCAGAGCAAGCTGCGCCGCGACGGGATAACGGAGGCCCCATGTTCGAACGAACCCACGGGGCCTGTCAATGGCGACAGGGGCGAACCGTGTGGGGACCAACACCAACGGACGAGCTGGCTCGCGCCAGGCGCCTTGTCCGGACAGCGGCGGGACCTCTCGACATCCTGCCGAGGGCCCGCCGGCAGGCACCCGTCCGGCGGCGACCGCAGAGGTCGTGACCCCGCGTCTAGTGCGTGTACTGCTCGATCGCCACGCCGTCGTACATGTCGTCCACGCGCAGGATCTGCGTCTCGCGGCTGTAACTGCCGAGCTCGTAGTCCTCGCTCATGATCAGCGCCTTGATCGGCTTGGTCGGGCAGACCTCCGAGCACAGACCGCAGAAGCTGCAACGCGACAGGTTGAAGTCGAAGTAGTCGAGGATCTTGATCTTCAGCCCCGGCTCGCGGTGGCCGCCGAGCGAGATCAGATCGTCGGGACACGCCTTCGCGCACTGGTCGCAGACGATGCAGGTCTGGGCGCCCGTCTCGGGCTCGACCTGCAGGCGCAGGACGCCGCGGAAGCGCGGCGCCACCGGGCGCCGTTCGGCCGGGTACTGGAACGTGAACGCCGGCTGCGGCGTGTACTTGAGCGTGACGAACAACCCCTTGAAGAGGTCGACGAGGAAGATCATCCGGAAGAACCTGGAGAGTGTACCCACGTGTCGTCGCCTCCCTCACCGTCACGCCGGGTTCGTCAACCGTACGGGCTCGGTGCGGCCGAGCGGGATCTGTCGCTCGCGCCGGAGCACCGTGTCCTGCTTCATGATCTTGTCCTGCAGCCGCATCAGCCCGTAGAGCAGCGCCTCGGGACGGGGCGGACAGCCCGACACGTACACGTCCACGGGCACGACCTTGTCGACGCCCTGGAGCACCGAGTAGGTCGGGAAGGGGCCGCCCGCGTTCGAGCAGCTGCCCATCGAGATGACCCACTTCGGCTCGGGCATCTGGTCGTAGAGCCGCCGCAGCACCGGCGCCATCTTCTTGGTCACCGTGCCGGCCACGATGAGCAGGTCGGCCTGGCGCGGCGAGGCGCGGAACACCTCGGCGCCGAAGCGCGCGATGTCGAACCGCGACGCGCCCGTCGCCATCATCTCGATGGCGCAGCAGGCCAGGCCGAACCCCATCGGCCACAGCGACGACTGGCGCGCCCAGGCCAGCGCCTTGTCGACCGACGTGGTGATGAAGTTGTCTTCGAACTTGTGGTCGATCAGTCCCATGACGGGCTCACTCCGCTCGCCCGCGCCGAGGCGGGCCGTCGTGCCGTTACCACCGCTGGTAGTACTGCGCGTTGACCTCGATGAACCGGTCCCACCGCTCGGGCGTCTCGTCGAGCGCGAAAATGGCCTCGACCGGGCAGGCGGGCACGCACGCGCCGCAGTCGATGCACTCGTCCGGATGAATGTACAGCATTTCCGCCGCCGCGAACCCGGGCTCGTCCTTGCGTGGATGGATGCAGTCGACGGGACAGACGTCCACGCACGCCGTGTCCTTCGTGCCGACGCAGGGCTCGCAGATGATGTACGCCAGGGAACGTCCTCGTCTTCGTTCTCGGTCTCGCGCTAGGCGCCGACGGCCATCGACGCCGCCGGCAGGTGCCCCAGCCGCCTCGAGATGCGCTGGGCGAGGGCCGTCACGGCGGGCCGATGCGTCCGCTCGAGCGCCCCGTCGTCGGCCGCGTGCTCGAACAGCCCGACCCGCGCCACCTCCCGCCCCGTGTAGTCGTGCACGGGCGCGCACACGCAGAGCAGCCGGTGCGGGTCGACCGCGCCCGAGGGCCGTCCCAGGCGCGAGAGCGGCGCCGGCCCCGCCGGACGCGCGTCGGCCAGCCGCAGGCAGCTCAGCCGCCGGGCCTGGGCCGGGTCGAAGTACAGCGCACAGTGGCCCGGCATCTCGCGGCCGTAGCTCGTATAGGTGCTCACCTCGTCGGGGCCCGTGGACCAGAGGTAGGTCACCTCGCCGGCCGCCGGCACCGCCAGAAACGCCCGCTGGCCGGTCGCGAGCGCGTGCTCGCGCAGTACCGGGTAGGCGTGGAGGCGGATCTCGGAGCGGCCGAGCATCTTGTAGCTCACGTCGAGCATCTTGAGCGTGAGGCTGTAGCGCGCGGTGTCCTCGTCCTGGCGCACGTAGCCGCGGCGCTTCAGCCGGGCCAGGAGGCGATGCACGGTGGAGGCCGGCTGGCGCACGGCGCGCGCCAGGTCCTTGACACTCAGGCCGCGCGGCGCTCCGCTGAGGGCCTCGCAAATGTCGAGGGCACGGTCCAGCGACGAGGAGGGCGGCGCGTCAGACGGCTGGTTCATTCCACTAAATGGAACGACGTTCCACTTGCCTCTCGGCTCTTTATACCCTGCCGGATTCGCCGCCATCAAGGCTCCCACCGGTCGGGTTTCCGAGCTTGGTGGGAGCTGTGGCGCTCCTCACAGGATCTTCATCCGGCCGGCAAAGCCGGCGTCGTAGTCGTGGTAGTGGGCGATGGTCTCTTCCGGGTAGCGCCAGCAGTAGTAGCCGTGGCCGTTGTCGAAATCCACGAGCCAGAGCCCCTTGACCTCGACGCCGAGCGCCCGCACCCGCCCGGCCCACTCGTCCACGACGTCCTGCAGCGCCGCGGCCGTCTCGGCATGGGCGGGATCCCGTTCGGCGAGCTCGCGCAGGCGGACGCCGAGCGTCTCGGTCCGCCGCACGGCCTCGGCCGTCAGGTCTTTCACGGTGGGCAAGAGCGCCTGGGCTTCCTGCAGGGAGAAGATGGCAGGCGGGGTCTGGCCGTCACGCACCCCGACATTATAGTGCGGGGGCGACTATACTGCCCCGGCGGTCAGTCATCGGGAGGTGCCTACCATGGGAGTTCGCCGTGTGTCCCGCCTTGCACTCATCGGTCTCGTCACCATCGGCGCGACGATCACGCTGCAGCCGCAGGGGCTCGACTCGGTCCGCGCGCACTACACGAAACAGGAGTTCTACATCCCGATGCGGGACGGCGTGAGGCTGTTCACGGCGGTCTACTCGCCGAAGGAGCGTTCGACGACCTACCCCATCATGCTGTCGCGCACGCCCTACAGCGTGTCGCCCTACGGGGCCGATCAGTACAAGTCGAGCCTGGGCCCCTCGCTGCTCTTCGCCGACGAGGGCTACATCTTCGTCTACCAGGACGTGCGGGGCCGGTGGATGTCGGAAGGCACGTTCGAGGACATGCGGCCGCACCTCGACCGGAAGAGCGGCCCGAAGGACATCGACGAGAGCACCGACACGTACGACACGATCGACTGGCTGCTGAAGCACGTCGCGAACCACAACGGCCGCGTCGGCATGTGGGGCATCTCGTATCCGGGCTTCTACGCGGCGGCGGGCATGATCGACGCGCACCCGGCGCTCAAGGCGGTGTCTCCGCAGGCGCCGGTATCGGACTGGTTCTCGCAGGACGACTGGCACCACAACGGCGCGTTCCTCGTGGCGCACGCGTTCGGCTGGTTCGCGGGCAACGGCTGGCCCTTCACGCACCCGTCCACCGTCAGACCGGGAACGCCCATCGATCTGGGCACCAACGACGGCTACCAGTTCTACCTGAACCTCGGTCCGCTCCGGAACGCGAACGAGCGGTACTTCCACGGCGAGATGCCGTTCTGGAACGCGCTGATGCAGCACGACACGAAGGACGCGTTCTGGCAGGCGCACGACATCAACCCGCACCTCCGAGGCATCAAGCCCGCGGTGATGACGGTGGGCGGCTGGTACGACGCCGAGAACCTGTACGGCGCGCTTGCGGTCTACCACAGCACCGAGGCACAGAGCCCCGGCGCGACCAACATCCTGGTGATGGGGCCGTGGGTCCACGGTGGCTGGTCCCGCGGCGCCGGCGACTCGCTCGGCGACGTCCGCTTCGACGGCAATCAGGCGGAGTACTTTCGCGCCGGGATCGAGCTCCCCTTCTTCGACTACTACCTGAAGGACAAGGGCGCGATGACCCTGCCGGAGGCGTCGGTGTTCGAGACGGGCCGGAACGAGTGGCACCGCCTCGACGCCTGGCCGCCGAGGACGGCGGTCGCCAAGGCGCTCTACCTGCACGCGAACGGCCGGCTGTCGTTCGATCCGCCCTCCGGCGACGAAGGGGCCGAGTACGACGAGTACACGAGCGACCCGAAGAAGCCCGTGCCGCTCACCCCGGGCATCTACCGCGGCATGGAGCGCCGCTACATGGTCGAGGACCAGCGCGCGGCCGGCCGCCGGCCCGACGTGCTCGTGTACCAGTCGGACGTCCTCGACGAGGACGTCACCGTCGCCGGCCCGGTCGTGCCGAGCCTCCAGGTGTCGACGACCGGCACCGACCAGGACTTCATCGTCAAGCTGATCGACGTCTACCCGAGCCGCTACCCTGACGCGGACGGGAACACGGACAACGCGCTCGGCGACTACCAGCAGCTCGTGCGCGGCGACGTGATGCGCGGGAAGTTCCGGAACTCGCTGGAGAAGCCCGAGCCGTTCGTGCCCGGCCAGCCGACGACCGTCGAGTTCACCGAGTCGGACGTCTTCCACACCTTCCGGCGCGGCCACCGGATCATGGTGCAGATCCAGAGCACGTGGTTCCCGCTCTTCGACGTCAATCCGGGCCGGTTTATGAACATCTTCCAGGCGACCACGGCCGACTTCCAGAAGACGACCCAGCGCGTGTACCACTCGAAGGCCCGGCCTTCGCTGGTGAAGATAGGCATTCTCCCGTAGCGCGCGATTTCCCGTCGCGCACGGCTTCAGCCGTGCGCCTGGCCCGGCGCACGCCCGACCGCGTGCGCTCCGCGTTGACCAGCTCGGCCGTTCGACGTAAGCTCGTCTCGCCAGCCCGCCGGCCGAGAGGTGCGCCCTGTGACCGATCGGCGCCTCGCCCTCCTGCTGCTCGCCTTCGCCCTGCCCGCGGCATCCTCACGAGCGCAGACAGCCCCCGCGCGGCTCCAGGCGCTGCTCGAGGGTCAGAAGCTCGGGGCCTATCTTCAGATAGTCAGCGTGTATCGATCCGGCCGGTTCGACGAGGCGACCGACGCCGTCCTCGGCTGGACGCCGCGCGACGTCGAGCGGGCGGCGCGGGCGCTCACCGACCTGGCCCGTCGCCCCGGTCTGGTCGACTGCCGGAGCGGACCCTGGGAGGTGGAGATCGCCGACGGGAGCGCCGCCGTGCTGCTCGAGACCGACGCCGCCCTGCGCGCCAGCGCCCGCCACGACAAGGCGGCGTTGAGCGTCCATCTGGCCATAGGGCAGTGGCTGCTCGAGCGGCTGGCCGAGGAGAACGGCGCGCGGCGTTCGCCCGGCGACGCCGCGGCGCAGGGCTGCCAGCGCCCCCCGCCGGTCACGAGGCTGGAGTGGTATCTCGCGACGACGCAGGTCCTGCAGGGGGACTGGGAGCTGATCCTCGCCGACCGCCTCGCCAGCTACGCGCTGAAGCACCTGCCGGCCGACGCCCGGATGCTCAGTGCCACGGGCGCCGCCAAAGAAGCGCTGGCGCTCGACCTCGCGCACTCCCCGCCGCAGCCCCAGGACCCGAGGAGCGCGGCGCTGGGGCGAACGCCACCCGTGATGATGCGCGACCGCCTGCTCGCGCGGAACCTGCGGGAAGCCGAAGCGCTGTTCCGCGAGGCGCTCGTCCGCGAGCCCGCTCTGCTGGAGGCTCGGCTCCACCTGGGCCGCGTGCTGTCGATCCTCGACCGGCCGGCCGACGCGCGCGTCGAGCTCCAGGCCTGCCTCGACGGCGCTCCGGCCGCGGAAGAGCGATACCTGGCGCACCTGTTTCTCGCCCGCATCGACGAACAGGACGGCCAGCTCGACACGGCCGCCGACAACTATCGCGCTGCCATTCAAGTGGTGCCGACGTGCCAGGCGGCCCGCCTCGGCTTGGCTCGGGTCCTGGAGCGTGGCGGCGACCTCGCCTCCGGCGCGCCGACGCTGGACGGGTTCCTCGACCAGCCGTGGCCTCGCGACAACATGGACGAGCCGTGGTGGGTGTATTCGTTTGCCGGGTTCCGACAGGGCAGCCAGCGGCTGGACGAGCTGCGACGCCGGGTGGTGAAGCCGTGAACCGATGGATGCGGCCGGGCGTTGTGGTGGCGGTACTGGTGATCGCGTGCCAGCTGCCGCCGGCGTCGGCTCGCGCGCAGTCCGAACAGGCGCGGCAGCGGAAGGCGCGCCAGGAGCTGCAGGCGTGGAACCGGCTGGTTCCGTACCTGACGCTCGTCGCCGCGTACCGCTCGGGCGACCGCGATCGCGCGACCGCCGGCGTGACCGGCGAATCCGACGCCAGCCTCAAGGCCCTCTTCGAGAACCTCGACGTGCTCGGCGATCGGCTGTGCCTCTGCCGGCAGACCGACGACGCAATCGAGGGCCGCACCGAAGCCGGCGAGATCGAGGTGGTGGACCTCGACGCCGCCGTGCTGATGCACACCGACGCGGCGCTCGGGTTCCTCGCACACCGCGACCGCCCGGGGCTCGTGCGACAGCTCGGTGCCGCTCGACGGCTGGTCGAGTGGGTCCGGATCAGGACCATGGACTGGTCGCGCGACCCGCGCAACCCGCCGCCGGGATGCCGGCCGGCGCCGGAGATGGCCGCCGTGGACTGGTACGTCGCGGTGAGCCAGGCGCTCATCGGCTACTGGGAGGTCGATGCCGCGGAGGCGTTCGCGCGCCGCGGGCTCGAGCTGGCGCCGGAGGATCCGACGCTGCTCGTCGTGCTCGGCACCATCGCCGAGAGCGGCGACGCGTCGTTCTCACGCCCCTCCGCGCGGGACGTGGAGCTGGGCCGCTGGTACGACCCGGCGGTCAGGCGAGGCCTCCGGGCGGCCGAGGACCTCTTCACGCGGGCGGTCGCGGCCGATCCCGGGTTCGTCGAGGCGCACCTCCGCCTGGGACGGGTGCTGGCGCTTCTCGACCGGCCGGACGAGGCGCGCGCCGAACTGGAGCGGGTGCTCGAGCGATCGACCGATGCGAGCCAGTGTTATCTCGCCGCGCTGTTCCTGGGGCGCGTCCTCGAAGACCAGGGGAATGTGGACGAGGCCGCGGCGAGCTACCGCCGGGCGATCGCCGAGCGGCCCGAGTGCCAGACGGCCCGCATCGCGTTGGCTTACGTGCTGTCCGGCCGTGGCCAGTCTGCCGGCGCGCTGTCGCTCCTGCGCGAGGCCATCGAGCGCCCGTGGCAGCCCTATCAGGCGTCGGATCCGTGGTGGACCTACTCGTTCAGGCCGTTCGCCCGCGGGCTCGAGGCGCTCGATGCGTTGCGCCGGCAGGTGGTGAAGCCATGAGAATCTCCGTGCTGGTGGCAGCGCTCGCGCTGCTCTCCGTGGAAGGCGTGGGACCGCAGCAGCCGGTGTTCCGCGCCGGCGTGGAGCTCGTGCGCGTGGAGGTCTCCGTCACGCGGGGCGGACGTCCGGTCGGCGGGCTCGGGCCCGCCGACTTCGAGATTCGGGACAACGGCGTCGTGCAGACGCTCGACCGGGTCGTGCTCGAGCAGGTGCCGCTCGACGCCTACCTGGTGCTCGACATGAGCCAGAGCGTGTACGGCGCCAAGCTCGCGGCCTTGCGCCAGGCCGGCCGGAGGTTCCTCGACGGCCTCACGGCCGACGATCGCGCGGCGCTCATTGTCTTTTCGCAGCAGGTGGCGCTCGTCGAGCCGCTGACCGGCGATCTCCCGCGGGTGGGCGATGCGCTCGGGCGGGTCGAGGGCACCGGCAGCACGGCGCTGCGCGACGCGCTCTACTCGGCCCTGCGCCTGCACACCGACGGCACGCGTCGCGCGATTGCCGTGGTCTTCAGCGACGGGGTGGACAACGCCAGCTGGTTGTCGGAGGACGACGTCGTCGAGGCGACGCGGCGTTCCGACGTGGTCGTCTACGCCGTGCAGGCGCCGATCGTCCAGACGGGCAATCGGGCGAGCGACGACCGGTTTCTGAAGCAGATCACGGAAGCCGCCGGCGGGCGCTCGTGGCGGGCCAGGGCGGACAGGGACCTGAGCGCGACGTTCGTCGAGGTGCTGCGGCACATCCGGAGCCGGTACCTGCTCACCTACGACCCGCAGGGCGTGGACGGCGACGGCTGGCACACGCTCCAGGTGAAGCTCACCCGCGGTCGCGGCGACATCCTCGCGCGCCCGGGCTACTTCCGCACGCGCTGAACCCGCCGCGCGCGCTTCCCGCCTTGACCCCCGCTCCTTGAGGCGCTAGAGTGCCTCCATTCGAACCATGCTGGATCTGCAGGCGCCCGGACTCGCGGAGCTCGTGTCCCGCCTCGACGCGGCCGTCGCCCCGGGCGACGTCGAAGCCCTCACCGCCGGCGTGAAGGCCACGTTCGAGGATCTGGCCGCGTCCCGGCGCCTGCGGCTGCCCTCGCGGTTCACCGAGCCCAGGCCGGACTGCTACGCCCGGCGTCTGCTCCACCGCGACCTGGCCCGCGGCTACACGGCCGTCGTCATGACCTGGGGACCGGGCCAGGGCACGCCGCTGCACGACCATGCCGGCATGTGGTGCGTGGAGGGCGTCCTCGAAGGTCGCATCGAGGTGGCGCGCTACGACCTGGTGGACGAACGCGACGGCGCGTACGCGTTCGCGCGCCAGGGCCAGGTGGAGGCCGGGCCCGGCATGGCTGGCTGCCTCATCCCGCCGTTCGAGTACCACGTGCTCCGGAACGCGCAGCCCGACGCCGCGTCCATTACGCTGCACGTCTACGGCGGAGAGATGGACCACTGTTGCATCTACCAGCCGCGGCACGACGGGCGCTACGAGCGCCTCACGCGCCCGCTGTCCTACCACGAGTAGGGCGGTCTACTCCCCCTTGAACTTCGGCTTCCGCTTCTCGAGGAACGCATTCGTGCCCTCGAGCTTGTCCTCCGAGTCGTAGCAGATCGCCTGCGAGAGCGTCTCGATCAGCAGGCCCGAGTCGAGGTCCACGCGCGCCGCCGCGTTGAGCGCCAGCTTGGCGAGCCGCGCCGCCAGGGGGCCCTGTCGCAGGATGCGCTTGGCCAGCTCGCGCGCGCGCAGCTGGAGCTGCGACGCGGGCTCGACCGAGGTGACGAGCCCGATGGCCAGCGCCTGCTTCGCATCGATGATCTCGCCGGTCAGCACGAGGTGTTTCGCCCAGCCCAGGCCGACGATGCGAGGCAGGCGTTGCGTGGCGCCGGCCCCCGGAATGATGCCGAGGCCGAGCTCGGGCTGGCCGAACTTCGCCGAGTCGGCCGCGATCCGGATATCGCAGGCGAGCGCCAACTCGCAGCCACCGCCGAGGGCGTAGCCGTTGACGGCCGCGATGGTCGGCTTCGGGAAGCGCTCGATCGCGCTGAAGAGCGACGAGTTGATCGCCGCCAGCCCGTCCATCAGCCCGCGCGCCTTGATGTCGTTGATGTCCGCGCCCGACACGAACGCCGACTCGCCCGCGCCCGTGATGACGAGCACGCCGACCTCGGCGTCTGCGGCGAGCGCGGCGAGCGCCGCGTGGCACTCATTGACCGTCTCGAGGTTCAGCGCGTTGCGCACCTTCGGACGGTTGATCGTCAGCGTGGCGATGTGGTCTTCGACGGCGACGAGGATGTTGGTGTAGGACATGATGAGCGGCTCAGGGCTTACGGCTCACGGCTCACACGCGTGTCGGCGGGCAGGATGCTCTTCATTCGACATTCGACATTCGACATTCGACATTCGACAATGAGCAGGCGTCAGTACTCATACACTCCCCACCCGACCTTCTTCCCCAGCCGGCCGGCCTTCACGTACTGCGCCAGCAGGGGGCACGGGCGGTACTTCTCGCCGAGGCTCCGGTGCAGGTACTCGAGCACGCTCAAGCGCGTGTCGAGCCCGACGAGATCGACCAGCTCGAAGGGACCCATCGGATGGTTCAGGCCGAGCTTCAGGGCCTTGTCGATGTCCCTGGCCGACGCCACGCCCTCCTGCAGCATGTAGAAGGCCTCGTTGCCGATCGTGGCGTTCACGCGGCTCGTGATGAAGCCGGGCGACTCGCGCACGAGCACGGTCTCCTTGCCCATCCGCTTCGACACCTCGGCAATCGCCTCGATCGTCTCCGGCGCGCTCTCGAGCGCCTGCACGATCTCGACGAGCTTCATCTTGTGCACGGGGTTGAAGAAGTGCATGCCGGCGACACGCCGCGGGCTCTTCAGCGAGCCGGCCATCTCGGTGATGCTCAAAGCCGACGTGTTGGTGGCCAGCACGGCGCGCGCCGGTGCCAGGCGCTCGACCTCGGCGAAGAGCTGGATCTTCAGGTCGATCCGCTCGGGCGCGGCCTCGATCACGAAGTCGGTCTCCCCCAGCGCCGTCTCCAGGCTGCTCGTCGTCTGCAGCCGCCCAATGATCCGCGTCGCCTCGAACGCGGGCACCTTCCCCAGCTCGACGCCCCTGGCGACGATGGCCTCGACGATGGCGCGCGCCTTGTCGAGCGCCGGCTCGGCCACGTCGTACAGCCGCGTCTCGAAGCCGCCGGCAATCGCCGCGTGGGCGATCCCGTGCCCCATGGTGCCGGCGCCGAGCACGGTGATTGAGTTGATCATCATGGCTCACGGCTCAGGGGCCGGCTAAAGCCGGCCCCCACGGGTGGCGATCCGTGGTGACTTCCGTCGTGACTTCCGTGGCGATTTCCGTGGTTATTCCGCGGTCATTCCGTGGTCATTCTCGAGTCCCCACCTTCGCGCTCCGCGCTACGGCGCGCAGGCCAGCCCCGAGTTCCGAGCCCCCAGTCCCCAGTCCCCAGTCCCCTAGGGATGCACTCCGGCCCGTTCGTCCACGATGCCGTCCAGCGTCTCGAGCGCGCGGGCGACCTCCTCGTCCGTGTTGTAGAAGTGCGGCGCCATGCGGATGCCCGCGCCCGGCCGGTAGTCGATGATCACGTTCCGCCGGAGGAGCTCGTCCGCGACGGCGGCGCCGTCCGGCACGTCGATCACGACCGACCCGCCGCGCTCGCGGTCGTCGAGCGGCGTGTTCAGCGTGTAGCCGCGCGCCTGGGCGTGGTCCATGATGGCGCGCGTCAGGCGCAGCGACTTCTCGCGGATCGCCTCCACGCCGATCTCCGCCACGATGCGGTAGCCGGCGCGCGCCGCGTAGAGCGACGGTACGTTCGGCGTGCCGCTCTGGAACCGCTCGGGCGCGTCGGCGTAGCGGATCGCGGCGGCCTCGAACTTGAACGGCTCGGCGTGCGCCGCCCAGCCCACGAGCGCGGGCTCGACCGCCTTCGCGAGGTCCGGCCGCACGTAGAGGTAGCCGGCGCCGGGCCCGCCGCACAGCCACTTCACCGACCCGCCGACCGCGAAATCCACCCCCAGCTCGGTCAGGTTCAACGGCAGCGTGCCGGCCGCCTGGTAGACGTCGAGCGCCACGCGCGCGCCGACCCGGTGCGCCTTCTCGACGACCGCCCGGGCGTCCTGCACGCAGGCGCTCTTGAAGAGCACGAGCGAGAGCGGCACGACGGCCGTCTCCTCGTCGATCGCGTCCAGCAGCCGATCGAGCGGCACGCGGATCCCATCGTCCGAGCGGACGTAGACGGGCTCGGCGCCGTAGCGCCGCCAGCCCTCGAAGAGATAGATGTTGGTCGGGAACTCGAGGTCCGTCAGCACCACCTTGCGACGGCGCCCGTCGAAGGCGTGGCACGACGCCACGATGCCCATCGCCACGGTGACGTTCTGATGCATCGAGATCGTGCCCGCCGGCACGCCGAGAATCGGCGCGAGCAGATCGCCCGTCGTGCGGCCGATGTCCCACCAGCCCTCGTACCACGCACGCACGCCGCGGTGGTCCCAGGCATCCAGGAATTCGCCGACGCTCGACCGCGCGCTCCTCGGCATCGCGCCGAGCGAGTGGCTCACGAGGTAGGTGCAGGTGTCGAGGATCGGGAACTCAGCACGCCACTTGAGGAGAGGATCCATGACCATTGCCGATTGATGATTGCCTATTGCCGATTGAAGAGCATTCCCGAGTCCCGAGTCCCGAGTCCCGTCGGTGCCGCGTCAGCGAAAGATGCGCGCGGCGTTGTCATAGAGGATCTTCCGCTTCGCCTCGTCGCCGAGCGGGAGCGCCAGGAACTGCTCCACGTTCTTGCGCATCGAGGTCACGCCGGGACTGGGCCAGTCGGTGCCCCAGACGGCCTTGTCGGCGATCTCCTCGAGACGCGGGAAGTATTCTAGCAACTTCGCCGGCGGAATCCCCGACAGCTCCAGGTGCACGTTCGGGTGGCGCCGGACGACGAAGAAGGCCTCGTCCATCCAGATGGGCCGCCCGCCGTGAGCCAGAAGGATGGTCAGCTCCGGGAAGTCCACCGCCACGTCGTCGACGTCCATCGGGTTGCCGAGGCGGCTGCGCGCGCCCGGAAAGACCGAGGTGCCCGTGTGTACGGTGACCGGGACGCGGGCCGCCTGCGCCCGCTCGTAGAGCTGGGCCAGCTGCGGCAGCGCGTCGAGGTACGCGTTGGCGGCGAAGACCTGGTGCGGCGGGTGGATCTTGAGCGCCCGCACACCCAGATTGAGGATGCGGTCCACCGCCGGCCCGACCTCGCGCGTGAACCGCGGGTTGACCGACCCGAAGGCGATCAGCCGGCGCGGGTCGGCCGACGCGTAGCGCACCATCCAGTCGTTCGCCTCGTCGGTGAAGCCGAGCACGTCCGGGCTCACGTAGTTGATGAGGCCCACGCGCTCGATGCCGTCCCGGTCCATCAGCGCGAGCAGGCGATCCGGATGCCCGGCGAGCGCCTCGAGCTCGGCCGCGTTCGGTTTATTGAGGAAGAACGTCCGCCGCGCCTCCGGGCGCAGCATGTGGAACGGTTGGACGTGGATGTGGGCGTCGATGACGGGCAGCATGACGGGGTGAGGGGACTGGGGACTGGGGACTAGGGATGAGGTTCCGATGGCCGGTCACGAGGCCGGCGCCACGCGGTCCCGCGTGCGCCTCAGAGCCCCCAGTCCCCAGCCCCCAGTCCCCGTTACATGTTCAGATCCACCCACACGCTCTTCACCTGCGTGTAGTGCTCGAGGGCGTAGGCGCTCATCTCGCGGCCGAAGCCGCTCTGCTTGTAGCCGCCGAACGGCAGGGCCGTGTCGTACACGTTGTACGTGTTCACCCACACGGTGCCGGCCTTGAGCTTGCGCGCGACGTAATGGGCCTTCTTGATGTCGCGGGTCCAGACGCCGGCCGCCAGGCCGTACATCGAGTCGTTGGCCCGCGCGATCGCCTCGTCGAGGTCTCCGAACTCGATCGTGGCCAGCACGGGCCCGAAGATCTCCTCGCGGGCGATCGTCATGTCGGGCGTCACGCCGTCGAAGACGGTCGGCTGCATGAAGTAGCCCCTGCCGGTGCCGATGTCCGCGCGGCTGCCGCCGGCGACCAGCACGGCGCCTTCCGTCTTGCCGATCTCGACGTACCGCAGCACGCGTTCGAGCTGGCTCTTCGACGACTGCGCGCCGAAGCGCGTCCTGGGGTCCATCGGGTCGCCGGCCACCATCTTCTTCGTCCGCGCGACGAGCTTCGTCATGAACTCGTCCTTGATCGCGCGGTCCACGAGCAGGCGCGACCCGGCGGCACACACCTCGCCCTTGCCGTAGAAGATGCCGGTCGTGGCGCCGCGCACGGCCGCCTCGAGGTCGGCGTCGGCCAGCACGACGTTCGGCGACTTGCCGCCCAGCTCGAGCGTGATGTGTTTGAGCGTGTCGGCCGAGCCTCGCATGATGCCCTTGCCCGTGCTCGTGTCGCCGGTGAAGGCGATCTTGTCGATGCCCGGGTGCTCGACGATCGCCTGCCCCACACTGGCCCCCGGCCCCGTGACGACGTTCAGCACGCCGGGCGGGAACCCGACCTCGAGCGCGATCTCGCCGAGGGCGATCGCGGTGAGCGGCGTCTGGCTGGCCGGCTTGATCACCACGGTATTGCCGCACGCGAGCGCCGGCGCCACCTTCCACGAGGTCAGCAGCAGCGGGAAGTTCCACGGAACGATGGCGGCGACGACGCCCACCGGCTCGCGCAGGGTGTAGGCGAGCGCGTTGCCCTTGACGGGGATCGTCGCGCCCTGGATCTTGTCGGCCCAGCCCGCGTAGTACTGGAAGCACTCGGCGGCCATCGGGATCTCGATGTGGCGCGACTCGGTGATGGGCTTGCCGTTGTGCAGCGTCTCGAGCCGCGCCACCTCGTCCGCGCGCTCCATCAGGCGCTCGCCGAGCTTCCACAGCAGCCGGCCGCGGTCGCGCGCCGGCATCGCCGCCCACGGCCCGTCGAGCGCCGCGCGCGCCGCCCGGACGGCCGCGTCCACGTCGGTCGGCCCCGCCGCCGGCACGGTGGCGATGATCTCTTCGGTCGCAGGATTGACGACGTCGAGGGTCTTCCCGCCCTCCGCCTCGCACCACTCGCTGCCAATCAGCATCTTCCGCGCGTCAATCCCCGTCGTCGTCATGTGCGTCCTCATCGATCACGTACGGTACCACGATGGCACGAAGTCCTGCGCGAAGGACACGAACGGTCGCGTTCGTCACTTCACGGCTGGCTGCCTCAGGCCCTGGCGAAACCAGGGCCGGGCCGTCGGCCGCCATGGAGATCGGGATCGCGGGTGATGAGCAGCCGTCATGTGCGGGAGCTGTTCATCACCCGCGATCTCGATCTCCATGGCTGAGGCAGCCAGTCGCCGCGTGACGCCCCATCGTGCCTTCGTTCCGCTTCGCGTCTTCGTGGTTCCCGTGGGGCAGCGTCTCGCGACCGTCGCGGCCCGCGCCTCCCGCCCGCGCCCAGCGCCCGAGCTGCTACATCTCCGTCCGCACGTACTCGAAGTTGATCGGCAGACCGTTGATGCCGCGGCGCGGCGGGGCGATGTAGTTGGCGAACTTGCCGGGCTCGTAGACCGGCTCGTTCTGGATGCTGAGCAGGTACGCCTTGTCGGCCGGCGACGGCAGCCATTCGTGCTTGCGCCGCTGCCATTCCTCGGGCGACAGGGGCTGGCCGTACGGGTCGAAGTGCAGCCCCCGGAACTGGCCGATGCCGCGGTTGAACTTGCGATCCGGCAGCCGCAGGCGGTCCGAGATGCCGTGGCGCTCGAGGATCCGGTTCCACCGCGTGATGCCGCCCTGGCAGTCCTTCACGTACCAGTCGCGCAGCACCTCGTTCATGGCCGTCCGCATGGGCACTTCTTTCGCCAGCACCCGGCCGTCCTCGACCGTCTCGAGGCGGTAGTACGTGTCGCTCACCGTGTGGTCCTCGTAGCGGTCCTCCTGCGCGCGGCCCTTGAGGCCGTTGGCGAAGTAGCTCGCGGCGTTGGTGGACACCTCGCCGCCGTGGAGGTCGAGGCTCAGACTGACCCACAGGTTGATGTGCTTCTGGATCGTGGGCAAGTCGATGCCGCCGAGCTTGCGGACGTCTTCCGCGAAGCCGCTCGCCTTCATCAGCTCGCAGGTGCGCTCGAGGATGCGCGCCACGCCCGTCTCGCCGACGAACATGTGGTGCGCCTCCTCGGTCAGCATGAAGCGCGTCGTGCGCGCCAGCGGATCGAGCGAACTCTCCGACAGCGACATGAGCTGCGACTTGCCGTCACGGTCGGTGAACATGGTGAACATGAAGAAGTCGAGCCAGTTCTCGATCGGCTCGTTGAACGCCTCGAGGATGCGCGGCTTGTCGCGGTTGCCGCTCTGGCGCTCCAGCAGCTCCTCCGCCTCGTCGCGCCCGTCGCGGCCGAAGTGGGAGTGCAGCAGGTAGACCATCGCCCAGAGGTGACGTCCTTCTTCCACGTTCACCTGGAACAGGTTGCGCAGGTCGTACAGGCTCGGGCACCGCTGTCCCAGCCAGCGCTGCTGCTCGACGCTCGCCGGTTCGGTGTCGCCCTGCGTGACGACGAGGCGACGCAGCTGGTTGCGGAACTCGCCCGGCACCTCCTGCCAGACCGGCTGGCCGTGGAAATCGCCGAAGCCGATGCGGCGGTCCTGCACCGGGTCCGCCAGGAAGATGCCCCAGCGGTACTCGGGCAGCTTCACGTACTCGAAGTGCGCCCACCCCTTCGGGTCCACGCTGATGGCCGTCCGCACGTAGACCTGGTGGTAGTCCTGGAAGCCCTGCGGTCCCATGTCCCGCCACCACTGCAGGTACTTGGGCTGCCAGTGCTCGAGCGCCCGCTGCAGCCGCTTGTTGCCCGACAGGTCGACGTTGTTCGGAATCCGTTCGGCAGAAAGCATCAAGCCTCCCGATGGCTCACGGCTCAGGGCCAGTCCCCAGCCCCTTGGCCCGCCGTAGCGCGCAGCGCGAAGGCGGCCCAGTCCCCATCTCGTCTACGTCCGCTTCCAGTCGAACTCCGGGCGGTTGGGCGAGCCGTACGACGTCAAGGCGCCCTTCTCGCCCACCGCGTTCGGCCGCTGGAAGATCCAGTTCTGCCACGCGGTGAGCCGCCCGAAGATCTTCGTCTCCATCGTCTCCGGCCCGGCGAAGCGGAGGTTGGCCTCCATGCCGGTCAGCGCGTCGGGCGAGAAGGTCGCCCGGCTCTCGATCGCCAGCCGCACCTCGTCATCCCAGTCCAGCTCGTCGGGCGCGAAGGAGACCAGGCCCGCCTCCGCCGCCTCCTGCGCGTCGAACGAGCCGTCGTGCGCGAGCACGGCCTCGACGCGTAACGGCTCGGCCAGGAAGCGAATCGCCAGTCGCGTCAGGCCGTTGCTCATCGGGTACGGGCCCGCGTTCATCGGCGACAGGGCGATCTGGTTCGGCCGGTCGGGGTCGTCGAGCATGTACGCGCGGTCGGCGGCCAGCGCCAGCTCGAAGAGCGTGCCGGCGAAGCAGCTGCCCGGCTCGACGAGCGCGAAGAAGCTGCGCGCGGTCAGGTCCATGCGCTTCAGCGTGCGCTTGATGTGATGGACGATCTCGCGCACCAGCCAGTGGTCCTGGTGGGCGGCCAGGACGCGGTCGGCCTCGAGCACGCGCGCCGCGTCCCCCTCGGTCCGCACGAGCACGGTGCCGATCTCGGGCTCGTTCACGCGCAGCCGCAGCAGCGCGTCGTCCAGCTCACGGAACGCGCGCAGCGGCCAGAAGCGGTCACCCGCCTGCTGAATCGCCTCGGGCGTCGCGGGTACGGCCTCCTCGGGCCCGCGGATCGTCAGCGTGGCCACGCGCTTCTCGCGGTCGATGCCGAGCGTCACCGTGCTGTAGGCAATCGCGGCGTCGGACACGGAGGGCTCGAGCGGCCCGAGCGCGATGCCCGGCCCGGTGGCCGGGCGGTCCGACATCGCGGCCAGCGCCGCCGCGCGCGTCGCCACCGCCTCGTCGAACTGGCTGCGTGGGACCACGGCGTCCACCAGCCGCCACTCCACCGCGCGCTTCCCCTTCACGCCCTCGGCCACGGTGCCGAACACATCGGCGAGGTCGCGCCGGACCATGCGCTTGTCCACGACCCGGGTCAGGCCGCCCGTGCCCGGCAGCACGCCGAGCAGCGGCGTCTCCGGCAGGCTCACGGCCGAGTTCCCGTCGTCGACGAGCACGATCTCGTCGCACGCGAGCGCCAGCTCGTAGCCGCCGCCCGCGCAGATGCCGTTGAGCGCGGCCAGGAACTTGAGGCCCGAGTGCTCGCTCGCGTCCTCGATCGCCAGCCGCGTCTCGTTGGTGAACTTGCAGAAGTTCACCTTCCAGCCGTGCGACGAGCTGCGCAGCATGAAGATGTTGGCGCCGGCGCAGAAGATGCGCTCTTTCAGGCTGGTGACGACGACCGCGTGCACCTCGGGATGCTCGAAGCGGATGCGCTGCAGCGCGTCGGCCAGCTCGATGTCCACACCGAGGTCGTAGGAGTTGAGCTTGAGCTTGTAGTCCGACGAGAGCCCGGCGTCCTCCTGGACGTCCATCGACAGGGTCGCCACCGGGCCGTCGAACGACAGTTTCCAGTGCCGGTAGCGGCCGGGATGAGTCTCGAAGTCGACAGGACGGGTGTCCGAGGTCGCCGTAGCCGCCACGCAGGCCTCCCCCACCGAAGAGCTTCCGAGTCCGTATGCGATGTGTTGCGTTAAGGCCAGTCTACTACAGATTTGAACGATCGTTCAAATTTGGTGGTAGGATGCTGGCACGAGCCCATGCCCCGCCGCACGCCCCGCTCCGCCGAGCGCCGCCTGGAGATCCTGCAGAGCGCCGCCGCCGCCTTCCGGCGCCGCGGTTATCACGGCGCCAGCGTGGAAGAGATCGCCCGTGCGCTGAAGATGACGAAGGGGAACCTCTACTACTACTTCCGCGACAAGCAGGACATCCTCTTCGGCTGTCACGAGTATTCGCTGGGGGTGGCGCTGGAGCTGCTCGAGAGGGTGGAGGCCGAGCCCCTGCCGCCCGACGAGCGGCTGCGGCGCCTGATCGCGGGCTTCGTGCACCTCATCATCGACGAGCTGCACGGCACGGGCCTCACGCTGGAGCTCGAGGCGCTGCCCAGGCCGCTCTGGCAGAAGGTGGTCGCCAAGCGCGACCGCTTCGACCGCGGCCTGCGGAAGATCCTGCAGGACGGCATGGACCAGGGGCTGTTCGTGCCCGGCGACCCCAAGCTGCTGGCCTTCGCCATCATGGGCGCGCTCAACTGGATCTCCCGCTGGTACGACCCCAGGGGCGAGGCGCACTCGGACGACATCGCCGCGTCGTTTGCCGATTACCTCGTGGCGGGACTCAGGACGGGATAGCCTCTATTCCGCATTCAGCATTCAGCATTCAGCATTCGCCATTCGACATTTCAGGAGGCCGTTTCCCCCGGCTTCAGCGTGAGCACCTGCACGCCGAGCGGCGCCACGAGGCTCTCGAGCCGGTCCGGCGTGCCGGTCAGCAGCGGGAACGTGCCGTAGTGCATGGGCACCACCTGCTTGACGCCCAGCAGCTCGACGGCCTTGGCGGCCTGCAGCGGATCCATCGTGAAGTGGTCGCCGATCGGCAGGAACGCGATCTCCGGCTTGTAGAGCTCGCCGATGAGCTTCATGTCGCCGAAGAGCGCCGTGTCGCCGGCGAAGTAGACCACCAGCCCGTTCTCGAACGTCAGCACGTACCCGGCCGGCTCACCGAGGTACACGATGCGCCCGTCGTCCTCGACGGCGGCGCTGCTGTGCCTCGCGTCCACCATCGTGACGGCGACGCCGGCCACGGTCTGGGTACCGCCCTTGTTCATGCCCGACACGTTCTTCACGCCCTTCTGCCCCAGCCACGCGCCGAGCTCGAAGATGGCCACGACCGGCGCGCCGGTGGCGCGTGCGACGGCGACCGCGTCGCCCACGTGATCGAAATGGCCGTGCGTCAGCAGGATCGCGTCCGCCTTGTCGATCTTCTTCTTGTCCGCCGGGCACGACGGGTTGCCCTCGAGCCACGGGTCGATGACGATGCGCTTGCCGCCGGGCGTGCCGAGGACGAACGTCCCGTGCCCGAGCCAGGTGATGGAGAGCTTGCCGCGAACAGGTGAATCGACCATCGATTGACTCCTCATGTCGAACGAACGGGTCGCCGCGCCACCTACTCGAGCCTGGTGACGACGACGTTCTGAAAGATCCACGAACCGTCTTCACGCGCCAGCGACACCGTCAGCGTCCCGGAGCCGCCGGCCTCGAACACCGCCAGCACGTGTCCCTGCTCGGTAGCGAGATCGACCGTCGTCTTGGCGTTCTCGGCTGCGAGTACAAATCTCGCGGGAGTGCCAAAGGCCGCGACGCTGGCATCGATGAGAAAGCGCGCCGCCCGCTCCGTGCGGAAGGTCACGCCCACGAGGCCGCCCAGGGCCATGTTGGAGTTGGGCGCGATGACGGTCGGATTCACGAAGACGAGCGCGGCGCCGTCGGGCCGGAACGGCTCGCGCACCGAGAGGGTGAACTCGCGCGGCGGCGTGGACGGCACCTTGATGTTCGAGCCGAGAAGCGCCGCCCGCCGGTCGCTCCAGCTGAGCGGCGGCACCGGGCGCGCCGTCACGGTCGCCGAAGGCAAGGACCGGAGCTGCGCCGGCGGCACCCCGAGTTGCGCCAGCCGATGCTGGAGATCCTGCGCCCCGGCGGAGGGCACGACGCGAACCACCGGAACCTTCGGTGTCATCATCTGCAACTGCGACACCTGGGGTGGCCGTTGGGCCAGCACGGGCAGAACAGCCGCCGCGCACACCGCGGCGGCCAGAAGAACCTGAAGCAGTCCAGGTTGCACGGGGATGATCCGACGCGAGGCGCCAGCGTGCATGCCACCTCCTCCCAGGATGCGCTTCCTGCCTGGCCGTGGCCTCCTAGTGTGGCACGCGGCGCACGACCGGGCAACCGTCGTCAGTTGGTGGAACGGCGCGCCGCAAGGTAGGATGAGAACGATGTCCGACCCCGTGCCCGTCCCGATCCTGCGCGGCCGCCACGTGCGCCATCAGCCGGCGCCGCGCCAGCCGAAGCCCGCCTGGCTGAAAGTGCGCGCGCCCGGCTCCGAGGGCTACATCCGCTTGAAGGGGCTGATGCGCGACCTCGGCCTGCATACGGTCTGTGAAGAGGCGAACTGCCCGAACATCGGGGAGTGCTGGCACCACGGCACGGCCACCTTCATGATCCTCGGCGACGTCTGCACGCGCTCCTGCGGCTTCTGCAACGTCGTGCACGGCAAGCCGGGCGCGCTCGATCGGGAAGAGCCGCAGCGCGTGGCGGAGGCTATCCGCGCGATGGGTCTCCAGTACATCGTGATCACGTCGGTCGACCGCGACGACCTCGAGGACTTCGGCGCGTGGTCGTTCGCCGAGACCATCCGGCAGACGCGCGCGCGCGCGCCCGGATGCCGCATCGAGGTGCTGATCCCGGACTTCCAGGGCAGCGCGGCGTCGCTGCACGCGGTGCTCGACGCCCGGCCGGACGTGCTCAACCACAACACCGAGACCGTGCCGCGTCTCTTCCCCACGGCGCGGCCCGGCGGGCGCTACATGCGGACGCTCGAGCTGCTCGACCGCGCGCGGACCTACGCGCCGGACGTCCCGACCAAGTCGGGCATCATGGTGGGCCTCGGCGAGGAGTGGGACGAGGTGGTGGCCGTCCTGAAGGACCTCCGCGCGGTGGGCTGCCAGATCCTCACCGTGGGCCAGTACCTGCGGCCGTCGCAGGCGAACCTGCCCATGGTGCGCTACTACCACCCCGACGAGTTCGCCGAGCTGAGGCGCCTCGCCCTCGACCTGGGATTCGTCCACGCCGAGTGCGGCCCGCTCGTCCGCAGCTCCTACCACGCGCACGAGCAGACCAAGGCCTACGACCGCGCCCGCGCGACCGAGCGCTGAACCCCGAGAGGCCTGGCCGCGGCACGTCCGACAGTCTTGCGGCAGGCCGCGACCGGTCGCGCGGCAAACGCCCCACGGCACCACGACGACACGATGACGAGGTCTTGCTCCACGAAGGGCACGATCCTCCGTCGCGCTGAACGGCGTACCCACGGACGGACACCACGAAGCGCGCGAGGACCCCAGAGCGGCCTAAACGGCCGCAACCCAAAGTGTTACGGTCATCGACGTAATGAAGTCTGTCAAAAAAACAAACTTTGGATGGATAGTGTCACGAAGGGCCGTCACGGGGTACCGCTGCGCGTTGCTTCGTGATCTCCTCATCGTTCATTCCACGGGACGCGTGGCTCCGGCTGGCGACCTTGGCCGCCGGCGGCGGCCGGCGGGGTGCGCGATCGCGAGAACGAAGCACGCCTGGAACTCGAAGGCGCGGTCTCGAGGGCTTCGTTCCCGCGATCGGACACCACGCCCGGCGCGGCCCGACCCGCGGTCGGGCCGCCCATGTCGCCAGCCCTACGTAACAGCCTTCGAGGGCTTCGCGTTCTTCGTGGTTGACGTACGTGAGGCCGCGAAGAAGGCGTGACGGAGGCCTCTTGAGCCCTGAGCCGCGAGCTATCAGAATGACCCGCATGGCGAGACATCGCCCCCTGCCCCCACCGTCCCCCGCCCTGGCACCGGTTCACCGCCGCATCGTCACCTGCCGGCGCTGCCCGCGTCTCAGGGCGTATTGCGCGCGCGTCGCGCGCGAGAAGCGCGCCGCCTTTCGCGACGAGGAGTACTGGGGACGACCGGTCCCGGGCTTCGGCGACCCGCAGGCGCGGGTGCTTGTGCTGGGTCTCGCGCCCGCGGCGCACGGCGCGAACCGGACCGGACGCATGTTCACGGGTGACGGCGCCGACGGATCCGGCGACTTCCTCATGCGCGCGATGCACCGCCACGACTTCGCCAGCCGGCCGACGTCCGAGCGCCGGGACGACGGCCTGGGGCTGACCGACGCGTACATCACCGCCGTGGCGCGGTGCGCGCCGCCGGACAACCGGCCCACGCCGGCGGAGATCGCCAACTGCCACGCCCATCTCGTGGCCGAGCTGGCGGCGCTCCCGCGAGTCCGCGTGATCGTGGCGCTCGGCCGGATCGCCTTCGATGCGTGCTGGCGCCTCGCGGCCGACCGCGGCGTCCGGCCGAGACCGGCGCCCCGTTTCGGTCACGGACTCGTGTACGACATCGACGGCCTGCCCGCCGTGATCGCCTCGTTCCACCCGAGCCGGCAGAACACGAACACCGGCAGGCTGACGCCGCAGATGCTGGCCGACGTCTTCGCGAAGGCCCATGCGATCGCGGAGGCGGCGCGATCACGCCGTTGATTGGGATGGAAGGAGCCGTGCGGAGCCGACGGCCGGGCGCGCCGTTCGCGCGCCCGGCCGCCGCGGAACCTACCCGACCTGCGCGCCCTCGCGCGCGCCGACGGCGACGCGCGCGCCCTTCAGAAGCGACTTGAGCACGGCGCCCAGGCGGCGGATGCCCTCCTCGATCGTCTCGGGCTTGCAGTAGGAGAAGTTGAAGCGCGCGGTGTTGGCGCCCGAACCGTCGGGGAAGAACGGCTGGCCCGGCACGAACGCCACCTTCTGGCCGATGGCGACCTCCAGCACGTCGGCGGCGTCCATCTCCACCGGGAAGCGGACCCAGAGGAACAGTCCGCCCAGCGGCCGGGTCCAGGTGACGCCGTCCGGGAAGTGCGTCTCGAGCGCGTGCAGCATGGCGTCGCGCCGCTCCTTGTAGGTGGCACGGATGAACTTCACGTGCTGGTCGAGGAAGCCGCCGCGCGCCACCTCGTAGGTGACCATCTGGGCGAACGTGCTCGAGTGCAGGTCCGCCCCCTGCTTGGCCTGCACGAGCCGCTGAATCACCTCGGCCGGCGCGATGATCCAACCGAGGCGCATCCCGGGCGCCAGGGTCTTGGAGAACGTGCTGAGGTAGATGACGTTGCCGCGGTACGACGGGCCATTGTTCTCCTCGCGGCGGCCGTCGAGCAGCACGAGCGACGGCAGGTGCTCGCCCTCGTACCGCAGCTGACCGTAGGGATCGTCCTCGAGGATCGGCACGCCGTAGTGGTCCGCCAGCTGGATCAGGCGGTGGCGGCGCTCGACCGAGAGCGTCACGCCGCTCGGGTTCTGGAAGTTGGGCAGCGCGTAGATGAACTTCGGACCGGTGCGCAGCTGCACCTCCACCTCGTCGGTCCGCATGCCATCGTCGTCCATCGACACGCAGGCGTACTCCGCCTGGTAGGTGCGCCAGGCCTGGAGCGCGCCGAGGTAGGTCGGTCGCTCGACCAGTAGGTGGTCGCCGGGATTGATGAAGACCTTGCCGATGAGATCGAGCGCCTGCTGCGACCCGCTGGTCAGCAGAACGTTGTCGGCGTCGATCCCCACGCCCAGACGACTCGCGTGCCGCGCGATCATCTCGCGCAGGGGCCGATACCCCTCGGTGGTGCTGTACTGCAGCGCCCGGCTGCCGTCCCCTTCGAGGACGCGGTCGCACGCCTCACGGAACTTCTCGACGGGAAAGACCTCGGGCGCCGGCAGCCCGCCGCCGAAAGAGATGACGTCCGGCTGTTCGGTGAGCTTGAGCAGCTCACGGACGGCGGAACTGCGCATACCCCGCGTCCGTTGCGCGAAGCGTTCGGACCAGCGTGTCTGCATCGAATCCCTCCCGCCGTGACGGGCACGGCGTAGGCCGACCTGTTGCCGGATTTCCGGCACCCCGCTCTCGTAACCGCCGAGAGCGCCCCTGTTGCTCACTCTAGTCTAGCAATCCTCGAACCAGCGCGGGCCACCCTCGTCCGCGGGGGCGTCCGGCAGACCCGCAACTCGCGATACCATGTGGACCGTCGCCGGCGAGTGCGATCCATCGCTGGGAGTCCGGTTTCTGCGCGCTGCCGGCAGGGGGGAGCGTATGAACGATCGACTCTCGCGCCTGGAGGGCCAGCTCGACGCGCTCACGCGCGAGCTGGCGAGCCTCCACGAGCGCGTGCGCGTGCTCGAGGGCCGGGTGGAGCCGGCCGACGAGACCGTGACCGCTTCGGCCCTGGCCGTCGCCGAGGCGGAGCCCGGCGCGCGCCCGTCACGGGAATCCGACACCACTGCCGTCGTGTCGCTGATCGGACGCACGCTCGTCGTGCTCGGCGGCGCCTACCTGCTGCGCGCGCTCACCGACTCGGGGACGATCGCGCAAGGGGTGGGTGTCGCGCTCGGCATGGCCTACGCGCTCACCTGGATCGTGATGGCCGACCGCGCCGGCACCGCCGGCCGCCGGCTGAGCGCGGCGTTCCACGGCGTCGCGTTCGTGCTGATCGCCCTCCCGCTGCTGTTCGAGGCGACCGCCCGCTACCACTTCCTGAACCCCGTCGGGAGCAGCGCGGCGCTGGGCATCTTCGCCGTCGTCTCGCTCGGCGCAGCCGCCCGCAGCCAGCTCCGGACACTCGCGTGGATCACGACGCTCGGCGCGCTGGCCACGGTCTTCGGCCTCATGGTGCTGACCGGCGACCTCGCACCCTACGCGGTCTACCTGGTGCTGCTGGGCGTCACCACGTTGTGGTACGGGTACATCTTCGACTGGCTCGCGCTGCGCTGGCCGGTCGCGCTCGTCGTCGATCTGACTGTGCTCGTGCTGTCGTTCCGCGCCGTGAGCCCGGACACGATCGACACGCCGGCCGGGGCGCTCGTGGTGCAGCTGCTCCTGCTGGGGCTCTACCTGGGGAGCTTCGGCGCGCGGACGCTCTTCCTCAACCGCGACGTCATCCCCTTCGAGGTGGTGCAGTCGATCGCCGCCCTCGTCGTGGGCCTCGGCGGCGCCGCGTACGTGACCCGCACGACCGGCGTCGGCTTCCTGCCGCTGGGCATCGTCACGATCGCCTTCGGCGCCGCCGCCTATGCCGTCGCGATTGCGTTCGTGGAGCGACGGCAGCGGCGCAAGAAGAACTTCTACTTCTACACGTCGGCCGCGCTCGTCTTCACGATGGCGGGCTGGGCCCTCGTGCTGCCGACCTGGGCGCTCCCGGTCGCGTGGGCCGGTCTCGCCCTGGTCGCGGCCGTCGCCGGCCGCCGCTCGGGCCGCACGACGTTCCAGGCGCACAGCGCCGTCTACGCGGTGGGCGCCGCCGTGGCCTCGGGCCTCGCCGCGCACGCGCTCCACGGCCTGGGCTACCCGATCGGCGCGCCGCACGAGCCCGGCGCCCTGGCCCCGATGGCCCTCGCTGCGGTGGCGGGTTGCACGTGGCTGTTCGGCACGAGCACCCCCCGGCCGATTTACGAGCGGATTCCGCGGCTGCTGCTGCTCGTCATCACGGTGGGCGGCGTGCTGGGCCTGGGGGCCGACTGGCTCGTCGCCGCGCTGGGGAGCGCGGCCGCGCCCGGCATCGTGGCCACGATCCGGACGGCGCTGCTCGTCGGCGGCGCGCTGGCGCTCGCCTGGACCGACGGCGCCCTGGGCTTCGTCGAGGCGGGCTGGCTCGTCTACCCTCTGCTCGTCGTGACCGGGGTGAAGTTCGTGTTCGAGGACCTGGCGACGAGCCGCCCGGCGACGCTCTTCCTGGCGTTCGCGCTCTACGGCACCGCGCTCATCTTCGGGCCGCGGCTGAAGAGGAAGCGGGGACGGGAGCCTCTCTGAGATCCGACAACCTAGGCGGCCGTTCGGTGACCTGTGCGCGACTCGCGGCCCCTGCTACATTGATATCAACGCGCAACTCAAACGGCAATCTGGCTCCCACGGAACATTGAGCCGCGACGGATGGCCGGACTTCGTCTTGGCTTTTCACGACGACGAAGAGATCGGCCCCGAATGCTCGCGCGAATTGCCCGACGGACTCATTCAGGAAGACCTGTAGCCTCTCGCCGGCCTAACGGCCTCGCACTGAGCCGCGGCCGGCGCGCCTCAACGTACTTCTGAACAATGCCGCGCGCCGGTTGCCGACTCCAGTGCGTGGTTAGGCGCCGGCCCCTTGCCCGCGGTATCATAGGGCCCTGGAGACTCCATGGACCTGCAATTCACGGCCGTATTTCGCCGCGTGCCCGAAGGCTACATCGCGTTCGCCGAGGAGTTGCCCGGTGCCAACACGCAGGGCCGTACGCTCGAGGAGGCCAGGGCCAACCTCCGAGAGGCCGTGAGCCTAGTTCTCGATGCGAATCGAGCCCTCGCCCGTGAGGAGCTCGGCGACATCGACGTCATCCGGGAGCCGATCAAGGTCACGGCGTGAAGCGTGTCGACCTGATTCGTCATCTCGAAGCCCACGGCTGCCTTCTGCTCCGCGAGGGTAGCAATCACACCGTCTTTCTGAACCGCGCCGCCCGTAAGGTCTCGACCGTCCCCCGCCACCGCGAAATCAACGAGGACCTCGCCAGAAAGATCTGCAAGGACCTCGAGGTCCCTCGTCCGAGCGCCTAACGTTCGCGTTTCAGCCGCGGCGGTCCATGATCTCACCAGCCGCTCGGCTGCCAACGCCTGTTCGGCGGCGGGATCGAAAACGCCACGCTCGGGGGTCTTCCTCAGAACGAGGCATCAGTAAATGCTGCGAGCATCACCTCTTCTGACGGCGAGTGGAGCACGTATTGTTCTGCAAATTCGACAGCCTGCGGATAGCGAGTCTTCCGTATTCTTTCCGCCCCGTTCTCCAGAGCGTAGGAGGTGTGTCGAAGCTGAACGTCCGGCCCAAGGAGCAGCCAGTCGGCACCCGTACGCCCGAACGGCATCCCGACACTGCCGGCATTCACAACTCGGGTATCCACAATGAGGCGATCGAACTGCATGTGCGTGTGGCCGCAGACGACAACAGAGGCGCCAACGCCTTCGAACACTGAACCGAGGCGATGCTCGGGCGTCAGCCGTGTGAAGCATTCGACCTCACTGCGTGGTGTTCCGTGGCAGAACAGCACGTGACCCAGCCCCCCGATCTCCAACCGCAAGGTCTTCGGCCAACTTCGTAACACTTGGTCGTACTCTGGATGGATTTCTTCAGCCGTCCAGCGAAGAACTGCCTGAAGAGACTCGGGAAGTGGCTCCCCGGAGGTGGTGCCCCAGTACTTCACCGCGGTGGGACTGTCCACGCCAATTTGCGCGAGCACCGCCAACTCGCCATTTCCGTGAATGAACCGCACCGGGATGTCGAGGTCCAACAGCAACGCCAATGCAGCGCACGGCATCGGGCCAGGGAGAACGTCACCGCCTATGACGATCTGATCGACCTTGGCCGCGCGGACGTCCTCGAGTACGGCTTCGAGCGCCGGTAGGTTCCCATGGATATCGTACAGCGCCGCGATCGACATCTCGGCCCCGCCACTTCCCAATGAACCATTTGTCCGCCGAACGTTGCGCTTCAGCCGCGGCGCTTTCACGATGTCACCGAGCGCCGACGGCTGCAAGCGCGTGTTGGGCAGCAGCCCCCGCCGTCGATCTTCGAGAGCCGGTCGATCAGGCCCCCTTACCGAGGACCCTGGCGATCGCGGTCATGGTATTCCAGTTGCGCGTGGTGACCGGTACCCCAAAGAGCCGGTCGAACGTGCCGAGGTAACCGATGACCTTCATGTGACGCCGATACAGGCCGAAGACGAACCGGTTATCCCTCGCGAGGAGTCTCAGCAACCACGTGCCGCTGGAAGGAAAGCTCATGGGCATCGGCGGCGCCGAGCGGGGGCGTCGGGACAGGACGCTGACGAAGCGCATGATGTCGGGTCGCGTGGGTTGGTCCGCGAAGTGATTCTGAGACATCACCCTGACAATCTCGCGACCCTGGCAGATCATGATCTCCGCGTTAAAGGGAAGCCTGGATACCAATTCGGCGCGGAGTTGCGCCCGGGTGACCGGCCGCCGGATCACGAAGGTGCCCGCCGCGCCGATGTTGACCGCATCGAGGTGCTTCAGTTGTTTGGCGAGCGTGGTAGGTCGGAAGGTCCTGTGACCACCAACGTTGACCCCTCTCAGAAGAACCACCAGGGCCACGAGATCACTCCTGCTGGGGCCGCTCGATCCTGATCCACGTGGCCGGTCACAAACTGACCCGCCAGCCTCTTGTCTGCCTACGATCGGCTCACCGGCGACGGCCGCACACCGTCTCGTGGAGATTTCCGGTTTCACTGCGCGGCCGTCGCCTGGTGCAGCCGCTGTTAGGCGTCAACGTTCGAGACCGAGCATGGGAGCCTTGAGGCTGGCGTTGTAACGTGCGATCGCAACGGCGATGCACACCGCGACAAGGCCCCCCATCAAGATCGACCCGGGAGACGCTCCCAGCCGCTCGAAATACTGCGTGTAAAAGTGAATCGCTCCGAAGACGGCGAGCAAATTCACCACCCAGCGCTTGTTCCTTCGGACGGCCCACACTCCAGTCGCAACGAGTCCGACGGCCCAGGCAATCACGAACACCCAGTCTGGGATCACCTCGCCACCTCGAAGGTCCCAGACATCTGTTTGACGCCAGAGGGAATCGCCCCAAAGGGACCCAACCCAGAACCCGAGGTTGACCAGTAACAGGGACGTTCTGGCGAAAACGACAGCGAGTCGCTGGTAGTCGCTTGGCAACCGCAGCGACAGCATGTAGGCGACCCAGCTGGACAGACTAAACAGTGCGACCGTCACGGCCGGCTGCCGAATGACCAGCGCATACTCCGCGTGTCCGTAAGTCATCGCCGCACCGGCGGTTGCTGACAACGCCAACGCCCCCATGGCGACCAACAGGCCACTCTTCGCCCAAATTCCCCCGGCGAGACACAAGCCCGTCACGATTAAGAAGCCGGCCACGCCTCCCTCGGTAGCGATGATGATTCCCCCACTGGCCATGATCGATCCGACCAGAACCAGAATCGATCCCAGCGCTCCCCATCGCCTGATGAATCCTGCGCGTATCGTAATGCCAGCGACCGACAAAACGATGCCCAGCACAACGGAGGCGGCCGCTGACCCAAGCAGCGCCAGAGTGCCTCCCGCGGTTGCCACGACACCGAAGCCGATCAGAATGTTGAATGCAAGGGAACCTGTGTCTTCTGCGGCGAACTCTCTGAGCCGCGCGTGCTCCGCCTTGGTGAGACGCCCTTCCACAAGGAGCTTGTCGATGTCCAAGATTACCTTCATGGTTGGCTCCGTGTGTACGCATTGGCGCTCAGCCGCGACCCGTGCGGAGGTGACGCCTCGATCTGGCTTTCTTTCGAGCGCGGGTCGACGGCTGCAGCGCCTTGTTAGCCGGCTTTCGTCCGACCAGCTTGTCGTATTCCGTATGCGAGCCAATCCAGAACCACACCAAGTCCCCCGCTACCTCGGTCGCGAGAGCCCGGTAGTGGAGGCCGACGCGGACGGACCAGAGCGAGGCAATCTTCTTGAAGCGCAGCGACTTGTGGGTCGGGTCTGTCTTGAGGAGCGTGTAGTTGCGATCCGCGAGCCTGCGAATCCCCTCGGGCAACCCCCGGTAGCAGCGCCAGAAACGGGGGCTGGCGTGGTGATTCACAACGCCTTCGTGCGACCCGCCTGACGGTCGCGCTGTGCTTCGCGAACCAGGGCATCGAGCCGACCGGCGGCGACGTCGGACGCAAGCTGACGGTCCCATTCCGCCGCGTCGTATTCGGCGAACCACTTCCGGAAGCGCGCCAAGTCCCTCTTCGGAAGGCGCTTCACCGCCCCGGTGATTTCAGCAACAGTCGTCATGGAAACAGGCTACTCCCCTATGCCGCTCTTGGCAACTCAACCGGGCGTTGTCCGGCAACGTGGCGCTTCAGCCGCGGCGCGCTCGTTCCTTGGATCTTCCGAAAGACGACATGCGCGCCGTCGGCTGCAAGCTGTTAGGCAGCGTCCCGCCTCTACGGCCGAATCAGCACCCTTACAGGAAATGGATTCGCGTCTCGACTCAAGTCCGATTCGATCCCTCGCGGGTTCGCGATGATCCCGGCAGGATCGTAGACGAAGCACACAAGGGCCTGACATCCAGGATGTGCCTTGTATCGGTCGATGTCCTCGATCAACTGCGACGAGACCTCCTTAGCGCCCAGACCGCTCCGCGTCATCTTCGCCTCGACCACAATGGATTCCTGCTTGAGCAAGAAGTCCATGCGGGACGCCTTACCCGCGTAGCTCGGGGTGTTCTCTTCCGGCCGAACATCTGCGAAGTGCAGCAGAAGGAGTGCGTGCACCAGATCCTGCACATCGTACTCGTCCTGAACGTCGAGCGTGGCACGACCGCCGTGGCGCGATCGAAGTTGACGCGCAACCAGATGAAACCTCGAACAGACTTGCTCAAGCAACAACAGCGGACTTTGCTCAGGTGCGCTACCCAAATCACCTGCGGCGAGATCCTCTTTAGCGGCACGAAGAATCCCAAGGCCGGCCTCAACCGTTCCCTGATATCCCTTCTGAACCTGAGTCTTGAAATTCTCGACGTAGACGTGCCCATTCCCCAAGAGCGACACGAGGCACGCAAGCGCCTGTGTCCGCCACTCAGCGAAGGGCCCTGAACTGAGCGTGGGAAACCCTATTACCCCTGGTGGATTTGGCCGATGCGTTCCAAGAACCGCTTGGCCCTTCGCGATGAGCTGATCTAGCCGCTCAAGTGACTTCTGTCCCGCCATGTCCATTCTCGAATCCGCTGCCTAACGACCCGCGGTGAGCCGCAACCGGTGCGCCTCAACGCTCTTCCGAACGATGCCGCGCGCCGGTTGACGGCTCCACCGCGTGGTTAGGCAGCCCACCGAGACACGAGGGGAACATCCAGATGTCATCTCTGCTGCTCTTGATGCTGGATCGAAACGACTTCTGATCCGGCCGCGAACAACTCGGTCTTGATTTCGTCAACGAGCCCCCAGGCCTGGGCTTCTTCCGGGTTAAGCGGGGGTTAAGCGTTGTTCGATCCAACATCGCTCGCGTCACGTCATCAACCGACTTTCCCGTGTTGGCTGCAACAACTTTGGCGATGTTTTCGATGTCAATTCTCAGACCTTTGAGGCGCTCCTCAAGTTGCTTCTCTTCGAGGTTCGCACCCTGCGGAAAGCCGGCACTCACGCCGTGCAGCAGAAACCTCGCCTGCGGCACGCAGAAACGCTTCCGACCCGCGCAGTAGAGGACCACACCTATGGAGTCGACGCTGCCGAAGTTGTGGGTGGAGATGTTGGCCGGTAGGCCCTTGAGATAGTTGTACGCGCTGAGGCCGTGGAAGACCGAACCACCAGGAGACGAAACCAGAATGATGAAGTTGCGCTGTCCAGCGCCAAGCCTCTGATCGATCGCTTGCATCAGTGCGTTGATCGTGGCGTCGATCACCGGTGCGAAGAACTTGATGACGGTCGGTTGATTAGCCATTCCCACACTCACGGGTTCGGAAGAATGTCCGCCTGCCTTGTATCTTCAGTTCCGACGTTGATCGCCAGTAGAGTACCCGATGACACGGACGTCGACGGGCGGCAGCTCGTTCTGCCTACGGTCAGCGAGACCGAGCGTTAGCTTGGGCGCCGCCCGTCCCTCAGCTCGAGCCCGAACAGTTGCGCGGGACCAAGCCCGCATCACGCAAGGCCGGGCCTCTTCTCGACGTCCGTCTCCCCGGGAGGCGGTCATGACGTTCTCATCCCCGTTCGTCGGCATCGACGTCGCGAAAGCCGAGTTGGTCGTGGCCATCCGACCGGCCGGCGACCGCTGGGCCGTCTCGAACGATGAGACGGGGGTCGCCCGGCTCGTTCACCGGCTCCGGCGCCTCGCTCCGGCCCTCGTCGTCCTCGAGGCGACCGGCGGCTACGAACGCGCGGCCGTCGCCGCCCTGGCCACTGCGGGCGTCCCGCTCGTCGTGGCCAACCCGCGCCAGGTTCGCGACTTCGCGCGCGCCACGGGACAGCTGGCCAAGACCGACCGGATTGACGCCGCCACGCTCGCCTTGTTCGCCGAGCGCGTCCGGCCTGAGCCGCGCCCGTTGCCTGACGACGCCGCCCGCGTCCTGGACGGCCTCCTCACGCGGCGCCGGCAAGTCCTCGACATGCTCGTCGCCGAGCGCAACCGGCTCACCCATGCGCTCCCGGCCATTCGGCGCGACATTACCGAGCACATCCGGTGGCTCGAACGCCGGCTCCGCGACGTCAACCGCGACCTCGACCAGACCATCCGGTCGAGCCCCGTCTGGCGGGCCAAGGAAAACCTGCTCCGCACCGCGCCCGGCGTGGGTCCCGTCGTCAGCCGCACCCTCATCGGCGACCTGCCGGAGCTCGGCGCGCTCTCCCGCAAACAGATTGCCGCCTTAGTCGGCGTCGCCCCGCTCGCGCGCGACAGTGGGACGCTCAAAGGCAAGCGCCTGGTCTGGGGTGGGCGCGCCCCGGTCCGAGCGGCCCTCTACATGGCCGCCCTGGTGGCCTCGCGCCACAACCCGGTCATCCGGGCCTTCTACCAGCGCCTGCTCCGAGCCGGCAAGCCCAAGAAGCTCGCGCTTACCGCCTGCATGCGCAAGCTGCTCACAATCCTCAACGCCATGATGCGAACCAACACCGGCTGGCGACCACTCGATCAGCCCGAAACGCCCTTGACATGAAAGACAGTTGCTAACCATTGCGAATGAGCCGCGCGCCCGCAGGATCGCCGGGCGCGTCGGCTCCATTCGCGTGTCAGCCAGCTTCGTTGCGCGTTGGCCAGCGATCGCTTCACTCCCGGTGGCCCGGCTGTCTCAGTCACTGCAGGTACACCGCTCCCACCTCAAACGCCTCCTCTGGAGTGCCAAGTAATGTGCCGTTCGGGAAGAACGTGGGTTCGTAGCGCTCATGGCTGTACGTGTAGAACGCCACGCTCCACTTCTCTTCGTTGCCCAAAAAACGAAGGCGACAGAGATGGACAGGTCCGGTACCCTCGTGAACCCACGCGTCGACGTAGCACAGCGCGCCGCGAAAGCGGATGTCGAGCTTCCGAAACTTGCCCGCGTAGTGCGCCTCCGCATGCGAGCGGATTCGTTGCTCGGTACGTAGACGAACCGTCGGGGGAATCGGTCGACCGCCGGAATGCGGATTGTACACCCAAGCACGCATCGATGGCCTCACCCGCGGCTGGTCAGCGGCCGCCTCGATCCCACCCAGAAACCGTCACACCCATTCAACGTGGACCTTGTCCCCACGCATGCCGCACACAACCAGATACCGTCGGTCATTCGGATGATGAAGCGCCCGGTACGCCCCGAGTTCCGCGATCAGCTCGTCGGGATCCGACGACTTTAGCTCGTCCCACAAGCTGGGATTCGACGTCTCGAACTCTCTCAGCATCGAACGGTAGTCTGGTGTCTGGCTGTCGCTGCGCCGATTCCACGCAATGTGCGCGAGTAACAGCGCGGCGTGCGCCGCTTCCGATGATGGCGGCGCCTCAGGCCGCCGAAGGACCGTGAACGCCATTTCCTTGATGATTGCCGACAATGGACGCTTCATGTTCAGGTTGGTGTTTCGTCTGGCTAACGCTAGTTTTCAGCCGCGGCGGCTCAGGATCCCACGAGCCGCCGACGGCTGCAAAACTTTGTTAGGCGTCGTGTTCGTCACCAAGAAGGACGTCGAGTGCTCTGATGGTTTCGCTCACAGTTCGGCGCCCCTCCTCCAAGCTGTCGACAACCTCTTGAAGGACAGCCGCGGTTTCCCGTTTTGCTCTATTCAGCACGGCAGTCATTCTAGGCAGCCCCTGCACGCTCGCCCTGAACGAATCCGTCGACCCGTGAGCGCTGGCGAGCGCATCGCGAAAACTCGCCAAACCGCTGCGAGCCTCTCGCACTTGCTTCCTGTCCTCCGTGGCCATCGCTGCGCCCATGAGTGCGGCCCGGGCAGCCGAATCGGCACCCTTCCGCAAGGTGTCTCGAAACAGCGGAATCTCGGTTTTCATCCGGGCCACGAACTGGTCCATATCGCCGGCGGCCTTCTCGATCAGCGCCCTCGCCTCACGCCTGCCGACTTGCCCATGAGACTCGGCAGTCGCATCATTCATCTCGCGTGTTCGCTCTTGCATCCGCTGTCCAAGAGACGTCGTTTCACTCGCAATCCGTCCGGTGATCTCGTTCAGAGACCCGAAGTACTCGTCCACCTGATCCAGGAAGTCCAACAGGCCGAGTTCATCCACATCGTCAGCCTTCGTTGCAGCGGGGACTGTCGCTGGAAGGGTCACTGGTCTGTGCGTGTCCCGGTCCCCAACGAACTCCTGAATCTGACGCGCTAGGTGAAGGCGTAAGAGGCGCTCGAACTCGTCGAGGGCTCCAAATTTCCAGTACAACGTGCCCTCGGAACCGAGGGACGCTTGAAACTTCTGAACACGGCCAATTTGATCCGGGTCAATTGCGCTCGGGGCGATTGGCGCATCCTTGAAGTAGAACATGATCCGCACGGCTGTCGGATCGGTTCGGTACCGAGCCAATGCCCTCGAGAACTCTTCTTCCGTCCCGGATCCGGCCCGGCCCGTTGGCGTACCGTACCGGCCCCACATCATTCCGATGAAGATGTCCGGGGTCTCAGTCAGCTCGCGGTTCAGAACATCCTGCGGGTCTCGGCCGACGCCTGGGTAGCCGTGCGTTTCCCAACGGACCAACTCCAATCGAAGGCCCAGTGTTCGGCTCCAAGTGAGGTTCAGCTCGCGTACGATGTCTTCGAGACGCGCTCTTTCGGCCTCAAGGTCTGATGGAGACGCTACCAGTACAACCAAGACACGTTCATCTCGAGGCATGATTTCCGCTTCCGATGTGGGCAGAAGACGCCTAACGTTTCGCGCTGAGCCGCGCGCCGCACCAATAGTGTGCCACGGCTCGCGAGCGCGACGGCTCCAGCGCGCTGTTAGGCATCATCTTTGGACGCATCCGTGATCTGTCGGAGCGTGTTGTCAACGAGATTGCGGCCGAATTCGCCCGTGCCACGCAACGCCTTCAGGAAGTTCATTGCGAGAGCGGCGGCACCATCAAGGCGCCAGTTCACGTCCAAGAATGTCGAGCTCTCAAGCCTCACCGGCTGCTGAGCCGTAAAGACAAGGGTGCTACCCCTGAACACGCAATGCACGAAGTCTCTTCCGTCTAAGACGACTTCCTCAACTCCAAAGAGTTTGTCCTGGACGAGCTCCTGGCTGGCCATTTGAGCATGGGCCTGCGGCGACGGCGCAGTAGGACCGATCGTGAGGCTGCGAAAGAAACCCTCCTCGGTCCTGAAATCGCTGGGCGCATACAGCTTCCCCGGATGCCGCACAACCAGCCACGCAAACACACCAAAAACGAAGGGTGGAAAGAGGCAAAGGAACCAGACCAGTGGCTGCAACTCTCGTACGGGAAACGTGCTCCGAGCTAACCCCAGGGTCACAGCGGCGATCACTTCGATGACCACGATGAAGAGTGCCACGACGCCAAGCGGATTCCGGGCGAGTTGCTTGGCGGCGTTGCTGAGGGCCTTCATGTGTTTGTCGCTCAGATGCTGATGATGCCTAACGATTCCGGCTCACCTGCGGCGCCGCGCGTCTGCTCAGCCGGCGGTGAACGCCACCGACGCAGGCACGGGGCGCGCAACAACCTGGCCGTGCGCGTTGCCCATGAACGGAACCGCGT
>JAHECP010000176.1 GCA_024641665.1 Acidobacteriota bacterium
GATCTGATCGAAGCGCGCGAAGCCGAGCCGCGCGAGCACCGGAGTCGCCCACGCCGCCAGCGCGAGACCGAGCGCGCCGCCCGCGGCCGAAACGAGCAGGCTCTCGGCGAGGAGCTGGCGCAGCAGACGTCCGCGCGAGGCGCCGAGCGCCAGCCGCACCGCCAGCTCGCGGCGCCGCCCCGCCGCGCGGACGAGGAGCAGGTTGGCGACGTTCGCGCAAGCGATGAGCAGCACCAGGCCGACCGCACCCATCAGGATCCGGAGCGCCGGGCCAACCGCACCGACGATCTCGTCGGCGAGCGGCGTGATGGTCGTGCTCCACCCGGCGTCGTCGCCCGGATATGCCGCCTCGAGCCGCGCGGACACTTGGTCGACGCGCGCGCGCGCCGTGGCGAGATCCGCGCCGTCGGCCAGCCGGCCGACGGTGTAGAGGTAGCGGTTGCCACGCGACTCGGGAAAGAGGATCGCCAGCGGGATGTACACGTCGACGCCCGCGGGCAGGTCGAACGAAGGCGGCAGAACGCCGACGATCTGGAACGGCCGGTCGTCGAGGCGCAGCGTGCGTCCCCGGGGTTGGAGCGGCGCGCCGCCCATGCGCCGCCGCCACAGACGGGCGCTCACCACGGCCACTGCCGGCGCGTCCGGCAAGGCGTCCTCGGCAGTGAAGAGACGACCACGCAGCGCGGACGCGCCCGTGAACGCGAAGAAGTTGCCGAGGACCTGCGCCACCTGCACGCGGTCCGGCTCCCCGAGCCCCGTGAGGTTCCAGTCGTAGTAGGTGTAGGCCGTGACGTCTTCGAAGATCTCGCGCTCGCCCTTCCACGCGAGGTAGCGGGCCGGCGGCAACCGCTGGTGCTCGAGCGCCTTCGACGGGTTGCGCTCCCACACCGTCACGAGCCGATCGGCATGGGCATACGGCAGGGGCCGCAGCAGCACGGCCCGCACCGCGCTGAACAGCGCCGTGTTCGCGCCCACGCCGAGGCCGATCGCGACGACGGCCAGCGCCGTCGTCCCGCGCGCGTGCGCGAGGGTGCGGCAGGCGTCTTTCAGTAGCATGGGATCATCGTCGGTTCGGAGGTTCTCGGGGTCTCAGGTTCTCGGGTTCTCCCCCAGCCCCCAGTCCCCAGTCCCTCTATCCTGCCACCCTCACCAGCCGGAACCCCAGGCTGAAGCCGAGGTCCTGCGGGCGGTGGTCGTAGCGCAGCCCGCATCGGGCGCTGTTCGCGTCGAAGTACCAGCTGCCACCGCGAATCACGCGCTTCTCCGCGCGGCACGCGCCTGTGGGATCGACCACCGGCCCGTCCGGATAGGGACAGTGCCAGTCCGCGGTCCACTCCCAGACGTTGCCCTCCATGTCGTGGTCAGGACGGCCAGCGCGAGCGCTGCGGCGAGCGCGGCTCGGACCGGAAGGCCCGTGCCGCGGGCGCTGCCGCCCGCTCTCCCGTCAGGAGCAGATGACGTGGCCATGCGAGTCGCGTCGAGGGTAGCACGGGACGCGAACGACCACGGAACGGCCGCGGAGATTGCCGCGGATCTCACCACGGCAGTCAGCACAAATGACCGACACCGCGCGGCGAAATGCGACATGAACAGCGACAGTCACAGCGGAGGGGCCCCGCCGATTCGAGAAATGCCCTATGCTTGTGTCGTGCATCTCGAGACGTTGTTCCTGGACGCGGGCGGGGTCCTGGTCGGTCCCAACTGGGATCGTGTCAGAGACGCGCTGGCGCACCATGGCGTGGCGGCGCCGGCCGACGCGCTCGCCGGGGCGGAGCTGCACGCCAAGCGGCAGCTCGACGAGGACGGCACGATCCGGGCCACGAACGACGGCAGCCGGGGCTGGGTCTACTTCCACCTGGTGCTCGAAAAGCTGGGGATTCCGCGGTCGGCCGAGACCGGCGCGGCGCTCGCCGAGCTGCACGCCTACCACCAGCAGCGCAACCTCTGGGAGTCCGTCCTCCCCGGCGCGCGCGAGGGCCTCGCCGCCTTCCGCACCCTGGGTCTCCGGCTGGTCGTGGTCTCGAACGCAAACGGCACGCTGGCGGCCCATTTCGACCGGCTGGGACTGACCTCGGCGGTCGACCTGGTGCTCGACTCGCAGGTGGAAGGCGTCGAGAAGCCGAATCCGCGGTTGTTCCAGATCGCGCTCGCCCGCTCCGGCGCGTCGCCGGACACGACGGTGCACGTCGGCGACCTCTACCACGTGGACGTTGTCGGGGCGCGCGCGGCGGGCCTGCGCGCGGTGCTCGTCGACCCCGCCGGTCTCTACGAGGAGGCCGACTGCCCGCGCGTGGCGTCGCTCCCGGCGCTGGCCGAGGAGATCCGCGCCGGCGCCTTCGGCGCCACGCCGCGATCCGCTTAGCCCTGTGACAGCGCGGCAGCGTGGCAGCGTGACAGCGTGAAAGAAGAAGATGTGACTCCGTGCCCTTCGCGCCCTCCGTGGTGAACCCTCCGTTCCTCCGGTGTGCCTCCCCCAGCCCTCCTCATCTTTCCTCTTGACAATCTACAAGAGACCCGGCATTCTATTGTCGACAATCGACAGGAGTGACGGATGGCCAGACCGAAGAGCGATCTTCTGCAGGGAACCCTCGACCTTCTGGTGCTCAAGACGCTCGGGCTCGGCCCGCAGCACGGGTGGGGCATCTCGCAGCGGATCCAGCAGATCTCCCGCGACGTGCTGCAGGTGAACCAGGGCTCGCTCTACCCCGCGCTGCACCGGCTCGAGCAGCAGGGCTGGATCGCCTCGGAATGGGGCACGTCGGAGAACAACCGCCAGGCGAAGTTCTACCGGCTCACGCGGGCCGGTCAGAAGCAGCTCGCCGCGGAAACCGAGAGCTGGGCGCGGCTGAGCGAAGCCGTCGCCCGCATCCTCGACGCCACGTCGTAGGCCCGCCGCAACGGCCGCGGAGACGACCCATGCTCGCACGATTCGTCCGGATGATCCGTTCCCTGTGGCGGCGCGACCGGCTCGAGCGCGAGATCTCGACCGAGATCGCCTTCCACCTCGAAATGGAGGCCGCCGAGCTGTCGCGGCAGGGCCTCGACCCCGTCGAGGCGCGCCGCGTAGCGCGGCGCAACTTCAACGGCGTGGACCGCGTGGCCGAGGAGATCCGCGACGCGCGCGGTCTCAACCTCTGGGACGGCCTCGTGCAGGACCTCCGCTACGGCCTGCGCACGCTGGCGAAAAGTCCCGGCTACACCGTTGTCGCCGTCGTGACGCTCACGCTCGGCATCGGCGCGAACACCGCGATCTTCTCGGTCATCGACGGCGTGCTCCTCAAGCCGCTGCCCTACCGTGACGGCGCCGGGCTCGTGCTGGTGAAGGAGGCTGCGCCGCTCCGGGGACAGAACGACGTGGGTGTGTCCATCAAGGAGGTGCGCGACTACCGCGACGAGCTCCAGACGTTCCAGGACGTCGTCGAGTACCACTCGATGTCGTTCACGCTCCTGAGCCACGGCGAGCCGGACCGGGTGGACACCGGCGTGGTGTCGGCGAACTTCTTCGACGTGCTCGGCGTGAAGGCGCTCGTCGGCCGGATCTTCGTGAAGGGCGACGACGTGCTGGGCGCACCGCCGGTGCTCGTCCTCGGCTACGGGTACTGGCAGCGCAAGTTCGGCGGCGATCCGGCGATCGTCGGCCAGGTCGTACAGATGAACGACAAGCCGCACACCATCGTGGGCGTGCTGCCCGACATCCCGCAGTACCCGCGCGAGAACGACGTCTACATGCCCACCTCCGCCTGCCCGTTCCGCGCGGCCGGCGAGCGGCGCATGAACGAGAACCGGCGGGCGTTCAGCGCGCTCGAGGTGTTCGGCCGGCTCCGGCCGGGCGTGACGCCCGGCCAGGCCGAGGCCGACGTCGAGCGGGTGGCCGCCCGGTGGCGGCGGGACTTTCCGGGCGTCTACCAGCCCGACACGACCGGCTTCACCGCCCGGGCGATCGGGCTGCAGGCGGCGCTGACGAGCGGCGCGCGCGACCTGCTGCTCGTGCTGATGGGCGCCACGGGGCTCGTGCTCCTCATCGCCTGCGCGAACGTCGCGAACCTGACGCTCGCCCGGATGCTGCGTCGCGAGCGCGAGCTGGCCGTCCGCACGGCGCTCGGCGCCGGCCGGGGACGCCTGCTCCGCCAGCTGCTCACCGAGAGCACGCTGATTGCCGCCGCGGGCGCCGCCATCGGCGTGGCGCTCGCCGCGTCCTCGATCGGCCTGCTCACCTCGTTCGTCGGCCGCTTCACCACCCGCACCGGCCAGATCGAGATCGACGGCGGCGTGCTGCTGTTCACGCTCGTCATGGCGGTCGCGACGGGCCTGGCCTTCGGCGCGCTGCCCGCGCTCTCGGCGCGCCGCACCCTCGTTGCATCGCTGAAGGAGGGGGGCGCGGCCGCCGGCGACGGCCGGGGACGCCACCGGATGCGATCGACGCTGGTGCTCGCCCAGGTCTCCGTGTCGTTCGTGCTGCTCGCGGGCGCGGGGCTTCTGCTCGCCAGCTTCTTCCGGCTCTCGCGCGTCGATCTGGGATTCCAGCCGGAGCAGGTCATGACGGCGGAGATCTTCGGCAACTGGTCGCGGCAGACCCGGCCGGTCGAGATCCGGCGGTTCAACGCCGCGGTGCTCGGCCGCCTCGGGAGCGCGCCGGGCGTGCGCGCGGCGGCGCTCACCAACGCCGTGCCGCTCGCGCAGATCTTTCCCGCCAAGCAGACCTTCCGCGTGGAAGGGCACACCGCAGCCGGCGGCCAGGGGCTCGAGGCCGACCAGAACCTGGCGAGCCCCGACTACTTCGTCACGCTCGGCGTGGCGCTCGTGCGCGGCCGCGCGTTCACCGCGTCGGACGGCCCCGACGCCCCGAAGGTGGCCGTCATCAACCAGGCGATGGCGCGCGCCTGGGACGGCGCCGACCCGGTGGGGACCCGCTTCACGCTCGACGACGGCGACACCTGGATCACGGTGACGGGCGTCGTCGGCGACGTGCGGCTCTACGGGCTCGACCAGCCCGCCGGCCCGGTATTCTTCACGCCCCTCGCGCAGGCGCAGGGCGGCAGCAGCGGCGGCCGCGTCCTCGTGCGCGCGGCGGGCGACCCGGCCGCGATCGCCGCGCTCATCACGGACGCGGTGCACCGCGCCGATCCGCAGGTGCCGGTCGAGAACCTCCAGACGCTCGCCACGCTGAAGAGCGGGCGGCTCGCCGCGCCGCGCCTGACGGCGCTCCTGCTGGCCATCTTCGCGGGGCTGGCGCTCGTGATCACGGTCGCCGGGCTCTCGGGCGTCATCGCCACGTCGGTGAGCCAGCGCACGCACGAGTTCGGCGTGCGCATGGCCCTCGGCGCCAGCCGCGGCGCCGTGCTGCCCATGGTGGTGGGCGGCGGCCTCGCGCTGGTGGGGCTCGGCCTGGCGCTGGGCCTGGCGGGCGCGCTGGGGCTGAGCCGCGTGCTGACGAGCTATCTGTTCGACACGGCGCCGACCGATCCGGTCACGCTCGCGGTCGTCGCGGCGGTGTTCCTGGCGGCGGCACTGGCCGCCTGCCTCGGCCCGGCCCGCCGCGCCACGGCCATCGATCCGGTCATCGCGCTGCGGGCGGAATAGCGAGGCGACCGGGTTCTCCTCGCGCCTTCGTGGCGACCGCGTCCTGGGCGGGCGCGCCGGATTGACCGCAGCCGGGGTCCGACCTAAGATCCGGGTGACCCGGAGCGCCCGGCCTCCGGGACGATCCGCCCATGCCTCACGACGCGCGGACGTCACGGTCGCTCATCGGACCGTTCGAGTTCCGCAAGGCGGCCATCCTGGTCGAGGCCACCCCGATGCGGGCCGGCTCGATCAGCCAGCTGCTCACGGGCGTCACGCTCGCCACGGAGCTGTCGATCTTCTACCACCTGCACCAGCACTTCCTGGTGGATCCGAACATCCTGCCCGAATATCCCAACGACTTCGCCCGGTGGGTGGCGCAGCACCTGGGCAACGGCGTCGTGGCCGAGCGCCTCGCGAACCTGAACCTGTTCCGCGCGGCCAACCTGCAGGAGATCCGGCACGAGATCACGGTGGCGCTGGCGCAGTACCTGGCGCACACGTCCGACCGGCGGCAGGTGCAGCCCGGGCTGGAGTTCATCTTCTGCCAGCCGCGCATCCTCGTGCTGCCCTGCCGCGAGACGGCGGCGACGCCCGAGGCGTTCCTCGAGGCGCTCCGGACGGTGGACATCCAGTCGATCGCGTACCACCTGTTCGAGTCCAAGGTGGTGCCCACCGGCGCCCGGAACGACTTCACGCGCTGGTTCGAGGCGCTGGGATTCACCGATCTCGCCGACCGCCTCGACACGTTCGATCCATACCTGAACAGTCTCGAGGACAATCGCAACTACCTCGTGAAGCTGATCGCGGACGGCCTGCGGAGGCACAACCATGCTTGAGGCCTACCGCGACATCGCGCCGCAGACGACGCTCGACGAGATCCGCGCGCTCGCCGAGGTGCTGCAGGGCCGGACGATCCAGCACATCAACTCGACGCGCAGCGGCGGCGGCGTGGCCGAGATCCTGCGGCGGTTCGTGCCGCTCACCGAATCGCTCGGCATTCGCGCCCGCTGGGACGTCATCAGCGGCCCGCCGGAGTTCTACGAGGTCACCAAGGCGTTCCACAACGCGCTGCAGGGCGGCGAGGCGGATTTCGCGGCCCGGGACTTCGACATCTACCTCGCGTGCGTGAAGGAGAACGCCGCCCGGTTGACGCTCGCCGGCGACGTGATCGTGGTGCACGACCCGCAGCCGGCCTACCTGCTCGAGTACACCCGGCCGGACGGCGCGCACGCCGTCTGGCGGTGCCACATCGACGTGTCGCGCCCCCACGAACGGGTGTGGCGGTTCCTGCGGCGCGCGGTCGCCAAGTACGAGGCGGCCATCTTCCACGTGCCGCAGTTCGCCCAGGACCTGCCCATTCCGCAGCTGCTCATCGCACCGTCCATCGATCCGCTGAGCGACAAGAACCGGGAGCTGACCGACGCGGAGGTCACCGCCGTCACCGACCGGTTCGGCATCGACCGGCGGCGGCCGATCCTCGTGCAGGTCTCCCGCTTCGATCGCTTCAAGGACCCGCTCGGCGTCATCGCCGCCTACCGCCTGGTGCGCCAGACCTTCGACTGCCAGCTCGTGCTCGCGGGGGGCGGCGCCGACGACGACCCCGAGGGCGCGGAGGTGCTGGCCGAGGTGCAGGCGGCGGCGGCAGGCGACCCCGACGTCTTCGTGCTCGAGCTGGCGGCCGACAGCCACGTCGCGATCAACGCCCTGCAGCGGGCCGCCACCGTCGTCCTGCAGAAGTCGCTGCGCGAAGGCTTCGGCCTCACCGTGGCCGAAGCGCTCTGGAAGGGCACGCCCGTCGTCGCGGGCGCGGTGGGCGGCATCCCGACCCAGGTGTTCAACGGCGTGAACGGCTTCCTCGTGCACTCACCCGAGGGCGCGGCGTTCCGCCTGCGCTACCTCCTCTCGCATCCCAAGCAGGCGCGGCGGATGGGCAGCCGCGGGCGCGAGCACGTGCGGCGCAACTTCCTCATCACCCGCCACCTGCGCGATTATCTCCTGCTGATGATCACGTGCCTGTACGGCACGAAGGCCAGCGGCCCCCTGCAGCTCACGGGCGGGACCGTCGAGCCCGCCGTCCGCTAGCGACCCGGTCGTCGTCCACGCTCGTCCTGCAGCGGCCGGCCGTCCCGGCGAGGCCCGCGTGGTACGATAACGGCCGTACGCGGAACGGGCGCCGCCGCCGTCCGTCAGGACCCATCCGACGGGGGAGATACCATGCCGCCACTCGAGAGACTCTGGGAATCGTTCGACTCGCTCGGGCGCGCCATGATCGACACGCTGCCGAACGTCGCGCTCGCCATCGTCGTGCTCGTCGCCGGCTGGATCGTCGCGCGGGTCGGCCGGCGGCTCACGATCCGCCTGCTGCGCTTCCTCCAGGTGGACCGTCTGGCCGAACAAGCCGGCATGGAGGACGTGCTGCTCCGCGGCGGCGTGCGCTTCACGACCGTCACGATCCTGGGCAACATCCTCTACTGGTTCATCCTGTTCACGACCACGATGGCCGCCCTGCACCTGCTCGGCCTCGAGGCCGTCGACGAGCTGTTCCGGCGGATCGTGCTCTACGTGCCGAACATGTTCGTCGCGCTCGTGGTGCTGGTCTTCGGCACCGTGTTCGGACGGTTCGTGCGCGGGGCGGTGTTCACCTACCTGAACAACATCGACGTCCCGGGGGCGGAGGTCATCAGCGCCACGGCGCAGGGCGCGGTCGTCATCTTCGTGGTGTCGGTGGCGCTCGAGCAGCTGCACATCGGCGGGCAGATCCTGGTGTCGGCGTTCCAGATCGCGTTCGGCGCCGTCTGCCTCGCCCTCGCCCTGGCCTTCGGTCTGGGCGGACGCGAGTGGGCCGCGCACGTGCTCGAGCGCATGTGGAAGAAGTGACGGGGAGGAGCGCACCGCCGATGATCATCGACTGCCACACGCACATCAACAACTACCACGACGAGAACGTCGAGTCGGTCCACGCCTGCATCGAGGACCTGCAGCAGCACATGCGCCGGAACCGCGTGGACATCGCGCTCGTGCTGACGTCCTACAAGGTGACACCGGGCCGGCCGTCCACGCGCACCTCGGTCGAGGCCACCCGCAGCCTCCCCAACGTCTTCATCGTCGCCGGCCTCAGCTACCTGCACCTCACCCCGGGCGACCTCGAGGAGCTCGAGCCGTTCCTCCGCGAGGGCTCGGTGCGCGGGCTCAAGCTGTACCCGGGCTACGAGCCCTTCTACCCCGTCGATCCGAAGCTGGACCCGGTGTACGCGCTGGCGGAACGCTTCGACGTGCCGGTGATGATCCACTCGGGCGACACCTACACGCCCACGGGCAAGGTGAAGTACTCGCAGCCGATCCACGTGGACGAGGTGGCGGTGGATCACCCGAAGGTGAAGTTCGTGATCTGCCACGTGGGCAATCCGTGGATCCGCGACACCATGGAGGTGGTCTACAAGAACGAGAACGTCTACACGGACATCTCGGGCCTGGTGCTGGGCGATTTCACGGACCGCTTCGAGTCGTTCATGCGGAGGCAGCTGCAGGAGATGCTCGTGTACGGGGTGCATCCGTCGAAGGTGCTGTACGGCACCGACTGGCCCATCTCGTCGATGGAGAGCTACCTCCAGTTCATCGACGAGCTCGCGATCCCGCAGACCGACCGCCGGAAGATCCTCGCCGAGAACGCGGTGAAGCTGTTCAAGCTGGACGACCGGCGCAAGGCGCCGTGAGGAGGGCTGGAGACGGTTCACCGCGGAGACAGCGGAGGGTCAACCGTGAGCCCTGAGCCGTGAGCCGTTCACCATTCGACATTCCGCATTCGACATTCGTCATTCGTCGGAATTCACTTCCAGTCCTCACTCCGATACACCTCTTTCCCCTCGAACACCGTCCACAGCACCTTCGCGGCGTGAATCTGGTTCGCGGGAATCGCGAAGAGGTCGTGGTCCAGCACGACGAAGTCGGCGAGCTTGCCCGTCTCGAGCGAGCCGCTGTCCTTCTCCTCGAAGCTGACGTACGCGCCGGCAATCGTGTAGGCGGCGATGATGCGCGGCAGGTCGACCGTCTCCTCGGGAATCCAGGCGGGGCCCGCGGGCGCGCCCGGCTCGCGCCGCGTGATTGCCACCTCCATCGCCTGCAGCGGGTCGGGCGACGACACCGACCAGTCGCTGCCGGCCACCACGACGGCGCCGCTGTCCATCAGCGACCTGATGGGATACAGCCAGCGCGAGCGTTCGGGACCCAGCACGGGCAGCGTCAGGTCGCGGATGTAGGAATCCTCGTACGCCCAGAGCGGCTGGAAATTGGCGATCGCGCCGAGCTGCCGGAACCGCGGGATGTCGGCCGGGTCGAACAGCTGGATGTGCGCCAGGTGCGGCCGCGCGTCGCGCGGACCGTTCACCTGGCGCGCGTACGCGATGGCGTCGAGGCCCATGCGGATCGCGCGGTCGCCGATGGCGTGCATGTGCACCTGGAAGCCCACCTTGTCGAGCCCGGCCACGAGCCGGTTCAGCCGGTCCGGCTCGAAGTTGGGCAGGCCGCGGTCGCCGGGCCCCGTCGATCCGAGGTAGGGCGCGAGGAGCGCGGCGGTCCTCGCCTCGATGACGCCGTCGAGGAAGAACTTCGCGGTGCCCGCGTCCAGGCGGGCGCCGCGGTACTTCCCCCGTCCGGCCACCAGGTCGGCGATCTGCTCGACGTCCTTCGCGGGATCGACGTGCTGGGAGGCGCGGACGCGGACGGTCAGGCGGTTCTCATGGTCGGCCTCGAGATAGGTGTCCAGCATCTCGGGGCTCGCGTTCGCCTCCTGCACGGCGACGATGCCCACCTCGGCGAAGCGGCGCAGGGCGTAGTCGAGCCCCGCGCGGTAGTCCGCGGGCGTCGGCGCGGGCACGAGGCGCTCGACGAGCGAGGACGCCGCCTCGCGCAGCGTACCCGTGGGTTCGCCGGTCTTCGGATCGCGCTCGATGCGGCCGCGCGGCGGGTCGGGGGTCTCGCGCGTGATGCCCGCGAGCGCGAGCGCCGTCGAGTTGACCCACGACGAGTGCCCGTCGGCCGACGACAGGAACACCGGTCGTGATGACTCGATGGCGTCGAGCAGCGCCTTCGAGGGGTTGGCGTCGGGAAACACCGTCAGATCCCAGCCGCCACCCACGATCCACGGCCGCGCGGGATCGGCCGCGACGCACGCTTTCACGGCCGCGAGCACCCCGTCGCGCGAGGCGATCCCGTTGAGGTTGCACCGCCGCGCCTCCAGGCCGGCGCTGATCGGATGGACGTGCGAGTCGTGAAAGCCGGGCAGCACGAGGCGGCCGCCCGCGTCCACCACGCGCGTGGACGGTCCGACGTACGGCTGGACGTCGCGGTCGCTCCCGACCGCGACGAGCCGGCCGCCGCGGACGGCGAGCGCCTCGGCCCACGACCGCACCGCGTCCACGATGTAGATGCGCGCGTCGCGCACGACGAGGTCGGCCGGCGCGGGCGTCGCCGGCGGCGCCGGGCC
>JAHECP010000177.1 GCA_024641665.1 Acidobacteriota bacterium
CAGCGAGGTATTCTCCGCGTTGAGCGCCGCGACGGCGCTACGCCATGCCGTCGATCACGCGACCGCCGCGCGCGAGCGCATCGCCGAGGAGATCGGCCGGTTCGACGTCGAACGCGCCGACCTGGCGCTCGAGGCGGAGCGGGCGAGGGTCGAGCAGGCCGAGGCGGCTGCCGCGCTCGACCGCGCGCGGCAGGCGCTCGAGGCCACGCGCCTCGCCTCGTCGGCGCGCGAGGCCGAGCTGGCCTCCGGGCGCACGCGGCGCGAGGAGCTGGCCCGCCAGGGCCGCGCGCTCGAGCAGAGCGTGGCCGCGCTCGCGGCGCGGCTCGCGTCGCTCGAGGAGACCCACGACGCCCGGGCCGAGTACGGCGACGCGGCGCGCCTGATCCTCGCCGAGTCGAACGGCGCGGTGGGCCAGCTCGGATCGGTCGCCGACTGCCTCGAGGTGGATCGCCGGTACGAGCGCGCCGTCGAGGCGTGGCTCGGCGATCTGCTGCAGCACGTGCTCGTCGAGAGCCACCAGCGCGCGGCCGTCGGGATGGAGCTCGTGCGGCAGCAGGACGCCGGCCGCTGCGGGTTCCTCGTGGTCGCGGGCGCGCCGGACGCCGCCGCCCCGGTGGGCGGGGCGCCCGCCGGCCTCGTGGCGATGTCCGACGTCGTCCGCGTGAACGGGCCGCATCGGGACGCCGTGCGGGCGGCCCTGGGCGCCGCCTGGATCGCCGAGACGTTCGAGCAGGCCGCCGCCGCGGCTCCCGCCACGCCGGGACCCGTGGCGACGCTGGCCGGCGAGGTCTTCCGCGGCGCGCACCTCGTCTACGGCGGCACGAAGGGCGAGGCCCGCGGCCTCCTCGCGACCAAGCGCGAGATCAAGGAGCTCGGCGAGCGGCTCGAGGCCGACCGGACGGCGCTGGCGCGGGCCAACGAGGACCTGGCGGCGCTCGACGTGACCGTCGCGGAGGCCGACGCGGCCCTCGCCGGCTTCCAGGCCGAGGCGCACGAGCAGGAGAAGGCGATCGTCGGCTTCGAGGCGCGGCTGGCCCGCGCGCGCGACGAAGCCGGGCGCGTGGCGCGCAAGCAGGAGCTGGTGGGCGTCGAGCGGCAGCGGGCCGAGGAGGAGCAGCAGGCCCTGGAGGCGCGCCAGGCCGAGGCCCACGAGTCGATCCTGCGGCTCGAGTCGGAGCAGCGCGAGGCCGACGAGCGCTTCACCGCCGCGCAGCGCCGCCTGTTCGTCGCACGCGAGACCGTCGAGCGCGGCGGCGCGCGCGTCGCCGAGGTGAAGGCCACGCACGCGGCGCTGGTGGAGCGCGCCGCGGGCCTGGTGGCCGAGGTCGGCCGGCTCGAGGAGACCGCGCGCGACCTCGAGGACCGCGTGCGATCGCGATCCGAGGAGCGGGACCGAGCCCTCGCGCGCAAGGCCGAGCTCGAGGCGGGCATCGTGGCGTCCGAGCGCCAGCTCGACGAAGAGATCCGCGCGTTCGACGCGCTCAAGGACGAGGTCCGGGTCGCCGACGCGCAGTCGGTCTCGCTGCGCGCGCGCTTCGATGCCGAGGAGCACGAGATCCGCGAGGCGCGCAAGGCGCTCGACGCCGTGCGCAGCGAGCTCGGCAAGCTCGAGATCGCGAAGGCCACCGCCGAAGGCGATCTGACGCACCTGGCCGACACCTGCCTCGAGACGGTGCAGAGCGGCCTCGACGAGGTCGCCGCCGAGGTGGCCGGCCTGGAGGCCGCCGGGGCGCTCGACGGGCGCCAGATGGTCGCCGACGAGCCCGAGGGCGCCGACCTCGCCGAGGGCGACGAGGCGGCCGACGCCGGGGAGGCGCCGGCGCCGCCGGCCAGGACCTTGACCCCCGACGAGATGGTGGCGGCGCTCAAGGCAAAGATCGACCGGCTCGGGCCGGTCAACATGATGGCCATCGAGCAGTTCGACGACCTCGAGAGCCGCCACGCGTTCCTGACCGCGCAGCGCAAGGACCTCGTCGAGTCGATCGCCGCGACGGGCGACGCCATCAAGCGTATCGACCGGACGACGCGCGAGCGCTTCTACGAGGCGTTCCAGGCCATCAACGAGCATTTCCAGAAGACGTTCACGACGCTGTTCGGCGGCGGGCGCGCCGGGCTCGTGCTGCTCGACGAGTCGGACGAGCTCGAGAGCGGGATCGACATCATCGCGCAGCCGCCCGGCAAGCGGCTGCAGAGCGTGCAGCTGCTCTCGGGCGGCGAGAAGGCGCTCACCGCGATGGCGCTGATGTTCTCGCTCTTCAAGTACCGGCCGAGCCCGTTCTGCCTGCTCGACGAGATCGACGCGCCGCTCGACGACGCCAACATCGGGCGCTTCGTGGAGATGCTCCAGGGCATGCAGGACCACACCCAGTTCGTCCTGATCACCCACAACCGCAAGACGATGGAGATCGCCGACCGGCTCTACGGCGTCACGATGGAGGAGCCGGGCGTCTCGAAGCTCATCTCCGTGCAGATGAACTGATTGCCCGATCCCGTGGGCGGCCCGGCCCCTCGCGCCGGCCGCCGCGCCACCCCTGGCCCGGCACCCCGTGAACGAAGACAAAGCCTCGCGCTATCACCGGCTGCGTCGGCGCGCGTCCGCCCTCTCGCTCGGGGTGGAGGCGCTCCTGCTGGCGGGCCTGCTGGCCACCGGCGTTTCGGCCGCGATGCGCGACGCCGCCGAGCGCGCGGCGGCCGGCCACCCGCTGCTCGCCGTCGCGGTGTACGTCGTCCTCCTCGCGGCGCTGCACGAAGCGGTCGGCCTGCCCCTGAGCCTGTACCGCGGGTTCCTGCTGGAGCGGCGCTACGGGCTCTCGCGCGAGACGCTGGGACGCTGGGGCCTCGACCACCTGAAGGCGGCCGCCATCGGGCTGATCTTCGGGCTGCTCGGCGCGCTGGTCGTCTACGCCCTGCTGCGCGCCGCGCCGCTCGTGTGGTGGATCGCGGCGGCCGCGATCTTCGCGGGCGCGACGGTCGGACTGGCGCAGCTCGCGCCGGTCCTCCTGCTGCCGCTCTTCTACCGCGTGACGCCGCTCGACCGCGAGGCGCTGGCCACGCGGCTGACGCGCCTGGCCGAGCGCGCGGGCAGCCGCGTGCTGGGCGTCTACCTGTGGCACGTCGGCGAACGGACGCGGCGCGCCAACGCCGCGCTGGTCGGTCTGGGCCGCACCCGCCGCATTCTCGTCTCCGACACGCTCGTCGCGGAGTACTCCGACCACGAGATCGAGGCCATCCTGGCGCACGAACTGGCGCATCACGTGCACCTCGACATCTGGCGGGCGATCGCTGTCGAGACCGCGCTCATCTTCGCCGGGTTCGCCTGCGCCGACTGGGCGCTCGGCGCGTTCGGGTCGCTCGCGGGGCTCGAGAGCCGGGCCGACGTGGCGGGGCTGCCGCTGCTGCTGCTCGCCAGCGGCGTGGTGTCGGTCGCCCTCGTCCCGGCGGTGCACGCGCTGTCGCGCTGGCAGGAACGGCGGGCCGACCGCTTCGCGCTGGCGATCACCGGGCGGCCGGCGGCGTTCGTGTCGGCCATGCGCCGGCTGGCGGCGCAGAACCTGGCCGAGGACAACCCCTCGCGCCTGGTGCAGGTGCTCTTTTATAGTCACCCGCCCATCCGCGAACGCATCGCCGCCGCGCTCGCGACCCCGCCGTCACGCTGACCGGGGTACCCACGCTCACCACGGCGGACGCGAAGGGCGCGGAGTGAAGCGCCGGGATCTGCTCAGGGTTTCTTCGGCCGCACGACGATCTCGCCCTGCATCTTGCGGCAGCCGTCGTCGATCGCGAGGTTGCAGTAGTAGCGGAAGGTGCCGGGCTTGTCGGCCCGGAACTCGAAGGTCACCGTCTGGCCGGCGCCGGCGCGCTTGGCGATCCGGTAGGCGTCCACGGTGAAGCTGTGCGGGATGTCCTCGGCGGTGAACTCGATCTTCACGAGAGCGTCCTGGTCCACCTCGATGCGCGCCGGCGTGAACTCGTAGCGCCGGGCCGAGACGGAGAACTCGCGGGTGGTGCCGGTCGGGTCCTGGGTCGCGCGCGACCAGGCCAGGACGGCTCCGGCTGCGGCGACGAGCAGGGCGGCCGACGCGAGCATCCACAGACGCGAGCGGTGGGCGGGGCCCGCCCCGCCGGTCGGACGGAGTCTTGGAGTGCGCATGGTCTGCTGCCCGGGGGAGCCCGGCCGGGGCGCGGTGCCGCCCCGGCCTTCCAGTGGTTTTGACGCTCGGCCGGCCCGGTTGGTTGCCCGGGCCCTCAGGTCAGCCGCGGCGCGCGTGCTCGCGCCGGTGGCGCGGCCGCTCGCCGTGCGGTCGTCCGCCGGGCGCGCTGCCCGCGTCGCTCGTCGGGGGCACGCCGCCCTCAGGTTCCGGTAAGAGCGCCTTGCGGCTCAGCCGGACCTTGCCGGACGGGTCGATGTTGATCACCTTCACCAGGACCTGGTCGCCTTCCTTCAGCTCGTCACGCACGTCCTTCACGCGGTAGTGGGCGATCTCCGACACGTGCAGGAGGCCGTCCACGCCCGGCATGATCTCGACGAACGCGCCGAAGTCGGTGATCCGCTGCACCTTGCCCATGTAGGTCTTGTTGAGCTCGGGGCTGGCAGTCAGCTCCTCGATGATCGCGATGGCCTTCAGCGCCGAGGCCTCGTCGACCGACGCGACGTTCACGCGGCCGTCGTCCTCGACGTCGATCTTCACGCCGCAGCGGTCGATGATGCTCCGAATCATCTTGCCGCCCGGCCCGATGACGTCGCGGATCTTGTCCACCGGGATCTTGATCGTGACGATGCGCGGGGCAAAGGCGGAGATGTTGGCGCGCGGCACGGAGAGCGTCTCCTGCATCTTGCCGAGGATGTGGAGCCGGCCGCGGTGGGCCTGCTCGAGCGCGGCCTGCATGATGGCCGTCGTGATGCCGCCGATCTTGATGTCCATCTGGAGCGCGGTGATCCCGGCCGTCGTGCCGGCCACCTTGAAGTCCATGTCGCCGTAGTGGTCCTCCGCGCCCGCGATGTCCGACAGCACGGCGTGCTTGCCGGTCGCCTCGTCCATGATCAGGCCCATGGCCACGCCGGCCACCGGCGCCTTCAGCGGCACGCCCGCGTCCATCATGGCCAGCGCGCCCCCGCACACCGACGCCATCGACGACGACCCGTTCGACTCGAGGATGTCCGACACCACGCGGATGGTGTAGGGGAACTCCTCCTCGGACGGCACGACCGGCGCGAGCGCCCGCTCGGCCAGCGCGCCGTGGCCCACCTCGCGGCGGCCGGGGCCGCGCAGGAACGCAACCTCGCCCACCGAGAACGGCGGGAAGTTGTAGTGCAGCATGAATCGCTTGTAGATCTCGCCGTCGACCATCTCGATCTTCTGCTGGTCCTCGGCCGTGCCCAGCGTGGCGGTCACCAGCGCCTGGGTCTCACCGCGCGTGAACACCGCCGAGCCGTGCGTGCGGGGCAGCACGCCCACCTCGATCCAGATCGGGCGGATCTCGTCGAAGGCGCGGCCGTCGAGCCGGGTGCTCTTCTCGAGCACCTCGGTCCGCAGCACCTTCTCCTTGAGCTCCTTGAAGATCGCCTTCGCCTCGAGCTTGCGCTCGACCTCGCCCTCGGGGATGCTCGCGATGAGGTCCTCGAGCAGCTGGTCCACGCGGTCGTAGTTCTCGATCTTGCCGCGGATGCGCATCGCCTCGCTGAGCGGGACGAACACCTTCTCCTCGACCTCGCGGTAGAACTCGGTGCCGATCTCCCTGGGCGCCACCTGCAGCTTCGCGCGCCCGATCTCGCGCTTGAGGTCGTCGATGGCGTCCACCAGCTGCCGGATGGCGTCGTGACCCAGCTCGAGCGCCTGGACGATCTCCGCCTCGGTGACCTCGCGGGCGCCCGCTTCCACCATCACGATCGCGTCGCGGCTGCCGGCCACGACGAGGTCCAGCCGCCCCTTGCGGCGCTCCTCGTAGGTCGGGTTGATGATGAACTCGTCGCCGACCATGCCGACCCGGACGCCGGCAATCGTGCGCTCGAAGGGAATCTTCGAGAGCGACAGCGCCGCCGACGCGCCCGTGATCGCCAGCACGTCCGAGTCGTGCGCGTCGTCGGCCGACAGGACCAGGGCGATGATCTGCGTCTCGTGCCGCCAGCCCGACGGGAACAACGGCCGGATCGGCCGGTCGATGAGCCGGCAGGTGAGCACTTCCTTCTCGGCCGGCTTGCCTTCCCGCTTGAAGAACCCGCCGGGAATGCGCCCCGACGCGTAAGTGTACTCGCGGTAGTCCACCGTCAGCGGCAGGAAGTCGATGCCCTCGCGCTCGTGGGGGGCGTAGCACGCGGTGGCGAGGACGACCGTGTCGCCGTAGCGGACGGTGACCGCGCCGTCGGCCTGCTTGGCCAGCTTGCCGGTCTCGATGGTGAGCATCTCCCGGCCAATCTTGACTTGACGTGTATGCATGATGGTTTTCGTGCCTCGATCCTTCCGTAGTGGGGCTTGCGAGGGCGGGAAGGGGGCCGTCCGGCCCGGCGGCCCCGCGGTCCCTACTTGCGAATGCCAAGCCGGCGGATGAGCTCCGCGTACCGCTCGGAATCCTTGCTCTTGACGTAGTCCAACAGGCGCCGGCGCTGCCCGACCAGCTTGAGCAGGCCGCGCCGCGAATGATGATCCTTCGCGTGGGTCTTGAAGTGTTCGGTGAGGTAGTTGATGCGCTCGCTGAGCAGCGCCACCTGTACCTCGGGAGAGCCGGTGTCGGTGTCGTGGATCCGGTACGTGCCGATGACCTCGTCCTTGCGATCCTTCGTCAGTGTCACTGTGCTACCTCCACGCACGGCCCAGACCTCGGCACCGTGAAGCCGTACCAGACCGCCGTTGTTGGGGAACCCCTATCATGAAGCAACTCAATATTTTACACCAGGACCACCACCGGATGTAAAGCCGGCCCCGTCCCGGGTTCGGCGATTCCGAGCAGGCCGCCCTCCCGGTCGAGGAGCCGCACCGGCCCTCCGGCCTGGGCCAGGCCGTCCACCCGCCCGGCCACGTCGGCCGGACGGATCGCGTTGCCGTGGGCCGCCCGCCGCGCCCCCTGCTCGGTCAGCACCACGCCCGGGAACTGCGGCAGCAGGTCCGCCATCGGCACCAGCCGCTCGACCGCGTCCAGGCCTTCCGCCTCGATCGTGTCGAGGGGCACCGCCACCTCGATCCCGAAGCCGCCCGACCGCGTGCGCCGGATGGCCTCCGCGTGCGCGCCGCAGCCCAGCCGCACCCCCAGGTCGTGCCCGAGCGACCGCACGTAGAACCCCGGCGACGACACGATCCGCACGCTCACCCGCGTGCCCTCGAACGCCAGGAGCTCGATCTCGTGCACGGTCACGACCACGGGCGGCGGCGCGACCGGCGCCCGGCGCCGGGCGAGCGCGTAGGCCCGCGTGCCCGCGACCCGCTTGGCCGAGAACGGCGGCGGGCTCTGCCGGATGCTGCCCCGGAACTCGGCGAGCGCGGCCTCGACATCCGCGCGTGCGATGGTGTCGAGCGGCCGGATGGCGGCGGCGGTCTCGAGCGCGTCGGCCCACGGCGCCGGCCGTCCGGTGGCGTCGTACGTGTCGGTGGCCGTGCCCAGCCGGAACGTCGCCTCGTAGACCTTCTCGCCGGCGCCCAGGAAGCGGGCGAGCCGCGTGGCCCGTCCCGCGGGCAGCACGAGCACGCCGGTGGCCATCGGGTCGAGCGTGCCCGTGTGGCCGACCCGCTTGATGCCGGTCGCGCGGCGCACGCGGGCGACCACGTCGTGCGACGACGGGCCGACCGGCTTGTCGATGATGAAGATCCCATGCATCAGAGTCGGCTCACGGCTCACGGCTCAGGGCTCAGGGCGATGGCGTCGGCGACTTCGCTCACGATGCGGCCGCGCACCGACTCGTAGGTGCCGGCGACCGAGAAGCCGGCGGCGTTGGGGTGCCCGCCGCCGCCGTGACGGACGGCCACGGCGCGCACGTCCACGGCGCCCTTCGAGCGCAGGCTCACGCGCACCTCGTCGGGACCCTCGACCTTGAAGAACGCCACGGCGCGCACCTCGCGGGCCGCGAACGGCAGGTTGACGAGCCCCTCGGTGTCGTCGCGGGTCGCGCCGCTCGTCCGGAGCATCTCGTCGTCGAGGGAGAGCACCGCCAGGCGGTCGCCGGCCTCGAGGCGCATGCCGCCGAGCAGCGCGCCCATGAGCTTCAGCTTGCCGACCGAGCTGCTGTCGAAGACCTGCCGCGCGACGGCCGCGGCGTCCACGCCGGCCGCCGCCGTGCGCCGGCACGCGTCGAAGGTGCGCGCGGTGATGTTGGCGTGGCGGAACGACCCCGTGTCGGTGAGGATGGCCACGTAGAGGCCGGTGGCCATCGCGCGGGTGAGCGGCACGCCGAGCGCGTCGACGAGATCGAGCACCATCTCAGCGCAGGCGGCCGCCGACGGGTCGTACCAGTTCAGCGCGCCGTAGCCGGTGTTGCCCGTGTGGTGGTCGATGTTGACGACCGGATAGCGGTCGAGGCCGGCGACGTCGGGACGCGACAGCTCGCCGCACTCGAGCACGATCGCCGCGTCGAACGCGCCGTCGACCGCGGCCGCCACCTCGATCAGCTCCACGCCGGGGAAGGCGAGGTAGGGCGCCGGCGCCGGGTCGCGGTTGACGATACGGACGGTCTTGCCGAGGGCCTGAAGCGCGAGGGCGAGCGCGACCTGGGAGCCGATGGAGTCGCCGTCGGGGCGGGCGTGCGAGGTGAGCAGGAACCGCTGGCCGCGCGCGAGGGCGTCGCGAATCGGGATCAGGCCGGTCGAATCAGTCATGCGGCTCGTCGTCGTCCTGCGCCGGCCCGCCCGCGGCGGCCTGCTGCTCATGGATTTCCCGGAGGAGCTGCTCCACGCGTTCCTGCTTCGCAATGGTCTCGTCGTAGTGGAACGCGAGCTCCGGCGCGCGGCGCAGGCGCAGCCGCGACGCGACCTGACGGCGCAGGAACGGCGTGGCGCGGTCGAGCGCGCGGGCGGTGTCGCGGCGCGCCTTGTCGTCGCCGAGAACCGTGTAGTAGACGCGAGCGAGTTGCAGGTCCGCGGTGACGCGCACGGTCGTGAGTGTCACGAACCCGATGCCCGGGTCCTTCACCTCACGCGCGAGCAGCGTGGCGAGCTCGACCCGGATCTGCTCGCCCACGCGCTCGGGACGGGAGCCCTGGGACACGGCCTACACCGTGGCCGCGACGCGCTCGACTACGAACACCTCGATCCGGTCGCCGACCTTGATGTCGTTGTAGCGCTCGAGGCCGATGCCGCACTCGAACCCGTTCTTGACCTCGCTCACGTCGTCCTTGAACCGGCGGAGCGAGGCGAGGCGTCCCTCGAAGACGACGATGCCGTCGCGCAGCAGGCGGGCCTGGGCGTCGCCGGCGCGCGTGACGCGGCCGTCGGTCACCAGGCAGCCGGCGACCATGCCGAGCTTCGGCACCTTGAAGGTCTGGCGCACCTCGGCCGTGCCCAGGTGGACCTCCTTGAGCGTCGGCTCGAGCAGGCCGGCCATGGCCTTCTTGATCTCGTCGGTGACGTTGTAGATGACCGAGTGCTGCCGGATCTCGATCGACTCGCGCTCGGCCACGTCGGCGGCGTTCCGGTCGGGCCGCACGTTGAACGCGATGATGATGGCGTTCGAGGCCGAGGCCAGCAGTACGTCCGACTCGCTCACCGCGCCGACGCCGCTGTGGATGATCCTGATCTTCACGCGCTCGTCGCTGAGCTTGGTGAGGGTATCGGCCAGCACCTCGGCCGAGCCCTGCACGTCGGCCTTGATGATGATCGGCAGCTCCTTGACGTCGCCCGCGGCGATCTGCTGCTGCAGCGAGTCCAGCGTGAGCCGCGCGCTGCGGCCGCCGAGCGCCTTCTCCTTGGCCTGCGTCTGCCGGTAGAGCGCGATCTGGCGCGCCTTGGCGGCGTCGTCGAGCGCCTGGAACGTGTCGCCCGGCTGCGGCAGGCCGCTCAACCCGAGCACCTCGACCGGCGTGGACGGATCGGCCGACTTCGTCGGGCGCCCGCGGTCGTCGATGAGAGCGCGCACCTTGCCGACGACGATCCCCGCGATGAACGTGTCGCCGACGCGCAGCGTACCGTCCTGCACGAGCACCGTGGCCACCGGGCCGCGGCCCCGGTCCAGCTTCGCCTCGAGCACCGTGCCCGTGGCGTTGCGCTTGGGGTTGGCCTTGAGCTCGCCCATCTCGGTGACGAGCAGGATCATCTCGAGCAGCGCGTCGAGGTTCTGGCGCTTCTTGGCCGACACGGCCACCGTGACCGTCTGGCCGCCCCATTCCTCCGGCACCAGGCCGAGGTCCGCGAGCTCCTTCTTCACGCGATCGGGGTTGGCCTCGGACTTGTCGATCTTGTTGACGGCCACCACGATCGGCACGCCGGCCGCCCTGGCATGGTCGATGGCCTCCCTGGTCTGCGGCATCACGCCGTCGTCGGCGGCCACGACGAGCACCACGACGTCGGTCACGCGCGCGCCGCGGGCGCGCATCATCGTGAACGCCTCATGACCCGGCGTGTCGAGGAACACCACCTTGCGGTCGTTGACGTCCACCGCGTAGGCGCCGATGTGCTGCGTGATGCCGCCGGCCTCCCGCTCGGCCACGCGCGTCTCGCGGATGGCGTCGAGCAGCGTCGTCTTGCCGTGGTCCACGTGGCCCATGACGGTGACCACCGGCGCGCGCGGCACCAGATCCTCGGGGCTGACGTCCATCGACTCGGCTTCGAGCAGCTCTTCCTCGAAGGTGCGCATCTGCACCTCGGCGCCGAACTCGCGCGCGATCATCGTGGCGGTCTCGGTGTCGAGCGTGGTGTTGATGGTCATCACCATGCGCTTCTCGATGAGCTTCTTCAGCACGTCCTTCGCGCGCACGTCGAGCTTGTCGGCCAGGTCCTTGACGGTCATGCCTTCAGCGAGCGTGATGCTGCGGGTGATGGGTGGTGGCGCCGCGGCGGTGGCCGGCATCGCCGGCCGCGCGGGCCGGTCGCGGCGCGGCCCCGACGGCCGGCGCTGCG
>JAHECP010000178.1 GCA_024641665.1 Acidobacteriota bacterium
GTCACGGGCACGGTGGCGGCGGCGCGGCCCGCGAGGTGCTCCTGCAGGGTGGCTTCGAGCGCGGCGTAGGTCATCTTGTCCACGCGAAACGCGCGCATCAGCGGGTGCGCGCGGATGCGCCGCACCGCGTCCGCCTGGCCCACGATGAGGCCCGCCTGCGGGCCGCCGAGCAGCTTGTCGCCGCTGAACGAGGCGACGTGCACGCCGGCGCGCACGCTCGCGCCCACCTCGGGCTCGTCGCCGAGCGGGCCGCCGGGCTCGCCAGCGGGGCCGCCGAGCCAGCCGCTGCCCAGATCCTCGACCACCGGCACGCCGAACCGGCGGCCGACGGCCACGACCTCGTCGAGCGTCGGGCGCTCGGTGAACCCCTCGACCCGGAAGTTGGACGGGTGCACCCGCAGGATGAGCCCCGTGCGCTCGGACACGGCGGCGGCGTAGTCGGCCGCGCGCGTCCGGTTGGTGGTGCCCACCTCGCGGAGGATCGCACCCGACTGCGCCATCACGTCCGGCACGCGGAACCCGCCGCCGATCTCGACGAGCTCGCCGCGCGAGATCACGACCTCGCGTCCGGCGGCGAGCGCCGCCAGGGTCAGCATGGTCGCCGCGGCGTTGTTGTTGACGACGACGGCGGCCTCGGCACCGGTGAGCCGGCAGAGGAGCCGCTCGGCGTGCACGTCGCGCCGGCCGCGCCCGCCCGCTCCGAGGTCGTACTCCAGGTTGGTGTACCCGGCGGCCAGGTCGGCCACCCGTCGCGCGGCCGCGGCGGCGAGCGGCGCGCGCCCGAGGTTCGTGTGGATGACGACGCCGGTCGCGTTGATGGTCCGGACGAGCGACGGGTGGTGGCGCTCGGCCAGGCGGAGGTGGAGGCCGCGCTCGATGTCGCCGGCCGCCTCCTCGGGGGTCGTGACGCCCGGGGCCCCGGCGGCCAGCCGGCCGCGCAACGCGTCGGCCTCCTCGCGCAGCGCGGCCACGACGGCCTCGCGGCCGTAGCGGGCCTCGAGCGCTTGCACGCCGGCGCGCTGCCGCAGCTGCTCGATGGAGGGGATGAGGCGAAAGCCTGTCACGGTAGGTGGTTCGCGGCTCACGGGGCGCCCAGCGCCCAGCGCCCGACGTCGGTTGCCGCTTCGCGCGCATTCAGGATACCATCACACACGCAACCGAAACCGCGAGCGACGTGAACGCATGAGCGACCGACCCACACCTGCCCCGGACCGGGACGACCCGGGCCGCGAGACGCCGGCATACCGGCCCCTCGAGCGGTTCTGGCCGTACGTCGACCTGCCGGAGACGCCGACCGACGAGGAGCTGGCCGCGCTCGATCCCCAGCTGGCCGCCGCGCTCTTCGGGACGCCGCCGCGGCCCTTCTCGCTGACGTTCGTCTTTCCGCCGTTCGACGGGCCCGACTACGCGCGGGCCGTGGAGCTGGCCAGGGCGTCGGAGGAGTACCGTGAGGCCGGCGTTGGGGCGGAGCGCCGCCACCGCGCGCGGTTCCGGTCGCAGGACGTGCTGCGGATTCGCGAGCTCTGGGCGATCATCGGCCGGCTGGACGCCGCCGAGGTGCTGCTCGACGATCAACCGATGCCGTACGCGCGGGAGCTGTGGCTTCCGCTGTTGTGGCTGCTCATCCGGTGACCGCGCGAGATCAGCGATCGTGACAGACGAAGGCGATATCCGGCGCGACTTGCAGGTGCTCGAAACGGAGCTGAAGCGGCTGGAGGCGGAGTACAACATGTTCTTCGCCGGCCGGCTGCCGCGGCCGCCCTGGGAGACGCGCGGGCGCGTGGACGCGCTCGTGAAGCGGTGGGACCGCGGCTACATCCAGGGCTCGATGGAGCGCTTCAGGTTCTCGACGCTCCAGGCGCGCTATCAGGCCTTCGTCGATCTATGGGATCGCGCGCTGCGCGCGAAGGAGGAGGGACGGCCCGGCCCGCTCATGCCGCGCGGCGGCGAGGCGCCGCCCGGCGGCCGCGAGCGGAGCGACAAGCGGGTGCTGCACGTCACCTCGTTCACCGACCCGATGCGGGAGATGGACAAGCTCCACAACCTGTACGAGTCGGTGATGGACGCCCGCCGCTCGGGCGGCCACGACGCCGTCCCCTTCCACAAGTTCGCCGCGCTCGTTCGCGACCAGGTGAAGAAGATCCGGGACGCGGGCAGCGCCGAGGTGGCCTTCAAGGTCACCGAGAAGGACGGCAAGGTGGCGCTGTCGGCGAAGGGGACGAAGGGGCCGAAAGGGAAGTGAGCGGGGGCGTACAGACGAACGCCCCGGACCGGGGGGGCCGATCCGGGGCGCGCGAGGGCGGCGTTACTCGGACGCCGGCTTCGTGACGTTGCCGGCCTGCGGGCCCTTGGGGCCGTCAACGATCTCGAACTCCACCGCCTGGCCTTCCTCGAGCGTGCGGAAGCCGTTGCCCTGAATCGCGGAGAAATGGACGAACACATCGCTCCCCGAATCACGCTCGATGAAGCCGTAACCCTTGGCGTTGTTGAACCACTTGACCTTGCCTGTGATGCGCATCGTGCTTTGCCTGCCTTGCCTTGCGCGGCGCGGAGCGCCGCTTGATTCGCCGAGCCCGCCCGTCCGCGATCCCGCGGCGACCGGGCACAAAAAAAGACCGCGAAGGCGGTCTCTTCGACCGGCGCCGGCCCGCCAGCGCCGGTGGCAATAGTAGCCAGCCTCACTGGAGCTTGTCAAGACGACGGTTCGGCGCCGGCCCCGGCGGCCCGGCGACCTCAACCATTCCCGGCAGGTGATGACCGTTCCGGATTCCAGACCCATGCGAGCCATTCTCAGCGTGTCCGACAAGACCGGCCTGGCCGGGTTCGCCAAGGGCCTGGCCGCCCGCGGCGTCGAGCTCGTCTCCACCGGCGGCACCGCCCGCGCCCTGGCGGAGGCCGGCCTCCCCGTCGTCGGCGTGTCCGACGTCACCGGCTTTCCCGAGATGATGGACGGCCGGGTGAAGAGCCTGCACCCCGCCATCCACGCCGGCATCCTCGCCCGGCGGCACCGGCCCGACGACCTGGCGGCCCTGGAGCGCCAGGGCATCCGGCCGGTCGATCTGGTGGTCGTGAACCTGTATCCGTTCGCGCGCGCGGCGGCGGACCCCGCCACGCCGTTCGACGCGCTGGTGGAGGAGATCGACATCGGCGGCCCGAGCCTGGTGCGCGCGGCGGCGAAGAACTTCCGTGACGTGCTCGTGGTCGTCGACCCGGCGGACTACCCCCGCGTGCTCGCAGCGCTCGGGGCCGCGGGCGGGCCCACGCCGGCGTTTCGCTTCGCCCTCGCCCAGAAGGCGTTCGCGCACACGGCGGCCTACGACGAGACGATCGCCTCGACGCTCGCGACCGTCACTGCGGACGCGTCCGGCGCGGGCTTCGCGTGCGCGCCGCAGACGGGCCTTCCGGCGCGGCTGCGCGTGGGCGGCGGGAAGATCGGCGACCTGCGCTACGGCGAGAACCCGCACCAGCCGGCGGCCTGGTACACCGACGGGTCGGGCGCCGGGCTCGGCGCGGCCGAGGTGCTGCAGGGCAAGGGGCTGTCGTACACGAACCTGCTCGATCTCGACGCCGCCGCGCGCATCGTGCTGGAGTTCAGCGAGCCGGCCGCGTCGGTCATCAAGCACACCAACCCGTGCGGCGCGGCGACGGGCGCCTCGCTCGTCGAGGCGTACGTGCGCGCGCGTGACGCCGACGCGCTCTCGGCCTTCGGCGGCATCGTCGGGCTGAACCGCGCCGTCGACGCCGAGGCCGCGACCGCGATTGCGTCGACCTTCATCGAGGCCGTGGTGGCGCCGGGCGTCGAGGAGCCGGCGCGCGCGATCCTGGCGGCCAAGAAGAACATGCGCGTCGTCGTAGCCGACTTCGGCGCACTCGAGCGCGAGGGCGGCCGCGACGTGCGCGCGATTCTGGGCGCGCTGCTCGCGCAGGAGCGCGACCGCGTGCTCGAGGCGCGCGGGCCGTGGCCGGGGCCGGCGGACCTCCGCGTGGCGACGGCGCGGCAGCCGACGCCCGAGGAGTGGCAGGCGCTGCGCTTCGCCTGGCGGGTGTGCGCGCACGTGAAGTCGAACGCCGTCATCTTCACGTCGGCCGACCGCACGCTGGCCATCGGCGCCGGGCAGATGAGCCGGGTCGACGCGGTGAAGGTCGCGCAGATGAAGGCGACGGCGACCCTGGCGGGTTCGGTGGCGGCTTCCGACGCCTTCTTCCCGTTCCGCGACGGCCTCGACGCCGTGGCGGCGGCGGGCGCGACGGCCGTCGTGCAGCCGGGCGGGTCCGTGCGCGACGCCGAGGTGATCGCCGCGGCCGACGAGCACGGCCTGGCGATGGTGTTCACAGGCCGGAGGCACTTCAGACACTGATGCGCCGCACCGTCCTCCTCGTCCTCCTCGCGCTGGCGGTCGTGCCCTACTTCGTGGGGCTCGGCGACTCGGCGATCTGGGACGCCAACGAGGCGTTCTACGTCGAGACGCCGCGGCAGATGGTCGAGACCGGCGACTACGTCAACCCGAGCTTCAACGGGGCGCCGCGCTTCAACAAGCCGCCGCTCAGCTACTGGATCGTCGCGGGGTTCTACCGCGCGTTCGGCACGTCGATCGTGACCGAGCGCGTGGCGATCGCGCTCGGCGCGCTCGGGCTGATGGTCGCGGCATTCCTGATCGCGCGCCGGGCGTTCTCGGTGGAGGCGGGCCTCGTCGCGGCGCTGGCGATCGCGTCGGCGCCGCGCGTCGTGATGTTCGCGCGCCGGATCTTCATCGACGTCTACGTCACGATGTTCATGGGGCTGACGCTCCTCTTCCTGGTGCTGGCCGAGAGCCAGCCGGAGCGGCGCCGCCGGCACCTGGCGTGGATGTACGTCACGATGGGGCTCGCCTTCATGACGAAGGGCCCCATCGCGGTGGTGCTGCCGGGGCTCGTGATCCTGGCGTACCTGGCGCTGGAGGGACGGCTGGCGGATCTGCGCCGCTTCATGATTCCGGCCGGCGCGCTCATCGTCGCGGCGATCGTGCTGCCGTGGTACGCCGCGCTCTACGCCGAGCACGGCGGGGTCTACATCAGGAAGTTCTTCATCGACGAGAACCTGGGGCGCTACGCGGCCCCGTACGATGCGACGGCGACCGGGCGCGGGCTCTTCTTCTACGGGCCGGTGCTGCTCACCGACCTCTTCCCGTGGTCGGTCTTCGTGCCCGCCGCGCTCTGGTTCGTCGGCCGCGCCGCCTGGGCCGCGCGCGGCCGCCGCGGCGTCGCGGCGGCGATTCCGCGGCGGCTCGCGACGCTGCTGATCCTCTGGACCGTCGTGATCGTGGGCTTCTTCACCTTCTCGCACACCAAGCAGGACCTCTACATCTTCCCGGCGGTGTCGGCCATCGCGGCGCTCATCGGCGCGTTCCTCGCCGAGGCCGGGACCGCGCGCCGGGGCGAGGCGCCGCCGCTCGTGCGCTGGATGACCTGCGCGGCGGGCGCGTTCGTGGCCGCCGCCGGCGCCGGCATCCTGTTCCTCTTCACCTCGCCCGCCCGGGTCTACGCGATTGACGGCGCCGCCGCCACCGGCGGGGTCGCGATCGCGGCCGGTCTGGCGACGGCCGCCTTCGCCGCGCGCCGGCGCACGTTTGCCGCGGTCGCCGTCATCGGCGCCGCGGCCGTCGCCATCAACTGGATCTTCGTGCTCCAGGCGCTGCCCAGCTTCCGCAAGTACCAGCCCGTGCCGGCCATGGCCGCGCGCATCGAGGCGACCGCCGGCAGCTCGGCCCGGGTGGCCTACTACCGCATGGCGCTCCCGAGCCTCGTCTACTACCTGCACCGGCCCGTGCTCGAGCTCTTCGAGCCGACGGCGGTGGCGAACGTCTTCAAGGAAGGCGAGACCTACTGCCTGATGACCCAGGAGGACTACGAGACCCTTCAGGGCCAGCTGCCCGGCCCGACCTGCGTCGTCGCCCGCCGGCCCGTCTTCGACGTGAAGATCGGCAACGTGCTCGCCCTCAAGCCCGTGTCCGAGCTGCTGCTGGTGTCGAATCGGTGCGAGTAGATCGGCTCAGGGCTCACGGGCTCAGGGCTCACGGCTGATGCTGAGGGGACTGGGGGCTGGGCCACCCGCTTCAGTCCTGGAACGACTTGATCAGCTCGTCGGGCGACACCGTCGCCGGGCCGAACCTGGCGACGACGATGCCGGCGGCGTGGTTGGCGAGGCTGGCGGCGTCGAGGAGGGAGGCGCCGGCGGCCAGGCCGAGCGCGATGGTGGCGGTGACGGTGTCGCCGGCGCCCGTGACGTCCGACACCTCACGCGCGGCGGCGGGGAGGTCGTGCTCGGCGCCGTCGGCGTCGAGCAGCCACATGCCGTGCTCGCCGCGCGTGACCAGCACGGCGTCGCAGCCGGCTCGCGCCCGGAACGCGCGGGCGGCCTCGCGCGCCTCGTCGGGCGTGCGGATCGGCAGCAGCGTGACGACCTCCGCCTCGTGGTGGTTGGGCGTCACCAGCGTGGCGCCGCGATAGCGGTCCACGTGCGGCACCTTCGGATCGACGACGACGGGCACGCCGCGCGCGCGCGCCAGCGCGATCGCGCGCGCGGCAAGCGCGCGCGTCACCGTGCCCTTCAGGTAGTCGGATACCACCACGGCGTCGGCCGACGCCGTCGCGGTCTCGAGCGCCGCGGCGAGCGCGGTTTCGACCTCCGGCGCCAGATCGCGGTCGCTCTCGTAGTCGATGCGCGACACCTGCTGGTTGCGCTCCGTCACCACGCGCATCTTCGTCGTCGTCGGGCGTGACGGGTCGGTGGCGACGCCGGTCAAGCCGATGCCGGCGCGCGCCAGGCCGTCCCGCAGGCGGTCGGCCGCGGCGTCGGCGCCGACCGCACCGACGGCCGAGACGCGCGCGCCGAGGCCGACGAGGTTGGCGGCCACGTTGGCGGCGCCGCCGAGGCGGTACTCGTCGCGCTCGAACCACACGACGGGCACCGGCGCCTCGGGAGAGATCCGCGTGACGCGCCCCACGACGAAGTGGTCGAGCATCAGGTCGCCGAGGACCAGGATCGACCGGCCGGGGAAGCGCGAGACGACGGCGCGTGCGCTCGCGGCGGTCACGGCGTGGGGGCGGCGGCGCTCCGGTTCCCGCGCTCGGCGGCGAACGCCAGCGTGACGAGGACGAGGAACGGGATCAGGAACTCGGAGTCGCCGAAGTTGTACTCGAAGAGGCCGGCGGCCAGCATGCTGGCCAATGCGGCGAGGCCAGCGGCGGCGAGCGCGGGGTACGGGCCGGCGCGAAACCGGCGCCAGAGATCGCGCGCCACGAGCAGCACGAACCAGAGCCAGAGGGCGAGCGCCGGCAGGCCACGTTCGGCGGCGATCTGCAACGGCACGTTGTGCAGGTGCGGGTTGATCGGCTCGACCGCGTCGGGTTCGCGGTACTCGGGGTAGACCTCGATCACCATCGCCGGCCCGAGACCGAAGATCGGGTGGTCGCGCACCATGTGCAGGCCGGCCTGGGCCATGGCCACCCGGTCGCGGTTGGTCGGGTCGTTCAGGTTGAACGTCGAGTACACGCGCGCGGTGAGCGCGGCCGGCGCCGTCGCGAAGAAGACGGCCGCCAGGACCGGCAGGATGCCGAGCAGCCGCAGGTCCTTGAGCACGAAGATCAGGCCCACGGCCACGCACGCGCCGACCCAGGCGCTGCGGGTGAAGGTGAGCGACAGCGCGACGGCGAGCACCGGCAGGATCAGCACCGGCCAGGTGCGGTTCTCCTTGCGGAAGAGCACGCGGGCCGTGGCGGCGCCGAGGGCCAGCATCAGCGTGCCCGAGTAGGTCATGTAGTGCCCGAGCGTGCCCTGCGGGCGCCGGCCGAGCGTGTCGAAGTTCAGGACGCCGTACTCGAACACGCCGACGAGCGCGCTGAGCGCGCCCACCGAGATCAGCACGTCGAGCACGGTGAGCGCCCGGCGGCCGCGGGCGACGCGGTACACCGCAGGCACGAGCAGGAACAGCAGCAGCTCGCGCTGGTCGCTCAGGCTACGCGCCGGGTGGAGCGAGAAGGCCACCGCGAGCAGCGTCCAGGCCATGTAGCCCGCCAGCGGCCACGCAAACGACGGCAGCTCCAGCCGCTCGCGGCCCACGACGAGGAGCGCGATCCAGCCGAGCAACGTGACGGCGAGGAACACGCCCGCGGCCGCGATCGAGAAGTACACGACCGCCACGAGCGCCAACAACCCGCCGTAGGTGATTTGCTCGAGGCGCGCCGTCGTCGCCGACGGCGCTGCGAGTGCAGAAGGCATGGCTCGGATCGCGCGACCGGCTACGGCTCGACGGTCGCCTCCTCGATCAGCATGACCGGGATGTCGTCCTTGATGGGGTAGACCCGGTTGCACTGGCGGCACTTGAGCGCCGTGCCGTCCTTGACCAGCTCGACCGGCGTCTTGCAGTTGGGACAGGCGAGAATCTCGAGCAACTCGGGGTCGACAGCCATGGCGCATTGTCCTCCAGGGGCGAACCCCTGTGACTATACCCTGAGGAGGACGTGGAGGGAAACTCCAGACGAATGTCGAATGCTGAATGTCGAATGCTGAATGTGGAATGTCGAAGGAATCGCGCCAGCGGTGGAACTGCGTGACGGTGTGACGGTCCCTCGAAATTCGACATTCGGCATTCGACATTCGCCCCGAGGGTCTCCCTTGCCGTGCGCCCGGCGCTGTGAAAGGATTGAAGAGGCGCGACATCACTCATGACCCTGCTGCTAGTCGTCCTGCTTGGCGCCGTGGGGGCGCCCGTTCAGGCTCAGGCGCCCGCGCAGCCGCCGGCCGCGCAAACGCCGGCCTCCGCCACCGACCACAAAGCCGAGGCGTACTTCCAGTTCATCATGGGTCGCCGCCTCGAGAGCGAGGGCAACACCGAGGGTGCCGTGGCCGCCTACGAGCGGGCCGCCGACCTGGACCCGCAGGGGGCCGAGATCCGGGCCGAGCTGGCGGGCCTCTACGCGCGGCAGGACCGTGCGCGCGAGGCGATCGACTGGGCCAACAAGGCGCTGGCCATCGACGCCTCGAACCGGGAGGCGCATCGCATCCTGGGTCTCGTCTACGCCGCGCTGTCCGACCAGCCCTCCGCCGGTGCGGCGCTCGGGCTCGGCACGGCGCCCGAGGAGTTCACGACGCGCGCCATCGCGAACCTCGCGCAGGCCGACTCGGACCAGATCGTCGATCCGTCGCTGCACTACTCGCTCGGCCGCATGTACCTCCGCCGCCGGCTCTACACCAAGGCGATCGACGCGTTCCACCGGCTGCAAGAGGAGCAGGCGGGCGTGTCGGACGCGACGCTCATGCTCGCCGACGCGCTCGCCGGCGCGGGCCGTCTGGCCGAGGCGCAGCAGACGCTCCAGGACGCGCTGGCCGAGCAGCCGGCCTTCTCGCGCGCGCGCGTGCGGCTGGCCGAGCTCTTCGAGCGGAGCGGCGACTGGGAGAAGGCCGCCGCGCAGTACGGCCTGGCGGCCGAGCGTGACCCGACGAGCGCCGACCTCAAGCGCCGCCATGCGGCCGCGCTGCTGCGCGCGGGACAGCCCGCCGCGGCGCGCGACGCGCTCCACGACCTCGTCACCGGGCCGCAGGCGAGCGGCACCGATCTGTACATGCTGTTCCAGGCCGAGCGCGACCTCGGCGACTTCGACGCGGCCGAGACCACCGCGCGACGGCTGATGAAGGTCGAGCCCGACAGCGTGCGCGGGGTCTATGCCCTCTCGCAGGTGCTCGACCAGCGGCGCGACTACGCCGGCGAGGTGAAGGCGCTCGAGCCGGCCGTCGCCCAGCTCCGGGCCGGCAAGATGCCGGGCGCGCAGCTGGCGGCGCTGCTGACGCAGCTGGGGTTCGCCTACCAGAGCCTGGGCCGGAACGACCGCGCGATCGACGCCTTCGAGCAGGTCCGCGCGATCACGCCGAAGGACGCGGCCGGCTCGGTCTACCTGGTGCAGGCCTATCTGGTCGGCGGCCGGAACGGCGACGCGGTCGCGCTCGCCGAGCAGAGCCGCCGGACGTTCCCGGACGACCTGCGGCTCACCGAGCTGCTCGCCGAGGCCTACCGGCGGCAGGGGCACGTGGACCGCGGCATCGCGCTGCTCGAGAAAACGCTCGCGACCCGGGACGAGCCGTCCGTGTACGTGTCGCTGTCGGAGCTCTACGCGGCCGCCTCGCGCGCGAACGACGCGGCGGTGCTGCTCGAGCGCGCCCGCACCCGGTTCCCCGACAACCAGGACGTGCTGTTCCAGCTGGGCGCGGTGCTCGAGCAGTCCCATCGCGACGACGAGGCCGAGCAGGTCTTTCGCGACCTCATCAAGCGCGATCCGCTGAACGCGCAGGCGCTCAACTATCTCGGCTACATGCTGGCCGATCGCGGGCGCTCGCTGGACGAGGCCGTCACCCTGATCAAATGCGCGCTCGACCGCGACCCCGGCAACGCCGCCTACCTCGACAGCCTCGGCTGGGCCTACTACAAGCTCGGCCGGCTCGACCTCGCCGAGCAGAACCTGCGTCGGGCCGCGAGCGAGCTCACGACCAACTCGGTGGTCCAGGACCACTTCGGCGACGTGCTGTTCCGGCTGAAGCGGGTGGACGAGGCGATTGACGCCTGGCAGAAGGCTCTCGACGGCGACGGCGCCTCGATCGCGCGCGACGCCATCGAGGCCAAGATCAAGGACGCGCGCAAGCAGGGCCATCCCCGGTGAGCCTTCGGTCCTCCCTCGCGCGCGGGACCCTCGCCGGCGCCACGCTTCTCCTGGCTGCCTGCGCGCCCGGCCCGATTGCGCTGCCGGCGGGCCCGGGCACGCCGTTTCCCGCCTTCGACGAGGCCTACCGGCAGGGCGCGGCGACGTGCCGCGGCGTCCGCACCTGGTCGGCCGAGCTGGCGCTCTCGGGCCGCAGCGGCCGCGCGAAGCTGCGCGGGCGGCTGCTCGCCGG
>JAHECP010000179.1 GCA_024641665.1 Acidobacteriota bacterium
GCCCAGCCGCCGCCCGCCGCCGGCGCCCCGGTCCCCGCCGGCGGCCCCACGCTGGCCGAGCTCGCCGCCCAGGCGCGCGACCACTACCAGCGGGCGCTGCAGGCTCAGCGCGACGGCAACTGGGCGCTCTACGGCGACGAGATCAAGCAGCTCGGCGCCGTGCTGGAGCAGATGGCGAAGGGGCGTTGAGAGGCCTGCGGCGAGCCATGGCGGATTCGCGATCAGATCCCACCTTGCATTCCGGTCTCGACCTTCGGCACCGGCATCGTCGGATTCCTGGAATCACCGTCGCTCTCCTCGCGTTGATCGGACTCTGGCCTGGCGGTGACGCCTCCGCGCAGTCCCTGAACGATCGATGGATTTGCGACCAGGCCGGGAGCGTCGCCCCTGCCGGGCCGGGTGGTGCCCCGGCGCCCTCACCGGGGTCGGACCCCGATCATCCACCCAACGTTCACATCGGCGATCACCGGATCTGTTTCGGGATCGACATGTCGTTTGGCTTCGTGTACGACGCCAGTCTGCGCGCATCCATGGGGCGCGAACGACAGATCAAACCGGCCTTCGTCAACGTGGCGGTCTTTGGCGACGTCAATCCTCGTCTCTCGTATCGTGTCGTGGCCAATCCGGTCGACGACCAGGTCCGTCCGCGTCCATACCGCCCTCAAGCGGGAGATCCCCGACAGTTCTTCTTCCCGAACCAGCCAGAAGGCCAGGGGGTTGTCAGCGATCCGAGCGGCCTGTACAGGGTCGACGACTACAAGTACTCGGGACTCGACCCCATCCTGCAGCAGGGCGATCTCCGAATCGCGCTGATCGACGTTCACGCGAGATCCAGACGCTACGGTCTGCGGCTGGGGCGCGACTACGTTCGGCAAGGACTCGGCCTCGACGAGATCGTGTGGTTCACCGCGAAGGACCTGACGCACATTCAACGGATCAACGCCCAGGCCGACAACGGGGTGAGCCTCTATGCGAACCACTCCGGCCTGCACGTCGACCTCTCAATCATCTCGGGAAACGGGAATCCCTATCACGACTACGGGTACTTCGACTTCACCGACAGCGCCGAGGACAAGAACTCGGCCGTTGGCGCCGTGCTCTCGGTCCGCATGCGTCAACGATACGTCACGGCAGGCGGCACGATTCGGAAGAACTACACGAACTCGCGGATCGAGAGTTCGACGTCCCTGCAGTTGTCCAAGCACTACGACGATGCGGCCGTCGCCTTCGCGCGCGTCACGCCCATGAAATGGATGGAGCTGTTCGGTGAGTACGTACGATACCGGTGGGGGCTCGCGCAATCGTCCGCCAGCCTCCTGCCCGGGCCCCGAGTCAGGACGCCCGTCATCAAGAATGGGTACTACCTCGGCACGCGCGTCGTCGGCCCCCCAACCCGGCTTGGCACGTGGGGGGTCGTGGTCACCCGCGAAGAGTTGTCGCGCGACGATTCGCTGGTCGCCTGGGCGTCGGCCAACCAACTGTTCGGCGCGTCGCTCGGCAAGAAGGAGCGCTCCACCATCATCAAGGCCTACGTGATCGCGGGCCGGAACGTGACCGCGTTCACCTCCGTCATGTGGCTGTCCAATCCGTTTCCGCTGTTGTCGGCGATTCAGCCCTTGGACGCAAATGCGTCGAGCCAGCCGGTCTCGAATACGAAGTACGAATTCGGCATCCGATTCACCATGTAGGGCCGTCGAGCAGAGTGTTGGCTCGGGGGTTCGGGGGTTCTCTGGGTTCTCGGGTTCTTTGGTTCTGGAACCCGAGAACTTCGCGAGCCCGAGCACCTCGAGAACCCGGGAACTGGAGAACCCCCGAACCTCCCGAGCCTGATAGGTGCCAAACGTGTGTTTTGACAGCGACTATCTATATATCCAATAATATGACCATGAAGAAGGTCAATATCTATGAGGCCAAGGCCCGGCTCTCCGAGTATCTCGACGCCGTCGCGGCGGGCGAGCGGATCGTGATCTGCAAGCGGAACCGGCCGGTCGCCGAGCTGACCCGGATCGGCGCGGCGCGGGTCGAGCTGCGGCTCATCGGCGGCGAGCGGGGACGGCTGACCGTGCCGGCCACCTTCTTCGACCCGCTGCCCGACACGCTGGTGGACGCGTTCTATCCCGCCGCCTCCGTGCCCCGCGCGCCGCGGGCCAACCGCGTCGCCGAAGGCGGGTCCCGCGACGACCGTCCGACGCGTCCGCGGAGGAAGGCGCGCCGGTGAGGTTGCTGCTCGACACCTGCACGTTTCTCTGGATCGTCGCGGACGCGCCACAGCTCTCGCCGCGCGCGCGCGCGCTCTTCCAGGCGCCCGACAACGAGGTGTTCCTGAGCGCGGTGTCGGCGTGGGAGATCGCAGTGAAGCACGGGCTCGGGCGGCTGCCGCTCCCGGAGCCGCCCGCGCGGTTCGTACCCGCCGCGCGCGACGCGCACGGCATCGAGCCGCTGGCGCTCGACGAGGAGTCGGTGCTGCAGGTCGGCCGGCTCCCGGACACGCACCGCGACCCGTTCGATCGGATGCTCGTCTGCCAGGCCATCGCCCATGGCCTGGCGATCCTCACGCCCGATCCGCTCGTCTCCGACTACCCGGTGCGCGTCGTCTGGTAAGAGACCGCCTCACGGGCGGGAGGGACGCCGCAGGCTGACGGTTCAGGGCGGCTCGCGGCTTACGGGCAGAGGGCTAACGGCTCACGTGGGCACAGGTCTCTGACCTGGGCCACCCCGCTTTCCTATTCCGTGTCCCATTCCGTGGCGATTTCCGTGGCATTTCCCTGGCATTTCCCGGGCATTTCCGTGGCTCATTGCCTCCTGGACTCGGTCTTCTTTCTCCAGTACCGTGCGAGCCCCTGCCACGAGTAGTCGATGCGGCCGGCGCGCTGGTAGAACTCCACCTCGCCGGCGGGCATGTGGCGGGCGAGGTCCTGGACGATCTCCTTCTCGAAGGCGGCCGACCGCGCGTCCTCGTCCAGGTCCTCGCGTGCGACGAGTACGTGCGTCCGGCGGCCCCAGTCGGCCAGCCGCTCGCGCATCTCCTCGAGGTGCGCCCGCGATCCCTGCCAGGGGCCGAAATGGGTGACGAAGAGCGTGTCGGCGTCCCACTCGCGCAGGCGGTCGAGGCTCGCGGTCCAGGTCTCCAGGTCGATGTCGGGCGGCGGCGTGGGCGGCATCACGTAGGCGCCGCTGCCGCGCCGGATGCCGGCCGTGTCGCCGGTGAACGCCACGCCGCTCGACCGGTCGAGGTAGCTCACGTGGTGCGAGGCGTGCCCGGGCGTATACGCCACCTCGAGCCTCCGGCCGCCCGCCTCGATCGTCTCGCCGCCGGCGAGCGCCCGCACGTTCGCCGCCGGCACGGCGAGAAACTCCCCCCACAACCGATCCATGTCGGCCCCGTAGAGCCGGTTGGCGCTGTCGAGCAGCCGCGAGGGGTCGATGAGATGCCTGGCGCCCCGCTCGTGCACGTAGACCACGGCCGACGGGATCCGGCGAACGAGGGTGCCGGTGGCACCGGCGTGGTCGAGATGAATGTGCGTCAGGACGAGCGCCGTGACGTCGCCGAGCGCAATGCCCTGCTTTCCGAGCGCCCGTTCCAGCGTGGCCAGCGTCGTCGATGGCCCGGGGTCGACGAGCGCCACGCCGCCGGAACCGTGCAGGACGCCCGTGGCGATGATCTGGGGAAACCCGAGAAACTCGAGGTCGACGTAGTCAAAGGAAGACATGGGAAATGGTGAGTGTCGAATGCTGAATGTCGAATGTGAATGTCGAATTCGAATGCCGAACTGCCCGAGGGATACCCACGATTGTACCCTGCCGTCCCTGTCCGTGTCCCTGTCCGTGTCCCATTTCGTGTCCCATTCCGTCTTCCATTTCCGTGGCGATTTCCGTGGTACTTCCGTGGACATTCCGTGGTCCTTCTCAGTCCCCAGCCCCCAGTCCCCAGCCCCCAGTCCCCGTCCGTGGTGTACTCTGTCCCTATGAAGCTGACCTCCGCCCGGCTCTGCCTGGACTGCGACGAGGTGCACGACGAACCCCACTGCCCGGCGTGCGGCTCCGAGAGCTTTGCGTTCCTCACGCGGTGGGTCGATCCCGGCGGGCAGCGGCCGTCGGTCCGGAAGGCCGGCCACGCGACGGAGTTCGACCCGGACCGGTTGGCGGCCTACCGGGAGCTCACCGCGCCCGAGCGACCGGCGAGGGGCACCGGCCGCCGCGTCCTGAGCGCGGTGGCCGGCATGGCGACGCTAGGCATGGCGGGCTGGCTCTGGGCAGCCTCGCGGCGGCCCGCGGCGGGCCGCGAGGAGGCGCCGCGCGAGGGCCCGGTCAAGTCCGACCCGCCGAGGTAACCCGGCCCAAAGAGCGAGGGAGCGGCGCGGGGCGTTGGGGTCCCCGCCCTTCGGCAAGCTCAGGGCGCTCTGAGCGGAGTCGAAGAGCGCAAGCGACCGAGCCAGGCGGGGTCCAGCCGCCTTCGCGGCCTCGTTCCTGAAAGGGGCGCTTCCGCGAGCCTCGCCGTAGCTCGAAGAGCGGAGGCGGGGGGTCCCCGCCGATCAAGAGAACAGCCCGGCTGCTATAGTAGGAGGTGGCCCGGCAAGGGGGCCGCCCCGACAGCCATGGCCGACGAGCAGCGTCGAACGGACGGCGAGGTTCTGGAGCGGACCGAGCGTCAGGTCCAGGAGCCGGAGTTCTATCAGGTGGTGCTCCTGAACGACGACTACACGACGATGGACTTCGTGGTCCAGGTGCTCGAGGAGATTTTCAACAAGCAGCCGGCCGAGGCCTACCGCATCATGATGCAGGTGCACACGCAAGGCCGCGGCGTCTGCGGGCATTACCCGTACGAGGTCGCCGAAACCAAGGTCGCCACGGTGCAGGATCGGGCCCGCGAGGCGGGCTTCCCGCTCCAGGCGACGATGGAGAAGGCGTGATCGCCGGATCGAGGCATTCCCCGTGTTCAGCGCAGCACTCGAAATCGTCCTGACCATCGCGTTCCGCGAGGCGGCCTCGCGGCGGCACACCCATCTCACGCTGGAGCACCTGCTCTACGCGCTGGCGCACGACCCGGACGGCGAGAAGATCCTGGCCGCGTGCGGCGCGGATCTGCCGAAGCTCCGGCAGGATCTCGACGCGTTCCTCGAGCGGTCGGTCGAGCAGTACCCGCGCGGCCGGCAGCGCGAGCCCGATCAGACGCTGGCGTTCCGGCGCGTGCTGCAGACGGCCGTGCTGCACGTGCAGAGCGCGGGGCGGCAGGAGGTGCAGGCGGGCGACGTGCTGGCAGCGATGCTGCAGCAGCCCAAGTCGTACGCGGCGCAGGTGCTCGAATCGCAGGGCATCACGCGCCTCGACGTGCTGAACTACATCTCGCACGGCATCACCAAGGTGCCGCTCGGCGCGCAGCCCGAGGAGGCCGACGAGGAGCCGGCGGAGCCGGCCGGGCCGCGGCGCGCGCCGTCGCCGGGCCGCGACCCGCTGAGCGCGTTCGCGATCAACCTCACCGAGCGGGCGCGCCAGGGCAAGCTCGATCCGCTCATCGGCCGCACGGCGGAGCTCCAGCGCACGCTCGAGATCCTCTGCCGGCGGCGCAAGAACAACCCCGTGTTCGTCGGCGACGCCGGCGTGGGCAAGACCGCGCTCGCCGAGGGGCTGGCGATGCGGCTGCTCGAGGAGGACGTGCCGGCCGTGCTCGAGGGCGCGGAGGTGTTCTCGCTCGACACGACGGCGCTGCTGGCCGGCACCCGCTTCCGCGGCGACTTCGAGGAGCGCTTCAAGGCGGTGGTGCAGGCGCTCGCCAAGCGCCGCCTGCCCATCCTCTTCATCGACGAGATCCACGCAACGGTCGGGGCCGGCGCCACGACGGGTGGCACGATGGACCTCGCCACGATGATCAAGCCGGTTCTCACCGCGGGCGAGCTGCGCGTCGTGGGGTCGACGACGTTCGAGGACTTCAAGCACATCGAGAAGGACCGTGCGCTGGCGCGCCGGCTCCAGAAGATCACCGTGGACGAGCCGACGATCGAGGAGTCGGTGAAGATCCTGCACGGCCTGCGCTCGCGCTACGAGGCGCACCATCAGGTGCACTACAGCGAGGAGGCCATCGAGGCGGCGGCGAAGCTCGCGGCGCGCCACCTGCGCGACTACCGGCTGCCCGACAGCGCGATCGACGTCCTCGACGAGGCGGGCGCGATGCTGCGGCTGCAGAGGCCGGAGGCCGGGCGCCTTCGCTCTTCGAGCTTCGGCGACCCCGCCGTAGCCTCGGCGGAGGCGGGAGGCCGGGGGCCGGGGGAGGGCAAGACCGGTGAGCCGCAGCCTGGAACCGGCGATGCCGCCGCGGCGTGGGCCGACGTGGGCCCGGCCGAGATCGAACAGGTCATCGCGCGCATGGCGCGCATCCCGCCCAAGCAGGCCACCTTCTCGGACCGCGAGCGCCTGCGCACGCTCGGCGAGTCGCTCGAGCGGGTCGTCTTCGGCCAGCCGGCCGCGGTGGCGATCGTCGCGAACGCGATCAAGCGCGCGCGCGCCGGCCTCGGCCAGCCCGATCGGCCGGCCGGCTGCTTCCTGTTCACCGGCCCGACCGGCGTCGGCAAGACCGAGCTGGCCCGGCAGCTCGCGATCCACCTGGGCAACGAGTTCATCCGCTACGACATGAGCGAGTACATGGAGAAGCACGCGGTGGCGCGGCTCATCGGCGCGCCGCCCGGCTACGTCGGCTTCGAGCAGGGCGGCCTGCTCGTGGACGCCGTGCGCACGCACCCCTACAGCGTGGTGCTGCTCGACGAGATCGAGAAGGCGCACCCCGACGTGTTCAACATCCTGCTGCAGGTGATGGACCACGCCACGCTGACCGACAACAGCGGGCGCAAGGCCGACTTCCGGCAGGTCGTGCTCATCATGACGTCCAACGCGGGGTCGCGCGAGATGTCGGCCGGCTCGATCGGCTTCGCCGTCGGCGCCGAGCAGGGCGAGGCGGCGCGGGCCAAGACGGCGCAGGGCCGCGCCCGGTCGGCCATCGAGCGGCTCTTCAGCCCCGAGTTCCGCAACCGTCTCGACGCCATCGTCACCTTCGGCACGCTGACGCCCGAGGTGATGGAGACGATCGTCGAGAAGTTCATCCTGCAGCTCGAGGCCCAGCTCGCCGAGCGGCGGATCGCCATCACGCTGGAGCCCGACGCGCGCCGGTGGCTGGCGAAGAAGGGCTACGACCCGGTCTACGGCGCGCGACCGCTGGCGCGCGTCATCCAGACCGAGGTGCGGGACCAGCTCACCGACGAGATCCTCTTCGGCCGGCTCGAGCAGGGCGGCACGGTCACGATCAGCCTCGACGGCGATCACCTGACGTTCGCCTTCGCCGAGCCGTCGCCGAACCAGGCGGAGCTGACCGACAGTGGACGATAGGGAGCCGCCGGACAAGCCGGCCGTCCGCGTCGTCGATCGGCGCCGGTGGGCGCAGGGCGGGGGCTTGAGCGACGCCGCCGAGGCGCCGTCGCTCAAGCCGACCTACGTCGAGGAGCTCGAGCGCCGCCTCGCCGAGAAGGACGAGCAGCTGCAGGCGACCATCGCGAAGTACCGCGCCGCCGCCGCGGAGTTCGACGACGCGCGCGCCCGGCTGCGCAAGGAGGTGTCGAAGGACGTCGAGCGCGGCCGGCGCGTCATGCTGGTCGAGCTGCTCGAGGTGATCGACAACCTCGACCGCGCGATCGACGCCGCGCGCGAGACCGGCGCGGGCGGCGTGCTGCTCCAGGGCGTCGAGCTCGTGCACCAGCAGTTTCTCGCCACGCTCGAGGGCTTCGGTGTGGTGCGCCTCGCCGCGCTCGGCCAGCCCTTCGACTCCGCCGCGCACGAGGCGGTGACCACCGTGCCCGTCACCGATCCCGCCCGGGATCACACCGTCGTCGGCATCGTCAAGCACGGCTACGCCATCGGCGACGAGGTGCTGCGGCCGGCCCTGGTCGCCGTCGGACGATCGACGGAAGTCTCCACGGAATGACCACGGAAATCGCCAGGGAATGAACCACCAAAAGGGACCAACGGCACGCGCGCGGTGACGAGTCGCACGTCCCTGGGGACGAAGCCGCGGGCGGCGTGGACGGAGGCGTCGATCCGCGGTACGACCGCCCATTCCACCGCCCATTCCAGCGCTTGACGCGTGCCGGGCGGTGCGCGACGATTAGCCCAGTCATGGGCCGCCGACCGGCGCTCTCCTCGAAGTGGATTCTCCTGGCCGCCACCGGCCTCGGCGTGTTCTCCACGCTGATGGCCGGGCAGCTCACCGCGCGGCTGGCGGAGAAGCCGCCGTGGGCCCACCTGGCGACCCTGAACTTCGGCTACTGGTACACCTGGGCGCTCTTCACGCCCGCGATCGTCTGGCTCGCGGGTCGCTACCGCTTCGAGCGCGGCCGCTGGACGCAGGCGGTGCCCGTGCACCTCGCCGGCGTCGTGCTCTTCACCGCCGGCCACGTGGCGATCATGACGACGCTGCGCTGGTGGCTGCTGCGGGACGCGCCGCGCGGCTACCCGTGGGTGGACGGGTTCTGGCTCACGCTGATCCAGTACTTCGACTGGGAGATGATGACCTACTGGGCCATCGTGGGCCTGAGCCTCGCGCTCACCTATTACCGCGAGTCGCGGGCGCGGGCGCTCGAGGCGTCGCAGCTCGAGACGCGGCTGGTCGAGGCCCAGCTCCAGACGCTGCAGCGCCAGCTGCAGCCGCACTTCCTGTTCAACACCCTGCACGCCATCTCGGCGCTGATGCACAAGGACGTCAACCAGGCGGACCGGATGCTGTCGCGCCTGAGCGAGCTGCTGCGCCTGACGCTCGAGAAGGTCGGCGTGGCGGAGGTGCGGGTGAAGGACGAGATCGAGTTCCTCGAGAAGTACCTGCAGATCGAGCAGACGCGGTTCCAGGACCGTCTCTCGGTGAGCTTCGACGTGCAGCCCGAGACGCTCGATGCGTGGCTGCCGACGCTCGTGCTGCAGCCGCTCGTCGAGAACGCGATCAAGCACGGCATCGCGCCGCGCCCGGGCCCCGGCCGCATCGACATCCGCGCGCGCCACGACGGGAAGTGGCTGCACCTGGAGGTGCACGACAACGGCGACGGGCTCTCGGTGGACGCGCTGGCCGCGCTGCAGAAGGGCGTGGGCCTGTCGAACACGCACGCGCGCCTCAGGCACCACTTCGGTCTCAACTACCGCTTCGAGTTCTGCCGCGAGCCGGGCGGCCTGACGGTGCGGGTCGTCATTCCGTGGCGGGTGGATCCGGCCGCGACGCACGCGGGGGCCGCATGAAGACCATCCGTGCGCTCATCGTGGACGACGAGCCGCTGGCCCGCGAGCGCGTGGCGAGCCTGCTCGAGGCCGAGCCCGACGTCGAGGTCGTGGGCCAGTGCCGCGACGGGCGCGAGGCCACCGCGGCCATCCTCCAGCAGCAGCCCGACCTGGTGTTCCTGGACATCCAGATGCCGGGCGCCGACGGCTTCGAGGTGATCAAGGCGGTCGGGCCCGACGAGATGCCGCTCGTCATCTTCGTCACGGCCTACGACCAGCACGCGCTCCGGGCGTTCGAGGTGCGCGCGCTGGACTACCTGCTCAAGCCGTTCGACCGGGATCGCTTCCGCGAGGCCCTGACGCGGGCGCGCACCCAGATCGAGGGCCGGGCGACCGGCGACCTCGGGCGCCGCCTGCTCGCCCTCGTGCAGGACATGCGCCCGGGGCCGCCGAAAGCCGACCGGCTGGTCGTGAAGTCGGCCGGCAAGATCTTCTTCCTCCGCACCGACGAGATCGACTGGGTCGAGGCGTCGGGCAACTACGTCCGCGTGCACGTGGGCGGCGAATCGCACCTGCTGCGCGAAACCATGGCCTCGCTCGAGGCGAAGCTCGACCCGGACCGGTTCGTCCGGATCCACCGGTCCCGGATCGTGAACATGGAGCGCATCAAGGAGATGCAGCCCTGGTTCAACGGCGAGTTCGTCGTGCTGCTGACGACCGGCGTGCGGCTCACTCTCAGCCGCGGCTACCGCGAGAAGCTGCAGGAACGGCTGGGACGGCCGCTGTAGGCCTTTTTCACAGCAGCGAGATCAACTGCACGACGATCGTGTCGCCCTTCAGCCTGCCCGTGACGTTGGCCCGCAGGTGATCCTGCTTGCTGGACTTCTTCAGCAGGTCCAGCCACGCCTCGTCACCGCCCTGGTCGAGCTTCAGGTAGCGGCCGTCCTTCGTCCAGAACCCGAAGCCACTCGACGCGTACTTGATCGCGGACGTCCTGGTGAGCGTGTCCGGATCGTTCTTGAACGTCCTCGAGCCGTGCTGGTCGACGACCGGTACGTTCGTCCAGGTCTGCGTCCGGACTGACGGGGCCGCGGTCGCCACCGCCGACGCGGCCAGGGCGCACGCCAGAACTGCCACAATGAATGCCGTCTTCGTCTTCATGCGGATACCCTCCATCCGGTCCCGTACACGCGCGTACGGAGGTCCGGCAGCTTCGAGCCTCGAACAAGGGGGGAATCGGGTTTCACCTGGGGGGCAGGTCTTCCACTGAGTACAGACGAGGGCGGACCGGAATCGGCCGGCCCGCCGGCGGGCGGGAGAAAAACCGCCAATCCCGCCGCGACGGCGCGAGGGCCGTCGACGGACGGTTCAGCGCGGGACCTCGAGGTCCTTCAGCAGCGCCCGCGCGTCGGCGGCCCGCTCCGCGGCCACCTGCAGCCGCACGGGGCCGGCCGCCACGTTCAGACCGCCGACCCGCCCGAGGCCGATCACGTCCTGCACGTCGTCGTTCAGGGCGATGAACTCGATGTCGGCCTTCTCGAGCAGGGACTCCGCCACGCCGACCAGCCCCGGGTCGCTCGTTTCGAGCACCGTGACCAGGCCGTCGGGGTCGTGGCGGTGGTCGGCCGGCGGCGGCGGCGCCGGCGA
>JAHECP010000037.1 GCA_024641665.1 Acidobacteriota bacterium
CGCCACGCCGGCCTCGGTGCCGGGCTCGGCCGGCGGCGGCGTCTGCGCCCGCGCCCGGAGCAGCGGCACGACGGCCTCGCGCCGCTCGGACGGCAGCTCGAGGCGGTCGAGCGCCGCCGACAGCACCTCGGGCGCCGCCGTCTCGAGGTCGAGCAGCAGGCACAGCGACTCGGCCAGGTCCACGTCCGGGAAGTCCTTCAGGACGGCGCCGTCCACGCGGCCCTCGAGCAGTCCCGGCAGGATCGTGCGGCGGAGGAGCGCCGTTCGGCGTTCGGGCCTCAGCTCGAGCACCGCGCGGGCGAGCCGCGCGAAGAGCAGCCGCGCCAGCCGGGCGTCGAGCGACGCGAAGAGCGTGGCCACCTCGCTGAACTTCCGCTCGAGCGCCGCGCCGCGGGCGTCGGGTTCGGACGTCTCGTCGTCGGTCAGCCGCAGCAGCATCGTCGCCACGTCGGCCGGGTCCTCGACGAGCAGGGCGAGGTCGACGAGCGAGACGGTCTCGAGGCCCGAGGCCGGGTCGAGCCGCACCCAGCCCTTGCCCGGCGGGTAGCGGTACGCGACCGGCCCGCCGCCGGCGAGCAGCGCGTCGCGGCGCTGGCGCTCGCGCCCGACGATGTCGCACAGCGCGGGGAGCGGCGCGCCGAGGTCGAGCACCTCGGGCCGGTGCGCCTGGCCGGCGACGATCTTGTCCACGCCGTGCTCGACGAGCAGCTCCGCGAAGGTGAGCGCCCCGTCGGCCCGCTCGTCGAAGTCGAGCAGATCGGCGCAGAAGTGCGAGAGATCGCGAGGGCTGGCGCCGCGGTCGATCGACAGCGACGCCACGCGGGCGTGATGCAGCCGGGACACCAGCTCCGGCTCGACGATCGTGCCGGCGCCGACGCCGACCTCGTCTACGAGCAGCTCGCGCGGCGTGACCCGGAGCACGATCGGGTTCCGCCCCTGGTGCGAGCCGAGCGCCTTGTGGCAGGCCGCGAGTGCTTCGGCGCACAAGGGGCTGGTGGCCGGGTAGGTGTGGAACTGCCGGACCGCGCGCGCCAGCAGCTGCAGGAACTCGTCGAGCGCGTCCAGATCGGGTGGGCGCCAGGCCGGGGCCGCCTCCGGCGCAGCGACGGCTTGCAGGCGCGCCGCCGGCGCGCCGCCGCCGGCGCGCTCGACGCCGGTCTTGTAAGGCGGCCGGACAATATCGTAACCGGTACGCATGGCCTCGGTCGCCGCGGTGCCCATCGCTCGTCGTGCCTCGCGCCTGCAATTCGACGTGGGTTCGCCCGTTCCGCGGGCCGCTCGCCTCCAGCCACCGTGCGCGGACCGGGCGTCGTTCGGACCGGTGTCGCTGAGGGCACTGGGCGAGACGCAAGAATCGGACCCGAGCCCGGCGGACGTCCCGGGGCCGCGCCGTATCGAGGACCCGTCGCGCCGAACCGGTGTCCAACGTGGCAACACCCGAGGGCGTGTGCCCAATGAGCGTGCGAATGAACAGGAGGTGACGCCCGTGCCGGCGCATCCCGTTGGTCCCGGATCGATCGCGCCATCCGCTGGCTGGCGCCGTTTCGGTCTCGCCTTGCTCGGCGCGACGCTCGCCGCCTGCGCGCCGGCGCCGCCGCACGTGGGACCCGGCCCCGATGTCGTCACGGCGCAGCGGGCGCTCGAACGAGCCGACGCGCTCGTGCGACAGGGGTGCTACCGCTGCCTCGAAGAGGCGCTGGAAACCTACACGCGGGTGGCGCGCGGACCGGTCGAGTCCGCGCGCGCCGGGCGCGAGGCGGTGCGCACGGCGCTGCTGCTCGCCCGCCGGCAGGACGAGCTTGGGCTGGCCACGCCGTCGTATCTCGACGAGGCGGACCGGCTGGCCGCGGAGCTCGGCCGGCCCGACGACTACGCGATGCTGCGCCAGGTGATCGAGGTGCTGCCCTCGCGGATTCCGTGGTCGGGCGACCTCGGCGATCTCACGGCCTATCGGCGCCGGCGCGCGCTCCTCGACGAGAACCTCGACGCCTGGCTGGCCGCGCTGCGCGCGGCCGCGCCCGGCGATCTCCTGTCCGCGTATCTCGCGATCGGCCTCGAGTGCTCGTTCCCGATCCAGCCCCCGCCGCCCGACCCGGAGACATGGCTCGCGGTCCATCCCGACACGCCGCTGCTGCTCTTTCCCGTGGCGACCTGCGCGAGCGGCGCGCGGCCCGAGCTGAAGGGCGTGCTGCTCGCCCAGGTGCCGCGCTTCTCCGAGGTCCGCTTCTTCATGGGCCAGGCGGCGCTCGGGCGGCGGCGGCTGCTCGAGGCCGAGACGCAGTACCTGACGGCGTACGCGGACATCAAGGCGTGGCCGGTCCTGACGCTCGCGCTGGCCGACGTCGACCTGGCGATGGAGGAGTACGACCGCGCGGTGGAGTTCTACGACCTCACGCTCGGCTTCGTGCCGGCATCCCGGGAGGCGCGCTTCCGGAAGGCGAAGGCGCTGACCTACCTCGGCCGGCACGGCGAGGCCGTGGCCCTGCTCGACGCGCTGGTGGACGCCAACTGGTATCCGGGCGACTGCCGCTACTGGCGCGCGCTCAACCTCTATCAGCTGGGCGAGGTGGACAAGGCCTGGGACGACGTGCAGGCGGCGAAGAAGCTGAGCCCGACCGACGCGGACGTGTTCAAGCTGGCGGGCATCATCGCGCTCCGGCGCGACGACGTGCCCGCGGCGCACCACGACCTGGGGTACGTCCTCGAGCGGCGCCCGGACGACTGCGACGCGCGGTTCTACTTCGCGGGCGTCCGCTCGCTCGAGCGCGCGTGGCCCGAGTCAGCCGAGGGCTACGCGCGGGCAGGCGCGTGCTACGTCGAGGACGGGCGGGCGATCGAGGCGAAGATCGACGAGATCGGCCGTTCGTCGCTGACCGAGGACCGCAAGACGCGGCTCGTCGCGGCGAAGGAGCGGCAGCTCGCGACCAACGCCCTCCAGCAGGCGAAGTCCACCTACAACGCGGCGGCGGGCTACTTCAACGCGGGCGACAAGGAGACGGCGCGCGCGCTGGCGTCGAAGGTGGTCGCGCCACCCGACCTCGCGGCCGCCGCCGCGCGTCTGCTCGCGCGCATCGGCGGGAAGGACCCCTTCTCGGTTCGCCGTTGACTCCCGGCCGCGGCCCTACGAGAATGCGCGGGATCTCCATCCCAACGGCCAAGGAGGCTCCCGTGGCTCTCTTCGCCCCGCGCCCCGACTTCCAGTCGCTGTCGGTCAAGGATCTGCTCGACGCCCGGGATCACTACCACGTGCACCTCAGCCACCAGGAGAACGTGGTCGGCACCGCCATCGGCTTCTACCGGATCCGCGCCAGGGACCCGGACGCGAAGAACCCCGACGCGCCGCACGTCAAGGGCCGCGAGGAGCCCCGCACGCTCGGGAACACCGTGGTGCGCACGTGGAGCTGGCCCTGCGTGCTGGTGTTCGTCGACGAGTGGCGGCCGCTCGCCGCGCTGCGCCGCACGCCCGAGGACGTGGTGCCGTCGCGCCTCTACCTGCCCGACGGCCGCGTGGTGCCGACCTGCGTCATCTATGCCCCTCGGGGCGACCGCCCGTCGGGCAGCCTCACGCGCCTCACGTTCCCGCGGGGGGCCATCGGCGGCGGCTATCCCGTCCTGACCGACGTGCAGGGCCAGGAGCACGTCGGGTCGCTCGGCTGCCTCGTGAGCGACGGCGACGTCGTCTACGCGCTGACCAACCGGCACGTCGTGGGCGAGCCGGGGCGGAAGGTCTATTCGGTGCTCCACGGCCAGCGGGTCGAGATCGGCGAGAGCGACCGGCGTCAGGTGGGCAAGCAGCCGTTCGCCGAGGTGTACCCCGGGTTCCCGGGCGCGGGGAGCTACTGCAACCTGGACGCCGGCCTCATCCGCGTGCACGACCTTCGCGCGTGGACCGCGCAGGTCTTCGGCGTGGGCGAGCTCGGACCGATCATCAACCTGAGCTCGGACAACATCACGCTGGATCTCATCGGCTGCAACGTGCGCGCGTTCGGCGCCGCCACGGGCGCCCTGACCGGCCAGATCGTCGGCCTCTTCTACCGCTACCGCACGCTCGCCGGCGTCGACTTCGTGGCCGACTTCCTCATCGGGCCGCGCGAAGGCCGCGCCGCGCCCGCCACGAGACCCGGCGACTCGGGCACCGTCTGGTGCTGGGATCCCGGGCCCGGCGAGGTCGCGCCCGCCGCCGGGGCGCCGGCGCGCGCCCCCACGCGACGGCCGCTCGCCATCCAGTGGGGCGGCGAGGTGCTGCTCGACGCCACCGGCCGCACCTCCACGCACTTCGCGCTCGCGACCAGCCTCAGCCAGGTGTGCCGCTACCTCGACGTGTCGGTGGTGCGCGACTGGGGCACTGGGCTCAGCGAGTACTGGGGAAAGGTCGGCCACTACAAGATCGCGGCCAAGGCGTGCGAGCTCGTCACGAGCAAGAAGCTCCGCACGCTGCTCATGGCTAACCGGGATCGCATCGGCGTCGTGGACGACGACCTCGTCGCGGGCAAGCTGCCGATGAACAACCAGCCCGAGTTCGTCGCGCTCGCCGACGTCGCGGACCTCGTCTGGCGCACCACGCGCAAGAAGGACCAGGCCAACCACTTCGCCGACATGGACCAGGCCGGCCAGGGCGCCTATGCCGATCACACGCTGCTCGACCTGTGGAAGACCGACCCGGTCAACCGCACGCCGCAGGCCTGGACGGCGTTCTACGACGCGCTCGAGCAGGCGGAGGGGAAGCGAATCCAGGACAAGTACCGCGGCGCGCTGCCGTTCCGCGTGGCGGACATCTACGCCCGGCTGGTCGGGTTCCTGAAGGCCGGTGACGTCGAGCGCTTCGTCTGCGCCGCCGGCATCGTCGCGCACTACGTGGGCGACGCCTGCCAGCCGCTGCACGTGTCGTACCTGCACCACGGCCGGCCCGGTCACGAAGAGGAGTCGGACGTCCACTCCATCTACGAGACCAAGATGCTCGACCAGCGGGCCGCCGAGATGGTCGAGGGCGTGAACGCCCTGCTCGCGAAGGCCGGCGCCAGCCCGCCGGCCCTGCACGGGCCGGCCGAGGCGGCCGGTGCCGTCGTCGATCTCATGACGCGCACCTTGAACCTGATCCCGCCGATCGAGGTGATCGAGGCGTACAACGCCGAAGAGGGCAAGGCCCGGATCCCGCACATGTGGGACACGCTCGGCCCGCGCACCGTGCGCACGATCGCGAACGGGTCGCAGGCGCTCGCCCGTCTCTGGCAGAGCGCGTGGAAGGAAGGCAAGGGCGACCGGATCGCCGCCGCGAAGCTGGCGGCCGTGGACACGAAGGCGTTGCGGACGCTCTACATGGACCGGTCGTTCCTCGAAGCGCAGTGGCTGCGCGAGATGGCATGGCCGCTGCTCCCGTAGGGCCGGCTGAAGCCGGCCCTCCAGAGGGTCGGCTGTGGCGGCCGGCTTCAGCCGGCCCGAACGACCTTGACGCAGTTATGAGCATATGTTCATAATAAAGACCGGTTCCGCACGGTTGGCGTCATGCCGAGACCCCACTGCTGGCGTCGCGTCGAAGGCCACCCCATCGCGTCGGTGTTCAAGCCGGCGGGCATCCCCACGCACGCCCTCGACGTCGTCCTGATTACGCTCGACGAGTTCGAGGCCATTCGTCTCGCCGACCTCGACGGCCTCTACCAGGAGCAGGCGGCGGGGCGGATGGGCGTGTCGCGCCCAACCTTCGGGCGCATCCTCGAATCGGCGCGCGGCAAGCTCGCCGACGCGCTCGTCCACGGCAAGGCCCTGAAGATCGAAGGCGGCCCCGTCTACGCCGAGCCCAACCTGCCGGTCCGCTGCCGGACCTGCAAGCAGGAGTGGACCGGGCCGCCCGACGGCCCGATCGCCTGTCCGCGGTGTCATCCTTAATCCGTCCGTCATACCGAGGAGATCCGTCATCATGCATGTCTGCATTCCCGTCACCGAGAACAACGGCCTTCAGAGCCGGACCAGCGATCACTTCGGCTCGGCGCCCTTCTTCATGATCGTGGACACCGACAGCGGCGCCTGCCGGGCGGTCGCCAATGGCGACCACCACCACCGGCACGGCGCGTGCCAGCCGCTCGCGGCCCTCGCCGGCGAGCGGGTGGACGGGTTCGTCGTGAAGGGCATCGGGCGCGGCGCGCTGGCCCGGCTCCAGGAGGCCAGCATCCAGGTGCTGCTCTCCGACTCGCCGACCGTTGCGGACGCCGTCGCGGCGCTCGGCTCCGGCCGCCTGCGCTCCGTGTCGATCGAGGGGGCCTGCGGCGGTCGCGGACACGGTCAGGCGCACGCGCACGGGTGTCACGGAGCGGGTCAGTGAGCCACGCGGCCATCCGCCGCCAGGGAGACACCACATGAGCGAACCGGTTCGCATCGGCATCATCATTTGCGATCGCTACCGCACCTGCGCCGGGGGCAAATGCCTCCGCGCACTCCACGCCCGGGAGGGCGCGTTCGCCGCGTACGCAGATCGGGAGGTGCAGCTGGTGGGGTGGACGACGTGCGCCGGGTGCCCCGGCGGGAACATCGAGTACGCGCCGGAGGAGATGAAGAAGAACGGCGCGGAGGTCATCCACCTGGCCACGGGGTTCCTCGTCGGCTATCCGCCGTGCCCCCACCTCGAGTACTTCCGCACCTTCATCAAGGAGAAGTACGGGATCCCGGTGGTCTTCGGCACGCATCCCATCCCGCAGAAGTACTTCCTGACGCACGCGCAGTGCGGGACGTGGTGCGGCGACACGTGGAAGGACGCGCTCCAGCCCACGCTGGCCGACGAGCGCACGCGGCTCGCGTATGACTAGCGAGCTGTTGGCGCCCGAGCATCCGGCCGCCGCGCCGCCGGCGGCCGGCGATCTCCGCGCGCGCGTGCACCCGCGCTGCGTCGTGTGCAGCGCCTCGAACGCCCGCGGTCTCGGTCTGCGGGTCACGCCGCTCGCCGACGGCAGCGTGCGGGCGGAGTGCGACTGCGGCGAGGCGTTCGAGGGCTATCCCGGCACGCTCCACGGCGGCATGGTGTGCGCGCTCTTCGACGGGGCGATGGCGAACTGCCTGTTCGAGGCCGGCGTGGTGGCGCGGACCGCGTCCATCTCGGTGCGGTTCCGGCATGCGGTCCGGACCGGGACGCCCGCGACGATCGTGGCGCGCATCACGCGCGGCCGCGGACGGCTCCACGAGCTGACGGCCGCGCTCTCCCAGGACGGCGAGCTCCGGGTCGAGGCGACGGGGAAGTTCCTGGAGGATCGGACGGGCCGCGAGCCCTGAGCCCTGAGCCTCTGAGCCCTGAGCTCGCGTCACGCCGTTCGCGGCGCGCGCTCGACGGTCTCCGGCAGGTACCGGGAGATCACCCAGGCGCCCGCCACGTTGAGCAGGCCGAACACGACGAAGGGCAGCTCGAACGACTGCACCGCCATCAGGCCGGTCAGGAACGGCCCCAGCGCGACGCCGAGGCCGAACCCGGTCGTGACGATGCTCATCTGCCGCGCCTCGCCGCCGCGCTTCGAGAGGTCGCCGACGACCGCGAAGGCCGGGGCGGCGATCGCGGCGGCCGCGACGCCCTGCGCCACGCGCAGGGCGACGAGCTGGCCGAGCGTCGCTGAGAATCCCAGCGCCACGGTCACCGGCGCCGTCGCGATCAGGCCGCCGAGGATGAGCGGCTTGCGGCCGAGATGGTCGGAGAGCCGGCCGAGCGGCACCTGCGAGACGAGACGTCCCACCATCAGCGCACTGAACGCGATGCCGAAGCCGAAGGCCGTGATGTGCAGGCGCGCGTTGAACTCGTTCTCCAGCGTCGTGACCATCGAGAAGGAGGCCGCCATCAGGAAGGTGGCGAGCGCGGCGCCGAGGACGCCCGGACCCAGCAGCGTCGTGTCGATCACGCGGAACGGCCGGCGCGCGCCCGGCGGCGCGGGCGGCACCCGCACCTCCGGCACCCACCACTGCACCAGGGCCGCGGCGAGCGCCAGCAGGGCGGCGCCCGTCAGGAACGTCGCGTCGAACCCCGCGTGCACCTGCAGGTAGCCGCCGATGAGCGGTCCGGCGGAGAAGCCCACCAGGCGCGTGGTGGTGTAGAAGCCCATGGCGCCGCCGCGCGTGGACTTCTCGGTGGCCGACGTCATGATGGCCATCGAGGCCGGGACGGTGAGCGCCACGCCCAGGCCCTGCGCGGCGCGCAGCAGCACGAGGTCCCAGAAGCCATGGGCGTAGGTGAAGCCGTAGGTGCCCGCGCCCATCAGGACGAGCCCCACGATGATGAGCGGCTTGCGGCGGCCGAGGCGGTCGCTGAGCGCGCCCATGAGCGGCTGCAGCGCGGAGTTCACGATGCCGTAGAGCCCGACCAGCAGGCCGACGACGACCTCGACGGGCAGGCTGAGCCCGCGCAGGTCGGCGACGAAGAGCGGGATGACGACGAAGAGGATGCTGTTCCCCATCGCGTCGCCCAGCCGGGCGGCCGACAGGGCGACCACGACGCGGTTGACGCCGAGCGACCGCCAGTACGCCGTCGTCCAGAACCGTGTCATCCGCCTGTCTCGGTCATCGTCAGAGCTCGATCTTGACCCCCAGCTCGACGACGCGATCGCTCGGGATGCGGAAGAAGTCCACGGCCCCGTGGGCGTTGCGCAGCATCAGCACGAACAGGTGCTCGCGCCACCGCGCCATGCCCGGCCGCGGCGACGCGACCACGATCTCGCGGCCCAGATAGAAGGTAGCGTCGGTGACGTCCACCTTGAGCCCTTGCGCCTCGGCGCGCCCCACGATCTCCATTACGTTCGGCGTATCCATGAAGCCGTAGTGGCCGACGAGCCGTGTGATCCCGCCCTCGAGTGGCTCGATCGTCACGCGCTCGCCACGCGGCACGTGCGGCCGCTCCTCGATGTCGATCGTGAGCAGCACCAGCCGCTCGTGCAGGGCTCGGTTGAACTTGAGGTGGTGCACGAGTGAGGCGGGCACGCCCTCGGCGCTGGCCGACATGAACACCCCGGTACCCGCGACGCGGGCTGGCTTCGCCTCGCGCATCTGCTCGAGGAACTTGTCGAGCGGCAGCGTGCTCGCGCGCAGCCGGCTGGCGACGATCTGCCGCCCGCGCTTCCAGGTCGAGAGGAGCGCGTACACCGCGCCCGCCACGACCAGGGGGAACCAGCCGCCGTGCGTGATCTTCAGCAGGTTGGCGCCGAAGAACGCGAGGTCGATCGTGATGAAGGCCGCCGAGAGCGCCAGCGCCGCGGCGAGCGGCCACTGCCACAGCTCGCGCGCGACGACGTAGGCGAGGACGGTCGTGATCACCATCGTCGTCGACACGGCGACGCCGTAGGCCGCCGCCAGGTTGCTCGACGTCCGGAAGCCGAGGACCAGGCCGATCGTGGCGACCATCAGGACCCAGTTCACGAGCGGCACGTAGATCTGGCCGATCTCCTCCGTCGAGGTGTGCTGGATCTTCACGCGCGGGCAGTAGCCGAGCTGCACGGCCTGGCGCGTGAGCGAGAAGGTGCCCGAGATGACCGCCTGGGACGCGATGACGGTCGCCGCCGTGGCCAGGCCGACGAGCGGGTAGAGCGCCCAGCCCGGCACCAGCCGGTAGAACGGGTTGTCCACGGCCGCGGGGTCGGCCAGCAGCAGCGCCCCCTGGCCGAAGTAGTTGCAGACGAGCGCCGGCAGGACGAGGCTGAACCAGGTGAGACGGATCGGCCGCGCGCCGAAGTGTCCCATGTCGGCGTACAGCGCCTCGCCGCCCGTGACGACCAGGAACACGGCGCCCAGCACCTGCGCGCCCGCGAGCGTGTGCCGCTCGAAGAACGCGACGGCGTGCGACGGCGCGAGCGCGGCGAGCACCGACGGCTGGCGCGCGACGGCGGCGAGGCCGAGCGCCGCGATCGTGGCGAACCACACCAGGGTGATCGGGCCGAAGACGGCGCCGACGGCGGCCGTGCCCGTGCGCTGCACCGCGAAGAGCCCGACGAGAATGCCGATCGTGATCGGGATGACGTAGAGCTGGAAGACCGGCGTGGCCACCTGCAGCCCCTCGACGGCGCTCAGCACGGAGATGGCCGGCGTGATCATCCCGTCGCCGTAGAGCAGCGCGGCGCCGAACAGCCCGAGCATCACGAGCACCCGGCGGTCCACCTTGCGGCGACGGCCGGATCCGGCGACCAGCGCCATGAGCGCGAGGATGCCCCCCTCGCCGTGGTTGTCGGCGCGCATGACGAACGCCAGGTACTTCAGCGTGATGACGATCACGAGCGCCCAGAAGATGAGCGACAGCACGCTCAGCACGTTGTCGGGCGAGGGCGGGTAGCCGTGCGGGCCGGCGAAGCACTCGCGGACGGCGTAGAGCGGGCTCGTGCCGATGTCGCCGTAGACCACGCCCAGCGTCGCCAGCATGAGCGCCGTCGTCCGCGGGGAGGGGGCGGCGGTGGTCTCGGAAGGTTCGGTCATCGACTCGGCGTGAAGGGGCGCGCGCTCCGGTGATCGCGGATCGTCGAATTGTACCGTAGAACGCCGGCGGCCCGAAGCGCGGCCGCGCGGGTTGTCGGGGCGTGACGCGCGCACTACACTGAAGTGAAACCCGTCACGCGCCACGTCCCCCCGGGTGCGAGGAACACGCATGCCACCCAACGGTAGCGGGACCACGTCGATGCCCGACACGCTGCCGGAGGGGCTGAGCCGGCAGGAGGTCGAACGCCGCCTCGCCCAGTACGGCTACAACGAGATCCCCGAGAAGTCCGTCAGCCCGCTCCTCAAGCTGCTCTCCTATCTCTGGGGGCCCATCCCCTGGATGATCGAAGTCGCCGCGCTGCTCTCGGCGCTCGTGCGGCACTGGGAAGACTTCGTGATCATCACGGTCCTCCTCGTCATGAACGCCGCCGTGGGCTTCTGGGAGGAGTACCAGGCCGGCAACGCCATCGCCGCGCTCAAGAGCCGGCTGGCCCTGCACGCGCGGGTGAAGCGGGACGGGGCGTGGACGACCGTGCCCGCCCGCGAGCTGGTGCCCGGCGACCGTGTTCGCCTGCGGCTCGGCGACATCGTGCCGGCCGACGCGCACCTCGTCGAGGGCGATCCGGTCGAGGTGGACCAGTCGGCGCTGACCGGCGAGTCGCTGCCCGTCAGCCGCGCCGCCGGCGAGTCGGTCTACTCGGGCTCCATCATCCGCCAGGGCGAGGCCGAGGCGACCGTTGAGGCCACCGGGCCGCGCACCTACTTCGGCAGGACGGCGCAGCTCGTCGAGAGCGCCCACACGGTCAGCCACTTCCAGAAGGCCGTCCTGAAGATCGGCGACTACCTCATCGTCATCGCGGTCACCCTGGTGCTGCTCATCCTGGCCGTCGCGCTGTTTCGCGGCGATCCGATGATCGACACGCTGCAGTTCGCGCTCGTGCTGACGGTGGCGGCAATCCCGGTCGCCATGCCCACGGTCCTCTCGGTCACCATGGCCGTCGGCGCCCGCCTGCTGGCCGCGAAGCAGGCCATCGTCAGCCGCCTGGCCGCGATCGAGGAGCTCTCCGGCATGGACGTGCTGTGCAGCGACAAGACCGGCACGCTCACGCAGAACCGGCTCACGCTGGGCGAGCCGTTCGCCGTGAGCGGCGTGGAGAAGGGCGACGTCGTGCTCGCCGCGGCGCTCGCCTCGCGCGCGGAGAACCAGGACCCGATCGACCTCGCGGTGCTCAGCGGCCTCGGCGATCCCGCCCGGCGCGACGCCCACCGCGCAACGCACTTCCAGCCCTTCGACCCGGTGCACAAGCGCACCGAGGCGACGGTCACCGCGCCAGACGGCCGCTCGTTCAAGACGACCAAAGGCGCGCCGCAGGTCGTGCTCGCGCTGGCGGTCAACGCGGCCGAGGTCCAGGCCGGGGTGGACGAGGCGGTCCAGCGCTTCGCGTCGAAGGGGTTCCGCTCGCTCGGCGTGGCGCGCACCGACCAGGGCGGTGCGTGGCAGTTCCTCGGCGTGCTGCCGCTCTACGACCCGCCGCGCGAGGACTCGAAGCCGACGATCGAGGCCGCCCGGACGATGGGCGTGAAGGTGAAGATGGTCACCGGCGACCAGATGGCGATCGCGAAGGAGACGGCCCGCCAGCTCGGCCTCGGCACGAACATCCTCGACGCCAGCGGGTTCGACAAGACGGGCGCGCACGAGGTCTCGCGGCTCGCCGAGGCGATTGAGCGCGCCGACGGGTTCGCGCAGGTCTTCCCGGAGCACAAGTTCCACATCGTGGACGTGCTGCAAGGGGCCGATCACATCGTGGGCATGACGGGCGACGGCGTGAACGACGCGCCTGCCCTGAAGAAGGCCGACGCCGGCATCGCCGTGACCGGCGCGACCGATGCCGCGCGGGCGGCCGCGGACATCGTCCTCACGAGTCCGGGCCTGTCGGTCATCATCGACGCCATCAGGGAGAGTCGGAAGATCTTCCAGCGCATGACGAGCTACGCGATCTACCGCATCGCCGAGACGATCCGCGTCCTGCTCTTCATGACGCTCTCGATCCTGGTCTTCAACTTCTATCCGGTGACCGCGGTCATGATCGTGCTGCTGGCGCTCCTCAACGACGGCGCCATCCTGACCATCGCCTACGATCGCGTGCGGATCGCCGAGCGGCCCGAGGCGTGGAACATGCGCGTCGTGCTGGGCGTGGCCACGGTGCTCGGCGTCCTGGGGGTGTTCGCCTCGTTCGGCCTGTTCTACCTGGGCGAGCGGGTGTTTCACCTGGACCGCGCGACAATCCAGACGCTCATGTACTTGAAGCTGTCGGTGGCCGGGCAGCTCACCATCTTCCTGGCGCGGACGCGCGGGCCGTTCTGGTCCATGCGTCCGGCGCGGATCCTGACGACGGCCGTGTTCGTGAACCAGGGCATCGCCACGCTCATCGCCGTCTACGGGGTGTTCATGGCGCCGATCGGCTGGGGATGGGCCGCGGTCGTCTGGGGATACGCGCTGGCCTGGTTCCTCGTCAACGACCGGGTGAAGCTGGTGGCGTACCGGATCATGGACGTCGGGCAGGTCGGGCTGCTGGCCCGGCCGGCACGGGCGTGACAGGGCTCAGGGCGGGCGGCTCACCCTTCGACTCGCTGCGCTCGCTCAGGGCGGCTCACGGCTCAGGGGCTGTCACGCCGCCGCGCTGCAGAAGCGTCCAGCACTCACGCGCGATGGCCCAGTCCTCCTCGGCACGGACGACGAGGACGCGGACCGCCGAGCCCTCGGCCGACAGGTCCTGATCGCCGGAAGGCCGCGCGTTCTTCCCGTCGTCCAGCTTCAGTCCGAGATGCTCGAAGCCGGCGCACGCGCCGGCGCGGACCTCGGGCGCGTGCTCCCCGATGCCGGCGGTGAACACGAGCGCGTCCAGCCCGCCAAGTGTCGCGACCATGGCGCCGATCGCCAGGCGCAGGCGGTGGACGAACATGTCGAAGGCCAGCGCGGCCCGCTCGTGGCCGCGGGCCCGGGCCGCCAGCACCTCCCGCATGTCGCCCGACACGCCCGAGATCCCCAGCAGCCCCGACCGGCGGTTGAGCAGATCGTCGAGCTGTCCGGGGCCCGGCGCGTCATCACCGCGCAACAGGTGGATCAGCACGCCCGGGTCCACGCTGCCCGAGCGCGTGCCCATCATGAGGCCCTCGAGCGGCGTGAATCCCATCGTGGTCTCGACGCTCGCGCCGTCGCGGATGGCCGCCAGGGAACAGCCGTTCCCCAGGTGACAGGTGACGAGACGCAGGCTCTCGATCGGCCGGTCGAGCAGTTGCGCCGCACGCTTCGCGCAGTAGCCGTGGTTGATGCCGTGGAAGCCGTAGCGCCGGATCCCGCGGTCGAGCCACGCGTACGGCCCGGGATACGCCGCGGCCGCGAGCGGCATCCGGCTGTGGAACGCCGTGTCGAAGACCGCGACCTGCGGGACCTGGCCCAGGAGCTGCTCGACGAGCTCGATCCCCTCGAGCTCGGCGCGGTTGTGGAGCGGCGCGAACGCGGCCAGCCGGCCGATGGCGGCCTTGACCTCGGGTGTGACGCGCGTCGCCTCGGTGTAGTCGCGGCCCCCGTGCACCACCCGGTGCCCGACGACGTCGATCTCGTCCGGGCCGGTGACGACGCGCGTCCGGCCCGTCCACAGCGTCTCGAGCAGGTGGCCGATCGCACCGCGGCGCGAGTCGATCTCGGGCCGCTCTTCCCGCGTCTCGCCGCCGGCGCCGCGCACGCGCCGGGCCGCCGCGCCGCCGCGGCCCCACTCGAGGCTCGCCTCCCAGACGGGCACCGGCGGGTGCGCCGGCAGCGTGTCGCCGAGCCGGTACACGCAGCTCTTCTGGCTGCTGGACCCGGTGTTGAGCACGAGCACGTTCATGGCAGGTCCGGCGTCTCCGCCGACGCGCCGCCCGGCTCCGCCGACGGCCACGTCCAGTCCCGCACCTCCGGCAGGTCGTCGCCGTAGCGCACGATGTACTCCTTGTGCGCGATGAGCCGGTCGCGCAGCCGCTGCTTGAAGTGCGCGCCGACGCGCGCCAGCCGCGGCACGCGATCGACGACGTCGCCCGCCAGATGGAAGCGATCGATCTCGTTGAGCACGGCCATGTCGAAATGGGTCGTCGTGGTGCCTTCCTCCTTGTAGCCGCGGACGTGCAGGTTCCGGTGGTTCGTCCGGCGGTAGGTGAGGCGGTGAATCAGCCAGGGGTAGCCGTGGTACGCGAAGACAATCGGCTTGTCCGTCGTGAAGAGCGAGTCGAACTCGCGGTCGGACAGGCCGTGCGGGTGCTCGGTGGCCGGCTGGAGCGTCATCAGGTCGACCACGTTCACGACGCGGATCCGGATGTCGGCGAAGTGCCGGCGCAGCAGGTCCACGGCGGCCAGCGTCTCGAGCGTCGGTACGTCACCGGCGCAGGCCATCACCACGTCCGGCTCGGCGCCCTGGTCGGAGCTGGCCCACTCCCACATGCCGATGCCCGCCGTGCAGTGGCGGACGGCCGACTCCATGTCGAGCCACTGCAGGGACGGCTGCTTGCCGGCCACGATGACGTTCACGTAGTGGCGGCAGCGCAGGCAGTGGTCGGTGACCGAGAGCAGCGTGTTCGCGTCCGGCGGCAGGTACACCCGCACGATGTCGGCCTTCTTGTTCAGCACGTGGTCGATGAAGCCCGGGTCCTGGTGGCTGAAGCCGTTGTGGTCCTGCCGCCACACGTGCGAGGTCAGCAGGTAGTTCAGCGAGGCGATGGGCCGCCGCCACGGGATGTGCCGCGTCACCTTCAGCCACTTCGCGTGCTGGTTGAACATCGAGTCCACGATGTGGATGAACGCCTCGTAGCAGGAGAAGAAGCCGTGGCGGCCGGTCAGCAGGTAGCCTTCCAGCCAGCCCTGGCACAGGTGCTCGCTCAGCACCTCCATCACGCGGCCGTCCGGCGCCAGGTGCTCGTCGACGGGCAGGATCTGTTCCATGAAGACCTTGTCGGTCGCTTCGAACAGGGCGGTGAGTCGGTTCGAGGCCGTCTCGTCCGGTCCGACGACGCGGAAACTCGTCCGGTTGCGCTTCGTCACGTCGCGAAGAAACGCGCCCATCCGGCGGTCGCCCGTCGGCGCGAGCGCCGCCAGCTCGGGCCGCAGGCGCCCCTGCTCGTCGAACAGCTCCTGCGGCCGGTAGCTCGCCATCCAGTCGGCGAGCTGGCGCAGGTGCTCGGGGTTGGTCTTCACCTCGGCCAGCGGGACCTGGTGCGCGCGCCACGTGCCCTCGACGGGCTTGCCGTCGACCACCTTCGGCCCGGTCCAGCCCTTCGGCGTCCGCAGCACGATCATCGGCCACGCCGGGATTGGAACGGTCGGGCCGTCACGGCGCGCGGCCTGCTGAATCGCCCGGATCTCGGCCAGCACCGCGTCGAGCGTCGCGGCCATCTTCTGGTGCATGGGCGCGGGATCGTCGCCCGCGACGAAATAGGGCCGGTACCCGCAGCCCTCGAGGAGCCGCACGAGATCCGCCTCGGGCATCCGGCCGAGGATCGTCGGGTTGGCGATCTTGTAGCCGTTCAGGTGCAGGACCGGGAGTACGGCGCCGTCGCGGGACGGGTTCAGGAACTTGTTCGCGTGCCAGCTCGTCGCGAGCGGTCCGGTTTCGGCCTCGCCGTCCCCGACGACGCAGCAGACGAGGAGGTCCGGATTGTCGAACGCCGCGCCGTACGCGTGCGCGAGCGAGTAGCCGAGCTCGCCGCCTTCGTGGATCGAGCCTGGCGTCTCCGGCGCCGCGTGGCTGGGAATCCCACCGGGAAAGGAGAACTGCTTGAACAGCCGTTGCATGCCGGTCTCGTCCTGCGAGACGTTCGGGTAGCGCTCGCTGTAGCTGCCCTCGAGATAGGTGTTGGCGACGAGCGGCGGGCCGCCGTGCCCTGGCCCGGCGACGAAGATCGCGTCGAGGTCGTGCCGCCGGATCAGCCGGTTCAGGTGCACGTAGATGAAGTTGAGGCCCGGCGTCGTGCCCCAGTGGCCGAGCAGTCGCGGCTTGACGTGCTCGGGCGCGAGCGGCTCGCGCACCAGGGGATTGTCGTACAGGTAGATCTGGCCGACCGACAGATAGTTGGCGGCGCGCCAGTACGCGTCGATCGCCCGCACCTCGTCCGGCGCGAGCGGCTGGAGTGTCGGTCCGTGGGAATTCGCGGGAGCGGCGGTCGTCGTGCTCATGCCTGCGCCTTTCACGTAGAGGAATGCGGGAGGCGATCGGGCGAAGTGGCCGAGCACTTCAGGTCCCGACCGCGCGGTGCTGAGCTCGTTGGATCCAGCCTACCTTCCGGCGTCCGCCCTGTCCACCCGGCAGGGCTCAGGCGACCTCGACGGGCGCGGCGGTCTCGGGCCGGGGACCGAGGATCTCCACGAGCGTGTCGTGGGTGACGGTTTCGTCGTGGAGCAGCCGCTCGGCGAGCCGATCGAGCGCGTCCCGCTCGTCGGCCAGCAGGCGCCGCACGGCGTCGTGCCGCTCGCCGAGCACACGCTCCAGGTCCTCGTCGATGCGGGCGGCCGTCGACTCGCTGTAGTCACGCCCCTGGGAGAGCTGGTACCCGAGAAACGGCTGTTCTTCCTCGGCCTGGAACGCGACGGGCCCGAGGCTGCCCATGCCCCACCGCGTCAGCATCCGGCGCACCAGCCGCGTGGCCTGCACGAGGTCGTTCTCGGCGCCCGTGGACACGTCGCCGACGGCCACCTCCTCGGCGCAGCGCCCGCCCAGCATCACGTCCACCCGCGCCAGCAGCCATGAACGGCTGTAGTTGTGCCGGTCGTCCTCGGGCAGCTGCTCGGTCACGCCGAGCGCCTGGCCGTGCGGGATGATCGTCATCTTGTGGACCGGGTCCGCCGCCAGCGTGCGCCACGCGACCAGCGCATGGCCCGACTCGTGGTACGCGACCACCCGCCGCTCGCGCGGATCGTGCAGCGGCGGGCGCTCCCGGCCCAGCAGCACCTCGTCCCAGGCCTCGTCGAAGTCGGCCATCACGACCGCGACGTGGCGGTGGCGGGCCGCGACGAGCGCGGCCTCGTTGCAGAGGTTGGCCAGGTCCGCGCCGCTCAGCCCGGTCGCCGTGCGCGCCAGCGTCGCGAGATCCACGTCCGGCGCGAGGTGCAGCGGCCGCGAGTGGAGGCGCAGGATGCCCTCACGGCCTCGCCGATCCGGCAGGGGCACGGTGACCTGGCGATCGAAGCGGCCCGGGCGGAGGAGCGCCGGGTCGAGGACGTCGGGGCGGTTGGTCGCCGCCAGCACGATGACCTCCTGCCGCTCGTCGAACCCGTCCATCTCGGCCAGCAGCTGGTTGAGCGTCTGCTCGCGCTCGTCGTTCACCATGCCGACGCCCGCGCCGCGCCGGCGCCCCACCGCGTCGATCTCGTCGATGAACACGATGGCCGGGGCCGAACGCTTGGCCTGCTCGAAGAGATCCCGCACGCGGCTCGCGCCGACGCCGACGAACATCTCGACGAACTCCGAGCCGCTGATGTGGAAGAACGGCACCTCAGCCTCGCCGGCGACCGCGCGGGCCATCAGCGTCTTGCCCGTGCCGGGCGGGTCGACGAGCAGCACGCCCCGCGGGATCCGCGCGCCGATCTCGTGGTACTTCAGCGGCTGGCGCAGGAAGTCCACCACCTCCTCGAGCTCCGCCTTCGCCTCGTCGGCGCCGGCCACGTCGGTGAACTTCACCTTCGGCCGGTTCGGCGCATAGCGGCGCGCCTTGGAGCGATTCAGGCCGAGCATGCCGGCCTGGTTGCGCGTCGCCTGCCGGCCCATCCAGAAGAGGATGCCCACCAGCAGCAGGAACGGCAGCCCGTCGGTCAGCAGCACCATGAACCAGGGCGCCGACGGCGACGCAGCGTCGATGACGACCTGATGCCCCTCGAGCAGCGGCATCAGCGTGGGATCGCCCACGGCCTGCGGGAAGGTCGTCTTGAAGTCGGTGTAGGTCGGCGCGGCCTCGCTCTTGCCCTGGGCTTTGCTGTTGCCTTGGGCCTCGCTCCTGGCGGCCGGTGCCGCGGGCGCGGGCGACGCCGTGCCGGCGGCCGTCTTCCCGCCGCCCGCCGCGGTCGCGTCCTGAGACGGCGGAGGCCAAACGACCGCGTGGACGAACGTCCCGCTGATCTCGTCGCCGACGATCTTCACACGCGCGCCAGGTTGGCGTCACGGACCTGGGAGAGAAACGTGCTGTACGGGATCGTCGCCACCGGGTGGCCGGGCAGCAGGAAGGACCACGCGTTCCAGGCCAGCAGCACCATCAGGACGACCCACCACGCCCAGCCGACGCCGGGACTTGGCGGCTTCCCCTGCGGCGGGGGTCCGGTGGGCGGCTGCGGTCGTCCCGACGAGGGACGCGAGGGTTCGGACGGCGGCGACGGGCGGTGCAGATCCGGCGGCACGAGCTCCTCCAGCAGGCCCCGCGCTCGTGCAATGTCGCCACAGCCTCCGGCGCTGGTGCCACACTGGAGCCCTCGCCCCGGTGGATTGGGGCGTCTTTGCCCAGTGCGGACGAGCGCGGCGCAACCTCTATTACCAGTCGAGCAACCGGCGTGCCAGCCGTCGGGCCCCCGGCCCCGGCCGCTTGGCGAGGAGCCGTGGCGTGTTGGAAGGGCAGGGCCGCTGGCGCGGGAGCCGCGCCTACCAGCCGAGGCGCAGCAGGTACCACAGCACCGCGCCGAGCGCGGCGCCGATCGCCAGCAGCGACGTGACCGAGGTCGCGAAGTAGGGGTACACCATGAAGAGGAGACCCGCCACGAGCTGCGGCCACCGTCCCTGCTTCTTGCCGTAGATGAACAGCACGAACCCGATGCCGCCCGGAATCAGCGAGAGGAACAGCCAGCTCGGGTCCAGTGACATCGTGTGGACCTACTCGAAGCGCAGGCTCTTGATGAGCGTCATGAAGCTCGCGTCCCACGCCGCCACGGTCTTCTGGGGGCCCGTGAGCTTGATGAAGTAGGGGCCGGCCGGCGTCTCGACGACCGCCGCGCGCATCCGGTAGTTGGGGTTGTCGTGGTGCTCGGTCGAGCCCGGGCTCATCTCCGCCGTGTAGGTGCCGGAGACGTCGAGCAGCGTGATCGCCAGCCCGTGCGACTCCGTCTTGGTCGTCTTGGCCAGGGTCTTGGCCGGGCGGCCGCCGGGCTCCTCCATCTGGGCGATCCAGCGATCGAGGTTGGCCTGGACCGAGCCGCCGCCGCCCTGGAAGTAGTAGATCACCAGATCCGCGTCCGCGGTGTCGCCCGGCGCCTTCGGCAGCGTGAACTGCGCGACCCGCATCGACGAGGAGGGCGGCGCGGACACCCAGCCCGGCGGGACGTCGTACTTGAGCGTGGCCGGCGTGGCCAGCGAGAGCGCCGCCGAGAGCATCGTGACCGCAAGCGTCGAGGGCATGCGGTCATTGTAGTCGATTCGGCCGGGCCAGCGGGCGGTGGAACGACGGCACCACGATGTCACGAAGACCGCATCCGCGTGGATGGCACGAAGGGGATGTCACGCTGCATTTCGTGCCGGACGGTTCACCACGAAGCTCACGAAGTCCACGAAGATCCGCTCGGACACACGGCGGCTGGCGCGCCTTGCGGGCGCGCCGGCGCCGGGACGGACGCGCGCAAGAACGCACCGGATCTCACACCCGCGCTCTTGCGCGCGTCCGCCCCGCCGCCGAGCAGCGGCCTGGGCACTCGCGAGTCCTGCCCAGGCCGCCCCAGCCGCCGCGTTCGCATGCGAGGGCCGGCCATCGTGCCCTTCAGTACAGGCCGGCGCTCCCACGCCGCAGGCGGGCAGGTCGCCGGCCCCGCCTTCGCGCCATCGTGGTGTTCGTCCGTGGACGTGGTTGCGGCGTGACGGCCTTCGCGGTCGTCGTGGGCCTCGTGGTCAACCTGCGTCAGTACCCGAACGCGTAGAGCGCCAGGCCGCAGGAGAGCCCGAAGACCAGATTCAGTACCTTGATCCAGACCGTGTCGGCGACCGAGTAGGAGAGCAGCGGCAGGGCGCCGTGGCCGTCCTGCACGATCGAGCTCGTCAGGAGCACCGAGAACGGCACCAGGCTGTTCGCGAACATCGTCACGAAGAGCAGGTGCGGGCCCGATTCCGGAATCAGCCCCACGAGGCCCGCCAGGACCAGCATCAGGATCGTGTGGTTGGAGGTGATGGACTGGAGCGACCCGTAGTGGAGCGCGAGGCCCACGACGAGCAGGGCGCCCAGCGTCCAGGCGAAGGTCCGGAGCAGGTGGCGCCGGATGATGTGCCGCCACACGTGGACCGTCACATAGTGCCGGAAGCCCTCGCGCGCCGCGTGGACGGCCGGCTCGGCGCACCCCGCGCAGGGGTGGATGCCGAGCAGCGGCACCAGCCGGTCGGTCAGCCAGCCGAAGACCATGCCCATCACGGCCAGCAGGGCGAAGAGCGCCAGCGCCTGCCGCGGGAACATCGACAGCATGACGAACGCCTCGTCGCCCGAGCCGGCCATCATCGCGCCGGTGAGCGCGCCGAAGCTGATGATCCCGTGCAGGTAGAGCGAGACGTTCGTAAACAGACCCAGGCACCCCGGGATGGCCGCCACCACCGGCGCCACCACGTACTGACGGTTTCCCCCGGGCTGCACGACGGCGCTCAGCCACCCGCGCGTGGTGGTGTTCACGAGGTCCACCGCCACCATCATCGCGAACACGAGGGCCGTCACCTGCACGGCCTCGCCCAGGATGTCGGGCAGCTCACCGGTCACGGCGTGGCCTCGGAGAAGGGACGGAGGACGGGCGAGGCGCGGCCGCGAGCGGCCGCGCCTCTGTCAAGGAAGGATACTCCAGGGGGAAGTCGGTCTCTACTGCTCGCCGTAGACGAGCACCTTGAAGCTGTCGGGCTTCATGCGGGGCCGGCCCTGCTGGCCCTCCGGCAGCGGCTCGAGGGTCGCGGCCGAGAGGTAGATCCGGTGCGTCGTCGGGTCGAGGGCGATCGTGCGCGCCGAGCGCTGGGTCTCCAGGGTCTGGACGACCGTCAGCCTGTCGGGCGTCTCCTCCCTGGCGATCGTGACGTTGCCTTCACCGTTCGAGCTGAACGCCAGCCGGGTCGCCGGGTCGAACGCCGTGCCGTCCACGCCCTGGCCGATCGGCACGGTCGCGACGACCTTGCCCGTCTCGCTGTTCACCATCACCATCAGCTTGTTGTGGCACCCGGCGAACAGGCGGTGGTGCGCCAGGTCGATGGCCAGCCCCGACGCCTCCTCGCCGGGCGCGATGGGCCAGCGGGCCACCACCGCGTGCGTCCTCATGTCGATGACCGCGATCTCGTTCTTGTCCTCAATGTTCACGTAGACGCGGCCGGCCGCGGGGTCGGCCACGCCCGTCTCCGGCTTGCCGCCGAGCGGGATCGTCGCCGTGACCGTCCCGGTCCGGCCGTCGAACACCGTCGCAGACTGCCCGCGGCCGTTGAACGTGTAGACCTCGTGGTGGCTGGGGTCGTACAGCACCGCGTCGGGGTTCTCGCCCGTGTCCACCTTGGCGATGAGCTTCAGGGTGACGAGGTCGATGATGCTCGACTTGGCCTCCCGCCCGTTGGTCGTGAAGCCGCGCTTGAGGTCGGGCGCCACCGCGAAGCCATGCACGCCCGGCGTGTCGGGAATATCGCCGACGACCTTGTCCTGGCGGGTGTCGATCACCACGATGTGGGTGGCGTGCGAGACGTAGAGACGATGGGCGCCGGGATCGACGGAGAGGTAGTCCCAGCCCCCTTCGCCGCCGACGGGGATCTCCTTGAGCAGATGGTAGGAGCCGGCGGCCGACAGGCCGACGGACACGCCCATGACGAGCATGACAACGAACGCGTGTCTTTTCATGTGGAAGGTCCCTCTGAACCGGGTTCACCAGCGAATACTCCCCGCCGCCCCGAACGTTTACCGGTCCGATTGACCGCCCCGTTTCGGCGTGCCACAATCCGCGGCGCCCGCCCTTGGCGGCCCTGTTCGGCAGGTTTCCCATGCGATTCACACACCCGCTTGCCCTTCTCTTTTCCTTCGTGGTGGCGGCGCTGGCCGGCGGCGCGCCCGGCGCCCAGGAGACGCAGGCGCCGCCCGACTGGGAGAACCCGGCCGTCTGGGCGATCAACCGCGAGGCGCCTCATGCCACGCTCTTTCCCTACGAAACCCGCGAGCTGGCGCTGGCTCGCGACCGGGCGGGCTCCGCGTACTTCGAGCTGCTGAACGGGCGCTGGAGGTTCCACTGGGCGCCGAAGCCCGACGACCGCCCGGTGGACTTCTACCGGGCGTCGTTCGACGACTCGGCGTGGGGCGACATCCCCGTGCCGTCGAACTGGGAGCTCGAAGGGCACGGCGTGGCCATCTACGTGAACTCCGACTATCCCTTCAAGCGCGACCCGCCGCGCATCGCCCACGACGACAACCCGGTCGGCTCCTACCGCACGCGCTTCACCGTGCCCGCCGCCTGGACCGGCCGCCGCATCGTCCTGCAGTTCGGCGCCGTCAGCTCGGCGTTCTACGTGTGGGTGAACGGCCAGGCCGTCGGCTACAGCGAGGGCAGCAAGACGCCGGCTGAGTTCGACGTGACGACGTACGTGCATCCCGGCGAGAACCTGCTGGCGGCCGAGGTCTACCGCTGGTCGGACGGCAGCTACCTCGAGGACCAGGACATGTGGCGCCTGAGCGGGATCCAGCGCGACGTGATCCTGTATGCGACGCCCGAGACGCACGTGCGCGACGTCTTCGCGGTGGCCGACCTCGACGACGCGTATGTCGACGGCCGCCTGAGCGTGGAGGCGCGCGTGAAGAACTACGGCGCGACCGCTGCGGCCGGCCTGACGCTGAGGGTCGAGCTGGTGGACGGGGACGGCCGGCCGGTCGCGGGCGTGGACATGGCGCCGCGCGCGATCGACCTCGCCCCGGGCGCCGAGCTGTCGTACCCCTTCGAGGCGCGCGTCGCGCGGCCGCGCCGGTGGACCGCCGAGACGCCGAACCTCTACACGCTGCTGCTGACGCTCGCCGACGCGCGCGGCGCCATCGTCGCGGTCGAGTCGGCGCGCGTCGGGTTCCGCCGCGTGGAGATCAGGGACGGACGCCTGCTGGTCAACGGCCGGCGTATCGTGATCAAGGGCGTGGACCAGCACGAGCACGACCCGGTGACGGGGCACGTCGTGTCGGAGGCCTCGATGCGCCACGACATCGAGTTGATGAAGCAATTCAACATCAACGCCGTCCGCACCTCGCACTACCCGAACGACCCGCGGTGGTACGACCTGGCCGACGAGTACGGCCTCTACCTGGTGGACGAGGCGAACATCGAGTCGCACGGCATGGGCTACCGGCCCGACCGGACGCTCGGCAACAACCCCGTGTGGCTCGGCCAGCACCTCGACCGGACCGAGCGGATGGTCGAGCGCGACAAGAACCACCCGTCGGTGATCATCTGGTCGCTCGGCAACGAGGCGGGCAACGGCGTGAACTTCTACGCGACCTACGGCTGGATCAAGTCGCGGGACCGCTCGCGGCCGGTGCAGTACGAGCGCGCCGTGCTCGAGTGGAACACCGATCTCTTCGTCCCGATGTACCCGACCTTCGACCGGCTGATCGACTACGCGGAACATCACGACGACCGGCCCCTGATCATGTGCGAGTACGCGCACGCCATGGGCAACAGCGTCGGCAACTTCAAGGACTACTGGGACGTCATCCGCAAGTACGACGTGCTGCAGGGCGGCTTCATCTGGGACTGGGTGGACCAGGGCATCCTGACGAAGAACGCGAAAGGCCAGACGATCTTCGCGTACGGCGGCGACTTCGGGCCGCCGGGGACGCCGAGCGACGGTAACTTCTGCATCAACGGCGTGGTCAACCCCGACCGGCGGCCGCACCCGTCGCTCTGGGAGGTGAAGAAGGTCTACCAGCCGATCGATTTCGCGCGCGACGCCGCGACCGGCCGCGTGCGGCTGACCGACCGCTACGACTTCCGCGACACGCGCGACCTGGATCTGGTCTGGACGATCCTCGCCGACGGCGTCGCGGTCCAGTCGGGCACCGTGCCCGTGCCGGTCGTGGGACCCGGCGAGAGCGCGGAGGTCACCGTGCCGTTCGCGCCGGCCCGGGTGGCTCCGCGCACCGAGTACTACCTCGACGCGAGCGTCAGGCGGCGGACGGCCGAGCCGCTCGTGCCGAAGGGCCACGAGATCGCGTGGGAGCAGTTCGTGCTCCCGGCCGCCCAGGCCTGGCCGCCGCCCGCCGCGCCGGCCGCGCCGTCGATCGACGTCGTCGAGACGGCGGCGGAGGTGCGGGTCACGGGACCGGCGTTCGCCGCGCGCATCGACCGCGCGCGGGGCACGCTCGCCTCGTACGTCTACCGCGGCACGGAGCTGGTCAGGACCGGGCTGAGGCCCGACTTCTGGCGCGCGCCGACCGACAACGACTTCGGCGGCGACTGGCAGAAGAAGCTGGGCGTGTGGCGCGAGGCGGGCGATCGGTTCGCGGTCACGGCGACGACGGTGACCCGGCCCGACGCCTCGACGGTCCGCGTCGACGTCGACGGCACGATCCCCGCCGGGCCCTCCGGCTACCGGGTCTCGTACACCGTCCGAGACGACGGCGTGGTGGAGGTGGACGCGCACCTGCTCGCCGGCCGGGCGGACCTGCCGCGCCTGCCGCGCTTCGGGATGCAGATGACCGTGCCCGCCGGCTTCGAGGCGCTCCAGTGGTACGGCCGGGGGCCGCACGAGTCCTACTGGGACCGCAAGACCGGCGCCCGCGTCGGCCGCTACGCCGGCACCGTCACCGACCAGGCCTATCCCTACGTGCGCCCGCAGGAGACCGGCAGCAAGACCGACGTGCGGTGGGTCGCGCTCGCGAATGCCTCCGGCACGGGCCTGCTCGCGGCGGGCTCGCCGTGCCTGAGTGTCACGGCGCTGCACTTCCTGACCTCGGACCTCGACCCGGGCGACGCGAAGGCGCAGCGCCACGCGGGCGAGATCCCGCCGCGCGACTTCGTGCGGCTCAATCTCGACGAGCGCCAGATGGGCGTGGGCGGGATCACGAGCTGGGGGCCGACGGCGCTCCCGGAGTACTCGATCCCGTACGGCGACCGCGCGTACCGGTTCGCGCTGCGCGGATTCGCCGCAGGCGACGACGTGGCAGAGCTGGCGCGCGCGCTGCGGGCCGGGCGCGCGCAGGCGCACCAGCCAGCGTGCGGACGCTAGTGCGTCTACCGCCGCGGGTCCACGGAATAGACCAGCACGAAGTGCAGCGTGTCCCAGGCGACCGGCGGCGGCCCTCGCCGGTCGCCCGCGCGCCGCTCGTCGAACACCCGGGCGGCGTGCCGGCGCCGCTCGCCGAACCGCCGGTCCCAGACGAACTCCACCTGCTCGCCGATGCTGCCGAGGCGCCGGCGGAGGAAGTCCACCCACGCCGTGCGCCCGCGCTGCACGATCAGGATGTTGGCCGTCTTCTCGGGGAGGGGCACCGTGTCGCAGGGCATCGGATACGGGCTGCCGTGGACGACGCCGCCGGGGACGGCGTGCCATTCGTCGCAGAGGTGCGGCTGGCACTGGTGACCGAAGTGACGCCGTGCCATCTCGTCGGCCCGCGCCTCCGCGAGGTCGAGCGTCGGGCGCAGGCGGTCGTCGAGCGTGGCCGTGCGTTCGCGGTTGTCGACCGCGTCGGCATGGAAGAGCGTGTCCGTCACGTGGACAACGCGGGCCGTGATGTTGCCGCCGGCGTGGTTACGCTGCCAGACCTGCATGGGTGACGGCGGGGAGCGAGCCGCCCCTGCCCAATTATGCGTGGGTCGCCGTCCCTTGCGCAACGTGAGAAGTCGCGCCGATCGGGCCCGCATGTTGCACACCTGAAACCGTCTGTCCGATAAAGGTATCAGGTGGGACGGTCCCCCCCTCGGAGGGGCCCGTCCAGCTGGACCGTTGGGCCCGCCCGCGGGAAGGTCCTACCGCTGGCCCCATCCCGGTCCGGCGGCCGGCCCCGGATCGCGGCGCCCTGGGGGCCCCATCCGGCGCCGGCGGCCCGGAACGACGGGCGTGTCGTGAAACCGGCCGGGCGAATCGCTATGATGGAGACGATCCACTTGGAGGCGTTTCCGTGAGTCAGCACAAGAAACTGGCGATCCTGGTCGGCGGGGGGCCGGCGCCGGGCATCAACAGCGTGATCGGCGCGGCCACCATCCGCTGCATCCTGGAAGACGTGGAGGTGGTGGGCATCCGGGACGGGTTCGAGTGGCTGATGCAGGGCAACCTCGACCACGTCGAGCCGCTCACCATCGAGGCGGTCAGCCGCATCCACTTCCGGGGCGGGTCCTACATCGGCATCTCGCGGGCCAACCCGACCGACGACCCGCAGGCGCTCGAGAACACCGTCATCTCGCTCCTGCGGCTCAACGTCTCGCAGCTCATCACGATTGGCGGCGACGACACGGCCTTCTCGGCCATGAAGCTCGAGGAGAAGGCCGGCGGCCGCATCCGCGTCGTCCATGTGCCGAAGACGATCGACAACGACCTCGACCTGCCGCCCTACGTGAACACGTTCGGCTACCAGACCGCGCGCCACTACGGCGTCGAGATTGTCAAGAACCTGATGGTGGACGCCAAGACCACCTCGCGGTGGTACTTCGTGATCACGATGGGCCGGAAGGCCGGGCACCTCGCGCTCGGCATCGGGAAGGCGGCCGGCGCCACGCTCACCTTGATTCCCGAGGAGTTCTCCCAGCGCATCAAGCTGAAGGAGATCGTGGACACGCTGGTGGGCGCGATCATCAAGCGGCTGAGCTACGGCCGGCGCGACGGCGTGGCGGTCATCGCCGAGGGGCTCGTGCTCGGCATCGACCCGGACGACCTGAAGGACCTGGAGGAGGTCGAGCGCGACGCGCACGGCAACGTGCGCATCGCCGAGGTGAACATCGGCGAGATCCTCAAGGCGCAGGTGCTCAAGCGCCTGAAGGAGTTCGGCCTCAAGACGACGGTGGTGGCCAAGGCGATCGGCTACGAGCTCAGGTGCGCCGACCCGATCCCGGCCGACATGGAGTACACGCGCGACCTCGGCTACTGCGCGGCGAAGTACCTCCTCTCGGGGGGCAACGCCGTGATGATCTCGACACAGGGCGGCAACTTCGTGCCGGTGCCCTTCGCGCAGATGCTGGATCCGGAGACCGGGCGGGCGAAGATCCGGCTGGTGGACATCCACTCGACGCGCTACGCCATCGCGCGGCGCTACATGATCCGGCTGCGGCGCGACGACTTCCAGGATCCGCACGAGCTGGCGAAGTTCGCGGCCACGGCCAACATGTCGCTGCAGCGGTTCCGTGACGAGTTCGAGCACCTCATCGAGAACGAGCCGCCGCCGCTCGTCATCGACTTCGAGAAGAACGGCCTGGTCGAGGCCGCGAGCAAGCTGCGGTAGGGTCCCGGCGGCCGACTACTCGACCCGCATCGCCACGAGCGGGTCGATCCGCGTCGCCCGGCGCGCCGGGATGAAGCCCGCGAGCCAGGCCACGCCGGCGACGAGCGCCAGCCCCGCCGCCAGCGTCAGCGGGTCGGTCGGCCGCACCTCGAAGAGCATCGACTGCAGCAGGCGCGTCAGCGCGGCGGCGGCCGCCAGGCCGACGACGACGCCGGCGAGCACCGACCCCATCGCGCCCTTGAGCACGAGCCCCACCACCGAGCCCGCGTCGGCGCCGAGCGCCATGCGGATGCCGATCTCCTGGGTACGCTGCACGACCGCGTAGGCCAGCACGCCGTAGATGCCGATCGCGGCGAGCAGCAGCGAGATGGCGCCGAAGCTCGCGAGCACCAGCATGGTGAACCGCCGGTCGGCCACCGACGTCTCCACCTGGGCCTCCAGCGTCGAGAACTCGGCCGGCACGTTGGGGTCGAGCGCGGCGAGCGCCTGCCGCAGCGCCGTGACGGTCGCGGCCGGGTCGGCGGCCGGCGCGGTCCGGACGGCCGTCGTCACGAAGTAGGCCGTGCGCTCCGGGTTCTGCACGTAGTCCACGTAGACCGCCGGATCGACGTCGCCGGTGAGGTCGCGGTGCCGCACGTCGCCGACGATGCCCACGATCGTCAGCCAGGGGTTCACCCTGTCCATGCCCGCGAACCGGATGCGCTGGCCGACCGGATCCCGGCCCGGCCAGTACTTCCGGGCCATCGCCTGGTTGATCACCGCAACCGGCTCCGTACCCGCGCCGTCGCGGTCGGTGAACGCGCGGCCGCGGACGATCGGGATGCCGAGCGTCTCGAAGTAGTCGGGGCTCGCGACCCGGTACGAGGCCGACTGCGCGGCCCAGTTGCCGCGGATCTCGTCGAAGCTCTGTCCGTCGTGCAGGAACGCGCCGTTGGCGTCGCCGCCGAGCGGCGGCGCGTTGATCAGGGCGGCGTGTTCGACGCCCGGGAGCTGCCGGGCGCGCTCCAGGAACCGCTGGTAGAACCCGGCGGCCTGCGCGGGCGTGGCGTACGTGTCGCCCGGCACCGAGGTCTGCAGCGTGATGACGTGGGCGGCGTCGAAGCCCGGATCGACCGCGAGCACCTGGAGGAAGCTGCGCACCAGCAGACCCGAGCCGATGAGCAGCAGCAGGGCGAGCGCCACTTCCACGGTGACCAGCGCGTGGCGCACCCGGGTGCGGCCGCCCGGCGCGCCCTGCCGGCCGCCTTCCGCGAGCGCCTCGCGCAGCTCGGTGCGCGTGACCTGCAGCGACGGCAGGAGGCCGAAGACGAGCGGCGTGAGGATCGAGAGCGCCAGCGCGAAAGCCACGACGCGTGCGTCGATGCCCACCGGTCCGGGGGCGGGCAGCGGCGGACCGAACGCGACCAGCGCGCGCACGAGCCACCCGGCCAGGATCAGGCCCGCGGCCCCGCCCGCCAGCGCGAGCGCCAGGTTCTCGGTGAGGAGCAGGCGCACCAGCCGCGCGCGCTTCGCGCCGAGCGACATCCGAATCGCCAGTTCCTTGCGCCGCTCGGCGCCGCGCGCGAGCAGGCCGCTCGCCACGTTGGCGCACGCGGCGAGCAGCACGAGCGCGACGGCGCCGAACAAGAGGAGCAGCGTGCCGCGCGACCCGCCCACCAGCTGTTCGCGCAGACTCACCACCCGCGCGTCGGTGGCGTCGTCGTCGGTTCCGTTGGCCGCCTTGAGGCGCGCCGCGATCGTGGTCATCTCCGCTTGCGCCCCGGCGAGGCTCACGCCGTCCGCCAGCCGCGCGACGACCCGCAGGTTGTGCGCCGTGCGCCCCGAGGTGTCCGGGAAGAGCTCGAGCGGGAACCAGACGCCGGCGCCGGCGGGAAACGCGAAGCCGGGCGGCATGACGCCCACCACACGTGCGTGTGTGCCGTAGACGGTGACCGAGAGGGCCTGGAGGTCGCGCGCGGCGCCGAAGAGGCGCCGCCAGAGCCCGTCGCTGACGATAGCCGCCGGCGTGCCGTTCGGGCGCGTCTCGTCGGCCGTGAACGCGCGGCCGATCACGGGCTGCACGCCCGTCACCGTGAAGAAGTCCTTCGTCACGCCGATGACGTCCGCGAAGGTCGGCTCGGCGCCGCCCAGGACCGCCGCGCGGTCGACCTCGTACGCGGCCAGCCCTGCGAAGCTGCGGCTCTGGGCGTGCCAGTCGCGGAAGTTCGGGGTCGAGACCCTCATGCGCGGGTACTTGGCGGCCGACTCCCAGACCGTCACCAGCCGATCGGGCTGCGGGTAGGGCAGGGCCCGCAGGAGCACGCCGTTCACCACACTGAAGATGGCGGTCGTGCCGCCGATGCCGACGGCGAGCGTCAGCACGGCGACGGCGGTGAAGCCGGGCGCCTTGAGCATCGAGCGGAGCGCGTGGCGGACGTCTTGGAACATGAGCGCCTCTGTGACACGAAAAATGGGGTCAGACCCCATTTTCATCTTCGGTGGAGAAAATGGGGTCTGACCCCATTTTTCTCCCTCAGGCCAATGCGATGACGATGAGCGTGGCGTCGTCCTGGAAGACGCCGCCGGTGAACGTCGTGACCGCGTCGAAGAGCCGCTGCTGCAGCGCGGCGGCGGACTCGTGCCGGTGCGCGACCGCCTGGGCCACGAGCGGCGCGTCGCCGTACTCGTCGCCCTGCGGGTCCTGCGCCTCGGTGATCCCGTCGGTGAAGAGCACCAGGCGGTCGCCGGGCGCGAGCCCGATCTGGCCCTGCTCGTACGCCGCGTCGGCGAACAGGCCGAGCGGCGTGCCGCCGGAGGTCAGCCGCTCGACGGCGCCGTCGGCGCGCACGAGGATCGGCGGGTTGTGCCCGGCATTCGCGTAGGTCAGCGCGCGCCGCGCCAGGTCGAGCTGCCCGTAACAGAAGGTGACGAACTTGCCGCTGGCCACGTTGCGGCACAGCAGGCGGTTCACGCTGCCGCACAGGTCGCGCGGCGGCGTCGCGGCGCCCGCGAACGCGCGCACCGCGGCCTGCAGGTTCGACATCAGGAGCGCGGCCGGCAGCCCCTTGCCGACCACGTCGGCGATGGAGAAGCCGAGCGTCGCGTCGTCGAACCGGACGGCGTCGTAGCAGTCGCCCCCGAAACCGTACGCCGGCCGCCAGGTGCCGGCGATGTCGCACCCCGGCACCTGCGGAAAGGCCGCCGGCAGCAGCCCGCGCTGGATGAGACGCGCCTCCTCGAGCTCGCGCGCCTGCTTCTGGTCCTGCACCTTGCTGGCGCGCGCGTCGCGGATCTCGCGCTCGATGACCTCGAGCAGGGTCGCGTCCTCCCAGGGCTTCTGCACGAAGCTGCGCGCGCCGCGGCGCATCGCCTCGACGGCCGTGTCGACGCTGCCCCAGCCGGTCATCACGACGACCGGCAGCGAGCGGTCGCGCGCGCGGATCGCCGAGATGAGCTCGAGCCCCTCGCGCCCCGACGTCGTGTCGCGCGAGTAGTTGAGGTCCATCAGCAGCAGGTCGAACGGCCGCCGGTCGAGCGCCGCGAGCACGGCGTCGACCGACGGCACCAGCTCCGCCTCGTAGCCGCCGTCCGAGAGCAGGAAGCGCAGGGCGGCGAGGATGTCGGGCTGATCGTCGGCGACCAGGATGCGGGCGGGCGCGGACGGTTCGGTCATGACGATCACTGTACCCTCAAGCACTGTACCCTCAAGCGGCGTGCCAGGTGCGGGCGTGGCGGTCCGACGCCGCGCGGGCCCGGCGGGCGGCCCGCTTCGGCGCCGGCGCCGCCGGGGTCGTCTTCACGGGATTCCCATTTCCTGGAAGGGTCCGTCCCATTGTCGCGAATGCCGGCGAGGGGACACGGCCGGAGAACGCCCGGCCGAATGCCGATGGACCTCTCCCGCGGGCCGCTCGGTCAGGGTAGGATGAAGGCGACTCGATGATGGCTCCCCAAGACGGCCGCGTGCTCGTCGCCGACGACCAGCCGGACGTGCTGGACGCCCTGCGCCTCCTGCTGGGCGAGGAGGGTTACGCGTGCGTCTCCGCGCGGTCGCCGGCCGAGATCCTCGCCGCGCTCGAGGACGCGGATTTCGACGTGGCGATCATCGATCTCAACTACACGCGCGACACGACCTCCGGGCAGGAGGGCTTCGAACTGCTCGCGCGCATGCAGGCGATCGACCGGACGCTGCCGGTGCTGGTCATGACCGCGTGGGGAAGCGTCGCCGGCGCGGTCGAGGCCATGCGCCGCGGCGCGCGCGACTACATCGAGAAGCCCTGGGACGACGAGCGGCTGCTCGCCGCCGTGGCGACGCAGGTGGCGCTCCGGCGCGCGCTCCGGCGGAGCGAGCGGCTGCAGGCCGAGAACGCGCGGCGGCAGCGGCGCGACATGCCGGTGTTCATCGCCGAGTCGCCGGCGATGCGCGCCGTGCGCCAGACCGTCGAGCGCATCGCCCCCTCGGACGCCGCCGTGCTCATCACCGGCGAGCACGGCACCGGCAAGGAGGTCGTGGCGCTCTGGCTGCACGCGCGATCGGACCGCGCGCAGAAGCCGCTCGTCACGATGAACGGGGGCGGGCTGTCGGAGGGCGTCGCCGAATCGGAGCTGTTCGGCCACGTGAAGGGCGCGTTCACCGACGCGAAGGCGGACCGGCTGGGCTGCTTCGAGCTCGCGGACGAAGGCACGCTGTTCCTCGACGAGATCGTCAACATGCCGCTCGCGCTGCAGGCCAAGCTCCTGCGCGTGCTGCAGACGGGCGAGTTCCGGCGCGTCGGGTCGTCGCGCGTGCAGCACGTCGACGTGCGGCTGATCTCGGCGACCAACGCCGACCCGGCGGCGGAGATCGCCGGCGGGCGGTTCCGCGAGGACCTGCTGTACCGCGTGAACACGGTGCCCATCCACCTGCCGCCGCTGCGCGACCGCCGGGAGGACATCGCGCCGCTCGCCGCGCACTTCCTGGCCGGCCACACCGCGCGCTACCGCAAGGCGATCGGCGGCTTCGAGCCGCGGGCGCTGGTCGCGCTCGAGGCGCACCCCTGGCCGGGCAACGTCCGCGAGCTCGGCCACGCGATCGAGCGCGCGGTGCTGATGGCCGAAGGCGCGGTGATCACGCGCGACGACCTCGGGCTCGGCGGCCCGGGCGCGCCGGCGCCGGAGCCCGGCGAGCCGATGACCCTGGACCAGGCCGAGCGGGCGCACATCCAGAAGGTGCTGGCCCGCCACGGCGGTGACGTGCGCCGCGCGGCCGAGCAGCTCGGCATGAGCCGCAGCGCGCTCTACCGGCGGCTGCAGCACCATGGCCTCTGACGCCCCGAAGATCGTCCGCCGGAGGCGCGGCAGCCTCGACCGCACGGTGACGTGGCTCGTCTTCGTCGCCGGGCTGCCCGCCGTCGTCGCCGCCCTCGTGCTCCTGTGGCGCGAGGCCTACAGCTTCGAGGTCCGCTGGACCGTCGCCACGCTCGTCCTGCTCGCGTGGCTCGGCGCGCTGGCGCTCGCCCGCCGGTCGGTGGCCCGCACGCTCAACCTGATCGCCAACCTGCTGGGCGCGCTCCGCGAGGGCGACTACTCGATCCGCGCCGTGGCCGCGCAGCCCGGTACCGCGCTGGGCCTCGTGATGCACGAGGTGAACGACCTCGGCCACACGCTGCAGCGCCAGCGCACCGAGGCGGTGGAGTCGACGGCGCTGCTCACCGGCGTCATGGCCGAGATCGACGTCGCGCTGTTCGCCTTCGACCCCGAGGACCGTCTCGTGCTGGTGAACCCGGCCGGCGCGCGGCTGCTCGGCGCCGACGCGGAGGCGCTCGGCGGGCGCCACGCCCACGACCTGGGCTTCGAGCCGTATCTCGCCGGCGAGCCGCGGCGCCTGATCCAGCGCGCGTTCAGGGCGGGCGCCGGACGGTGGGAGGTGCGGCGGTCCACGTTCTACCGGGACGGCCGCCCGCACAAGCTGGTGGTCTTCTCCGACCTCACGCGGACGCTGCGCGAGGAGGAACAGCAGGCGTGGCAGCGGATCGTGCGGGTCCTGTCGCACGAGATCAACAACTCGCTCACGCCCATCAAGTCGATCGCCCACAGCCTGAAGCGCATGGTCGTCAAGCACCCCGACATGCCGCGCGCCGCCGAGATGCAGGAGGGTCTCACGCTCATCGAGACGCGCTCGGGCTCGCTCGGGCGCTTCCTGCGCGCCTACGCGCAGCTCGCGCGGCTGCCGAAGCCCGAGCGGCGCCCGACCGACATCGCGGCCATGCTCCGGCGCATGGCCGAGCTCGAGAGCCGGGCGCCGGTGCGCCTCGCGCCGGGGCCCGACGTGGAGATCCAGGCCGACCAGGACCAGCTCGAGCAGCTGTTCATCAACGTCCTCCGCAACGCCGTGGACGCCACGCTCGAGGCGGGCGGCTCGGGCGTCACCGTCGCGTGGCGCCGCGACAACGGCGCGCTCGTCGTGACGATCGAAGACGAGGGGCCGGGGCTGCCGGACACGTCGAACCTGTTCGTGCCGTTCTTCACGACCAAGCCGAACGGCTCGGGCATCGGCCTGGCCCTGTCGCGGCAGATCGCCGAGGCGCACGGCGGCTCGATCGACCTCGAGAACCGCACGGACCGGAAGGGCTGCCGCGCGACATTGATGGTGCCCGTGGGCAAGACATTGAGATAATGACCACGGAATGGGACACGGAATGACCACGGAAATCACCACGGAAATCGCCACGGAATGAACCACGGAAAGTCACACCGCGCGCCCGTGAGCCGTAAGCCGTGAGCCGCAAGCCGTTATGGATAAGATCAACCTCTCTGAGAAGCTCGCGAAAATTCACGACCACTGGCGCCCGCGCATCGTCGCCGAGCTGAACGACCAGCACGTGAAGCTCGTCAAGTTCCAGGGACCGTTCGACTGGCATCACCACGAGGCGGAGGACGAGCTGTTCCTCGTGGTGAAAGGGCGCTTCCGCATGGAGTTCCGCGATCGCGCCGTCGATCTCGAGGCCGGCGAGATCATCGTCGTGCCGCGCGGCGTCGAGCATCGGCCGGTCGCCGACGCCGAGGTGGAGGTTCTGCTCTTCGAGCCGAAGACGACGCTCAACACCGGCAACGTGCGCAACGAGCGGACGATCGAGACGCTGGACGAGATCTGATGTCCGACGATCCCTTTGCCCTCATCGACTACCGCAGCCTCGTGGACTGGCCGAAGCGGCTGGCACGCGAGTGGCCGTTCTTCGAGGCGGTGTTCCAGGCGGCGCCCACGCGCCGCGTGCTCGACCTCGGGTGCGGGCCGGGCGAGCACGCGCGGCTGTTCGCATCGCACGGCTTCGAGGTGGTGGGCATCGACCGGTCGCCCGCGCAGCTCGCCCAGGCGCGCGCGGAAGGCGCGTCGGACCGGCTGCGCTTTGTGGAGGGCGACATCACCGACGTGGCGTCGCTCGTCGAGGGCGGGTTCGGCGCGGCTGTCTCGATCGGGAACACGCTGCCGAGCCTTGGGGACGAGGCGACGCTCGCACGCCTGCTCGCAGGGCTCCGCCAGCGCCTGCTGCCCCACGCGCCGATCGTGCTCCAGCTGCTGAACTACGATCGGATCGCGCGGACGCAGCAGCGCGCACTGCCGGTGAACGTGCTGCCGGACCCGGACGGCGACGGCGAGCTGGTGTTCCTGCGGCTGCTGGACCCGCAGCCGGACGGCCGCGTGATCTTCACGCCGTCGGTGCTGCGCTACCGCTCCGGCGGCGACCCGCCGCTCGAGGTGGTAGCCACCCGCCACGTCGACATGCGCGGGTGGCGCCTCGCCGAACTCGAGCTGCTGCTGAAAGCGGCCGGGTTTGCGGACGTGCAAGCCTACGGCGGGATGGACCGCGCCCTGTTCGACGCCGGGACGTCGATCGACCTCGTCGTCGTCGCGCGGTGAGGGGCGGGAGAGACGGTCACCACGATGACACGAAGGGCGGTCAACGGCGACCTGCACGCCCCCGGCGTGTCGGCGCCGGCGCGCGGTCTGGCCGTGACGCCAGCTGAGGCCAGACCGCGCAGGTCGCCGTCAGGTGCCCAAGCACACGAACGGCAGCACGCTGCGGCGTCCGCTTCGTGCCATCGGCCGCGCGTAGCTTCGTGCCATCGTGGTTTGCGTGGGCGGACCGCTCGTTCCCGTGGGAGGGATCGTCATGATCCGAGTCGAGTGCTACGCCGGCCAGCGCGGCGAGGAAACGCCGCGGGCGCTCGTCATCGACGACCGCCGGATCGAGGTGGTCGAGGTGCTCGACCGCTGGCTCGCCCCCGATCACCGCTATTTCAAGCTCAAAGGCGACGACGGCGACGTGTACATCGTCCGTTACAACGAGGCGTCGGACGAGTGGGAGCTGACGATGTTCAGCCGGTCGGGGGAGTGGCCGAGAGGGCGCTGAACGGTTCATCAGTACGTAGTGCCGGGTCTTCAACCCGGCCCAGACGCCCCGGCCGCGCGCGCCCGACGCATCACGGCCGGGCTGAAGCCCGGCACTACGTGCGGCGCTTGCTATCCCCCGAACACATTCTTCATCACGAACCACACGTTCGCCGGGCGTTCGGCCAGCCGGCGCATGTACCACGGGAACCAGTACTCACCGTAGCTGATAAGGACGCGAATGCGGTAGCCCGAGGCGGCGAGGCGCTGCTGCTCCTCGCGCCGGATGCCGTAGAGCATCTCGAACTCGAACGAGTCCTTGGGGACGTCGTGCTCGCCGACGTGCGCCTCGAAGCGGCGGATGAGCGTCGAGTCGTGCGTGCCGAGGCCGAGGAAGACGCCCGCCTTCCGCGCCTCCTCGGAGAGCAGCCGCGTGCCGAGCCGGAAGTAGCTCTCGTCCACCTCCGCCCTGGTCGGGAAGGCGATCGACGCCGGCTCCTTGTAGGCGCCCTTCACGAGGCGGATCGAGGCACCGATCGGGATGAGCGTGTCGAGGTCGGCGTTCGTGCGGCGCAGGTACGTCTGGACGGCGACGCCCACGTTGGGCCGCTCGGCCCGGAGCCGCTTGTAGAGATCCAGCGTGACGCCGGTGTAGCCGGACCCCTCCATGTCGATCCACACGGTCTTGCCGATCGTGGCCGCGTGCTCGGCGATGCGCGTCAGGTGCCGGTAGCACGTCTGTACGCCGAGATCGAGGCCGAGCTGCGTGAGCTTCACCGACATCTCGGCGTCGATGCCGGCGGCGCGCACCTGCTCCTGTGCCGCGATGTAGTGGTCGGCCACGGTCTGGGCTTCGGCCGCGACCGTGACGTTCTCGCCCAGGCGCGTGAGGATCGTCGCGATGCCGAGCTGTTTCACCTCACGCGCCGCTTTGAGCGCGTCCTCGAGGCGCTCGCCCGGCATGAACCGCTTCGTCGCGCGCCGGACGAAGCGCCACCGCACCGCGTGCTCACGCAGCCAGGTGGACTCGGACCCGGCCAGGAGCACGGTTCGCATGACGTCCATCAGATCGATCCTCCGGGGAAAAAGGGGACGGGAGCCTTTTTCCCAGTGATCCTCCGGAAAAAGGCTTCCGTCCCCTTTTTCCTTTTTCCCTTCGCTCAGCCGCGCGCTGTGATCTCGTCGTACGCGACGCCGAGCACCGCGCCCAGCGACAGCGACGGCACGAGGGGCTCGACGTCGGGGAAGCCCGGCAGGGTGTCGAGCTTCACGATCTCGTCGCGCGACTGGCCGGCGGCGACGCCCTTCCGCACGAGCTCTATCATGGCCACGAGGTAGTTCCGCATGGCGTCGAGATCGGCGCGCGAGCCGGTGACCCCGAAGCGCGGGTTGCCGTGACCGAAGATGTACGCGGTGTCCTTGTCGTGGTCCTTCGGGATCCGCTCCAGGCTCGTGATCCAGTTGGCGATCGACGCCCCGGCCGGCCGATCGACGCGCGGGTGCGCGCGGTTGAACACCAGGTCGCCCATGTGGACGACGTTCGCGCGCTCGAAGGTGATGATCGCGTCGCCGCCCGTGTGCGCCGGGCCGTAGTGTCGCGCCGCCACCTGCTCGTTCCCGATCGCCTCCCGCCACACGTCGGTGAACGTCGAGTCGGGGTACACTTGCTGGGCCTCGTTACCGGCCTGCACGGCCGCCATCCTCTGCAGCTCGGGCACCCGTGCGTGCGCCAGGATGCGCTTCACCACCGGTTTGAACACGCCGTTCCCCCCGGTGTGATCGGCATGGTGGTGCGTGTTGATCAGCAGGTCGAACGCGCGCGTCGTGCGGCGCTTCAGGCCGTCCAGGCAGACCGGCGCCGAATCGGCGTACTGGCTGTCGACGACGACCACCGCGTCGGGCGAGACGAGCCAGCCGATCGTGCCCCCGCGCAGTGTGAAGATTCCCACGCCGCGGCGGAGCGCCTCGAACGTGCCGGCGGGCGCCGGCGTCTGGGCGAGGAGCGGCCACGGCCGCAGCGTGCCGGCCGCGATCGCGGCCGACGACGTGGCGAGGAACCGGCGACGGTCGATCTGCATGAGTGTGCGCTCCCGCATGGATTGCCGGACAGCCGGGGCCGTTGGTGGCGCCTGTAACGGAGGATTCTATCCTGTTCGGCCGGCGGTCCGCACGCGCGAACCGGAGCCGGCCCGCAAGCGTCTCATTCCCTTGAACCGGCGTGCCAACCTCGGGGCGGGTTTCGCCGTCAAAAGCCCAAGGACCCCCAAGTTGGCCTGACCGCCATGTTGATACCCACGCTCGTTGCTGCCGTCCTGCTGGCGCCCCCCGCCGGCGGAGCCGCGCTGCGATCCGCCCCCCGGGAAAGCGTGACGGCGGTCGAGGTGCCGGCGGCCAGCGCGCTCAAGCTCGACGGCGACCTGAACGACGCCGTGTGGCAGCGCGCGGTCCCGATCACCGACTTCCGCCAGCGGGACCCGCACGAGGGCGCGCCGCCGACGTTCCCGACCGAGGTCCGGGTCGCCTACGACGACACGGCGATCTACGTGGCCGTGGAGGCCTTCGACCCCGACCCCGACAAGCTGGTCGGCCGGCTCACGCGCCGCGACTCCGATTCACCCTCCGACTGGATCCAGATCTACATCGACTCGTACTACGACCACCGCACCGCGTACGAGTTCGCGGTGAACCCGGCGGGCGTCAAGATGGACGGCTACTGGTACAACGACGACCAGCAGGACTCGAGCTGGGACGCGGTGTGGGACGTGGCGGTCGCCCGGACCGCGCGCGGCTGGCGCGCGGAGTTCAAGATCCCGTTCTCGCAGCTTCGCTTCCACGACGACGGCCTGGGCACGCTCGGCTTCGGCGTCGCGCGCAAGATCGCCCGGCTCAACGAGACGTCCACCTGGCCGCTCGTCGCCAAGAGCGTCACCGGCATCGTCTCGCAGTTCGGGGATCTCAAGGGGGTGCACCTCTCGCGGTCGCCCAAGCGCCTCGAGTTGGTGCCCTACGCCGTGGCCGACGTGACGACCGAGCCCGACGCCAACCCGCTCGTGAAGGCGACCGCCCCGGGGGCGTCGATGGGGCTCGACCTCAAGTACGCGCTGACGCCCGGCCTGACGCTCACCGGCACCGTGAACCCGGACTTCGGCCAGGTCGAGGCCGACCCGGCCGTGGTGAACCTGTCGGCGTTCGAGACGTTCTTCGCCGAGCGGCGGCCGTTCTTCGTCGAGGGCTCGGGCATCTTCCGGTTCGACGTCGACTGCAACGACGGCCAGTGCAGCGGCCTGTTCTACTCACGCCGGATCGGCCGCACGCCGCACGAGGAGCTCGACGCGCCCGACGGCGGCTACGCCGTGCAGCCCGCGCAGACGACGATCTTCGGCGCCGCCAAGCTGACCGGCCGCGTGGGGCGCTTCTCGATCGGCGTGCTCGACGCCCTGACGGGGCAGGAGCGCGCCACCACGGCCCTCGGCGAGATCCGCACGCATCCGGTCGTCGAGCCGACGACCAACTACACCGTGGTCCGCGCCACGCGCGAGTTCGCGAACCAGTCGTCGCTCGGCTTCATGACGACGGCCACCAACCGCGCGTTGCCGGCGGCGATGACCGACGTGGCCCGGTCGGCGTACACGGGCGGCGTGGACTGGGACTGGCGGCTGGTGAAGAACTACAGCCTCAGCGGCTTCTGGGCCGGCAGCACCGTGCGCGGCGACGCGGCCGCCATCCTCGCCCTGCAGGAGAGCACCACCCACAGCTTCCAGCGGCCCGACGCGGACTACCTGGGGTACGACCCGACGCGGACCTCGCTCGACGGCCACGCCGGGTCGCTGTCGTTCAACAAGATCGGCGGCGAGCGCGTGCGGTTCAACTCGAACGTCTCGTTCAAGAGCCCGGGCTTCGACATCAACGACGTCGGGTTCATGCGCCGCGCCGACCAGCGCACGATGAGCAACTGGCTGCAGTGGCGCCACGAGCGCCCGTCGAAGTACCTGCGCAGCTTCATCATCAACTTCAACCAGTGGGCCGGCTGGAACTTCGGCGGCGACCACCTGTTCACCGGCGGCAACGTCAACGCGCACGCCGTTTTTGCCAACAACTGGGACACCGGCGTGGGGTTCAACGTGGAGACGCGAGGCTTCGACGACCGGCTGACCCGCGGAGGACCGGGGGGCTATGTCGAGGGCTACCGCACCCAGTGGGGCTACCTGGACACCGACAACCGCCGGCTGGTCGTCGGCAGCGTGTTCGTCGGTCACGGCGACGACCGCCACGGCTCGTGGTTCGGCGATCTGAACCCTGCGGTGACGGTCCGCCCGACCTCGGCCCTGTCGGTGTCGCTCGGCGTGCGCTACAGCCGCAACGTGGCCGACGCGCAGTGGATCGAGGAGGTGACCGAGCCGGGCACGCACTACGTGTTCGGCCACCTGAACCAGACCACGGTCGGCCTCACGACGCGCGTGAACTACACGCTGCGCCCGACGCTCTCGGTCCAGATCTACGCGGAGCCGTTCGTGTCGGCCGGCGCCTACACCCACTTCAAGGAGCTGGTCAACGGCCGCACCGCCAGCTACGCCGACCGCTACGCGCCGTTCGCCTACGACGGCAGCCCGGACTTCAACTACAAGTCCTTCCGCACCACCAACGTCCTGCGCTGGGAGTACCGCCCCGGCTCCACCCTCTTCGTCGTCTGGCAGCAGAGCCGCGAGGACGACGGCGAGTACGGCAGCTTCCGCTTCCGCCGCGACTTCCGCGACGTGTTCCGCACGCCCGCCCGGAACGTGCTGCTGGTCAAGCTGGCCTACTGGCTGAACTACTGACCCGTCTCTCCTCCCCAGCGCGCCAGATACGACTTCATCCGCAGTTTCTTCACCGCGTTCTCCGAGCTCATGTAGCGGACGGTCCCGAAGATCGGGCGCTCGGGTCCCCAGGGACGATCGTAGCGGCCCAGCGTCCACAGGCTGCCCGAGTAAGTGTTCGGATCGCGGCCGTCGAGCGCATACCGGTTCATGAGGGCGATCATCGTGTCGAGCGACGCCTCGGGCGTCTCCGACCACTCCAGGATCTTCTTGCCCCAGAGCATCCGCATGTAGTTGTGGAACCACCCTTCGCTCACCAGCTGGCGCTGGGCGGCGTTCCAGACGTGGTCGTGCGTCCGCGCGGCCTCGAGCTCCGCGCGCGTGTAGCGGTGCGGCCGCCGGTCGCGCAGGTGGCGCTCGAGCGAGCGCCGCGCCCAGTCGGGCACGGCCGTGTAGCGGTCGTAATCAGGCCGCGTGACGCACAGGTTGAGCCCCAGCTCGCGCCACGTGACGAGCTGGTCGAGGAACGCCTCGGCGCCCGGACCGACGCCCCACCAGCCCTCGCGGGCACCGCGCGAGGCGGAGCCCAGCTGGCGGCTGGTCCATCGCTCCTTCGTCATGACGGCCGAGAAGGCCTCGTGCGCGCCGAGGTGCCCGAAGTGGAGGTAGGGCGACAGCCGGCTCGTCGCGTCGAGGTCCGGGTGGTTGTGGCCGTCGGCGTAGCCGGAGAGCTTCGCGGCCACGAACACCGCGAGCGCGCGCCGCCCGGCCGCGGAACCGCCGGCGATGGGCGCGGGCGGCACGCCGTGATCGATGGGCAGGCGAGCGAGCGCGCCGGGCTGCCCACGGAGCAGCGCATCGTCGGCGGCGGGCCAGCGGGCGACGACGGCACGCGGCAGCGCGGCCAGGG
>JAHECP010000180.1 GCA_024641665.1 Acidobacteriota bacterium
GGCGGCAGGGGAGCGGCCTCGGCCGCCGCTGCCTGCGCCGCGGCTCCGCGCCCGCCGCGGCCCCGGCGCTCCGGCGCGGGATCGACGTGATACGCCAGCCAGCGCGAGTCCGACGAGAACGTCCCGCCGGTCGCGTTCGGCACGGCGACGTCCGCGTTCGTCTGCAGGTTCAGCAGGTGCAGCACCGGCTTCGTCTCGGTGGGCGGGACGTTGGTGAGCTGCAGGACGTAGGTCACCCACGTCCCGTCGCCCGAAATCGCCTGGTCGTTGATGCTGCGCCAGCGCGTGTAGTCCTCGACGGTAAGAGCCTTCTTGGTGGGCGCCTGGGCGCGAGGCCGCGCGGATGTGACCGTCAGGGCGACGAGCAGCGCGAGCGCGAGCGTGGTGGCAAGCGAGCGGCGGGTCATGGGGTCAGCTCCTCGGGCATACAGATGACGCACGCGATGCGCCGTCTCACACGAACCGGGAGATCATCGCACAAACCGCCGCTGCGCGGCTGAAGGCAGACAACCGGAGGTCAGGCGCTCCCCGGGCAGTTCCAGAAGGAGGAGCGCGTGTACCTGTTTGTGCAGGTACGGGACATCGACCACGGATTCAGCCGCCCAGGTACCCCGGGCGCGCCCTCACCTTCGCGCCCTCCTGCCCGACCCGCACCTGCAGGCGGTGCCAGCCGCCCCGCTCGACGCCGCGCGGCGTGTAGCTGAGCAGATAGCGGTGGCGGAACTGCTCGAGCACCTTCTCAAAGGCGGCATCGAGCTCGCGGGTGGACTCGATCTCGAAGAGCTCGCCGCCGGTCGTGTCCGTGAGGTCACGAAGGAACGGTCCCAGGTTTCGCAGGGCGACCCCGTACACGACCGCGTCCGATCGCTTCGCCGTGTCGAGCACGGCGTCGGCGTCCAGGTAGCTCGACACCTCGACGCCGTCGCTGAAGACGATCACCAGCGCCCGGCCGGGCTGCGACTCGCCGACGAGGAGCGCCGTGTCGCTCGCGTCCACGAGCGACGTGTCGCCGGACGGCTCCGTCCGGTCCAGGGCCGTCCGGACGACGGACAAGTCGTGTGTGAGGCTGGAACGGACCACGACTGCGTCGCCGAACGTCACCAGCGCCGCCTGGTCGTCGGGCTTCAGGCGATCGAGCAGGGCGTGGCTCGCCGCGCGCAGGTGCTGCATGCGCTCGCCCGCGACGCTCACGCTCGCGTCGAGCGCGAACACGACGTTCAGCGGGATCTCCTCGAAGGCGGAGTGGTCGATCTCCTGCCGCACGCCGTTGTCGAAGAGCTCGAAGTCGGCGGCCGCGAGGCCGGTCACGGGAACCCCGCCGCGGGTGACGAGCACGTCGACGCGCACCGCCTCGACGCCGGCCTTGAACGTCGGCACCTGCTGCGGCGCCAGGCCCAGGCACGGCAGCACCAGCAGCGGCACGAACCACAGGCGCGCGATCACGGCTGCTCCTTTCGGTCCACCCACGCGCGCACGGCGGCCAGCTGGTCGTCGGCGTCGAACGCGAACGAGCGGAAGTAGTCCCGCCACGGATCCGTTCGATCCGCCGGGTCGGCCGGCAGGGCCTCGAGACGCCGGAGGGCGTCGAGCGCCGCGGCGCGGTCGCCGGCGCGCCGGAACAGGTCGCCCAGGGCGAGCAGGGGCGACTGCGCGGTCGGGTCGAGCGCCGCCGCGCGCTCGAACGCGTCGCGCGCCTGGGCGACGTGGCCCAGCGCGCCTTCCTCCGAACCGAGAAACAGCGCGCCGAAGTACTGGAGCCGCGGATCGCGCAGCTCGGGCGCCACCCCCTTCAACATCGAGAGCGCCTTGTCGTGCTGGCCGAGCCGGCCCAGCACGCGCGCGTATCGCACGCGGGCCTCCACCGGACCATGCGCCTTCACGGCGGCGCCCAGCAGCTTCTCGGCGTCGCGCCACTGCTCCTGGGCCGTCGGAAAACGCAGCTGCGCGGCGATGACAGGGCGCGCCTTCGGGATGGCCTGAAAGCGCTCGGAGCCGAGCGCCTCGTGCATCGCGCCCGCATAGAAGAGGATCATCGGATCGTGCGGCAGGACCTCCTTCGCGTGGTCCAGCTGGTACGCGGCGTTCCCGAACAGATACACCTTCTCGAAGGTGGCAGCCACGGCGCGATACCAGAGCCGCACGAACTCGTCGGATGCCGGATGCGGCCTGATGCCGTCCAGCAGCAGGCGGGCCATCGACCAGTGTCCGGACTCGACCGACGACGTCACGTACTCGCCGTCGAGCGAGAAAAAGAGGGCGTCGGGCTCGTGGCGACGGAGGATGCGAGGCGTGCCCGTCAGATCGATGGTAAAGGGCAAGCTTTCGGGGGATGGCTGGTACTCGGCCGCGCGCTCCGGCAGGAGGAGCGCGATGTCGGTGTGCAAGAGTGCGCCGCGCCTGAGGAGGTCGTTCCGTTCCTTGTTGCGGAGGGACTTGAGCGCCGGCCCGAGCGTGCGTCTGACGGTGTCGAGGTCGCCGGGAGCCATGTCCGCCACCTCGAGCAGCGGCTGATCGACCGTGCCGGACTGGTGCGCGGTCACGGCGGCCATCCACTGACGCACGATGGCAAGGTCGCTCTGGTCCGCCCCGACGCCGAGGACCGACGCGACGATCAGCGGAAGGACCAGCTTTCCCACGGCGTCCCCCTGACACAGCGCAGGCGGTCCCGCCCGATACGTGCGGAGTATCATCCCGGCCGGAGGACTGTCAAGCGCGAGGGTCTCGTCGGGTGCCCGGGCGCCTCAGTTCTTTGCCGGACCAGAGGGCACCGGCTTGCCGGCCGCTTCGAAGATCCGTCGCCGGATCGCGTTCGGCGAGGCGCGTTCTTCCTTCCACGTGTAGAGATAGTGGCCGAGGTCGGTGCCGGCCGGCTCGATCCCGTTGGCCTCGAGATACCAGGCTCGAATGCGACCGGGCATGGCCAGCCATTCATCGTACGACCGCACCGCCGTCAAGGTCGGGCGCTCGGCCACCGCCGGTCCGACACTCTCCAGCTCGGTCATCAAGGTACCGGTCATCACGCGCCCGTGACTCGACGAAAGGCAGATCGCACAGTGTCCGATCGTATCGAGGAACCGTGCCGCCTCCAGCGCCGCGTCTTCGGGCGGGATCTGGAAGGCGCTCCTGGTCCAGGCGCCGGTCGTGGCGGCCACGCCCGTCCCGAGCAGCCCGAACATCGCGACCGCCGCGAGTGCCGCCGTCGGCACGGAGGGGTGTGGCCACTCGGGAGGCGTCCAGCCTCGCTTGCGCGCGCGGTCGATCAGCGCGGGCGCGACGATGAGCGCGAGCAGTCCTGCGACCCAGAGGCCGAGAAGGGCGGTGTCGGCCGCCGACACCCGCCAAGGCGCCCGGCTCTCGCCGGGAAACAGCAGGTTGACCTTCCATCCGCTGAAGCTCCAGTCGACGAGTGAACCGCTGTCTCGATAGTGATGGAGGTTGTAGGCCAGAGCGTTCTGCAGTGACAGGAGGACGAGCGCGGCGGTTCCGATCTGGAGCCAACGCGTCCGAGCCAGACGCCTGATGGATTCAACCATTGGTGTCGCCGCAAACGGCAAGGCTGCCACGATCAGCCGCTCCGGCGTGGTGCCCGCCGCATGAAGTGTGTGACCGGCCGACGGGAGGAGCAGCGCGAGCAGCACCGCCAGGCTCAGCCACGCAGCCGCCGGCCACCGTCTGGCCATCCACCAGAACCCCGGGAGCGCCAGCAAATACGCCGGCGAGTTGGCGAACAGGCCCCAGTCGCGGTCCACGAGGTACGCCACGCTCGTCCGGCTCATCCCGCTCCACGAGAACAGTTGGGGCGCACCTTCGGAGTACCACAGCGCAGTCGGCAGGATGCTCCCAGTGATCTGATAGGTGTAGAGCGAGAATCCCGCGACGGGTACGGCAAATCCGGCGAGGAACGTCGCGGCCCGTCTGGAATCCCGACGCAGCAGGATCAGCGCGGCCACGGCGAGCACGGCCGCCACCAGCGTGAAGCGTACGTGCAGCCAGATCAGATACCCGGCGAGCAGACCGTAGAAAAACGGCGCAGCGCGCCCTGGACCGGGAAAGAGGAGGTATCCGGCGACGGCCGACACCAGCACGCCGGCCGCCAGCTCCGGGTAGTACTGAAAAGGAAACGCCGCCACGGGCAGAGTCAGGACGAGGACGAGGGCTGCGATCCAGGCGGGCCAGTCTGTTCCAATGCAGCGACGAAGAAACCGGAAGACGATGACCGTCCAGAGCGCATACAGCGCGAGAAGGAAGACCTGGACGGCGGGAAGGTCGTCGGGCCACTGTGCCGCTGAACCCGGCGTGACCCTGGCAAACCGCCGGTCCAGGTAGTACGCGGGGAAGATCAGCATCGACAGCCCCGGGTTGTGAAGCTGATAGATGCCCCCGTTCTTGCCCCGGACAAAGCCGTTGTCCTGCCGCGCTCGATTGAACCGGTGCAGGGGATCGGTGAGCAATGTGACGGTGTCGGCGGCGAGGGTGCGCAGCTCTTCAGGGAGCACGCCGCCGAGCATGCTGAAGTTCCGCCACAACTGGGGACGGAAACCGGCGGGAAGCTCGGCAATGGGCTGAATCTGCGAGATGTCGAAGCCGAGACCCTGGTAGAAGAGCTCGCAGTACCGCAGGTACTTCGGTTCGTCGCCAACGGCGCCCTTCACGAATCGGAGGTGCGGCGTCCCGGCAACCACCCACGTCACCGCAATCGCGACGATCGCGGCCTCGCCCATCCCCCGGCGCCCGACGAGTGACGCGCGGAGCCGCCCGGCCAGGGTACGCACCTTCCCACCGAGACGCCGGTCGATATCAGCCAGTACCCAGACGAGCACCAGGAGCGTCCACCACCAGCGCAGATCGATGATCAGATACGACCACACCGGAAGAACGCGAGCCGCCCAGGGTACGAGGTTGAGCAATCCCAGCGCGCTGGCCGCAAAGAGGAACAGAGGCCTGGCGTACCCGACATCCTCCCGGGCAAACAGGGGTGGTTGCTCAGCGTGTCGTGCAGCAGACCACCGGAGCAACAAGTGCCCGGGAAACACGATCGCCCAGGAGCCGAGCACCGCGACCGCGAACGTCATGATGGTCGCGGAAACGAAGACGTACTCCACGCCGGGATCGCGCGCGATGGGGACGAAGACGCCGCAGGCGAGCCACAGATGGAAACCCAGGCTGAGGCCGGCGAGCGCCAGCAGGACAGCACCCGGGCGACGGGCCAGCCGGATGCACCGCAGCACCGCCTGTCGGCTGAACATGCCAGATCCTCGCCGGGCACGGATGCATCGCCGTGAATCAAGGCATCCGGGTCAGCAACCGAACGTCCGTGAGCGATTCGTCGGGATCATGTGACCACGGGGGGGCGTGCCGCAGCCGGGCGCATTGTATCTGACCACGGCGTAGCGGTGTCAACGAGATCCCCACCCAGGATACGCGCCGCGGACGCCGTGTTGCTGTCGACCCGGTCATCCCGAGAGACCCCGCCTCGCTCGTCGAGCCCGCTCGGTCAGCTCGCCGGATCGGATCCACGGACACGATGACTGCGATCAAACGCGTAGCACGTCGAGCGCCGGGCCACGGGCTGCCGTCGAGCGGGCGGCCGTAGTACGATGCGGGATATGCACGTGGACGCCTCCGGCTGGTCGGGGGACGGTGACTTCACCCAGGCGCTCGTCGACGCGCTGGGCCACGTCGACGGCGTCGAGGGCGTCCGCGTGGAGGACGCGCCGGCGTCGCGCGCCGAGGCCGGGTACAGCTTCATCAGCAACGAGATCTACCTGTGGTTTCGGCGCGACGCGCGGCGCGAGCCGACCCGGCGCTTCGGCTTCCTGCCCGGCACCCGGATGGTGCTGGTGAAGGCGCAGACGCTCGGCGGCGTCGAGGCCGCGCTGACGGCGGCGCCGGACGTCGGCCCCCCGGACTACACGGACGGAGGGATGTTGCAATACCTGCGCGCGCAGCGCATCATTCCGCCCTACCAGACCAGGGGGTACAAGCTGGTCGAGATGGTCCGCATCTACGAGGTCTAGTTTCAAACCGGGGCTCCGCCCCGGACCCCGGCTCGGTCGCTCGCGGGGGCCCCATCGCCCCGCGCCGTTCCCTCGCCCTTCGGCTGGCTCAGGGCGTCCCGAGCGGAGTCGAGGGACGCGGGCCGCGCCGTGCGCGGCTTGGCCTAATGGCCGGACGGGATCCGGCCGACACATGATCGGGGCCGGTGCATCCCCGCTCGACGTGTCCGTGCACCACGAGAACCGGCCGTGTCGCTCGTAAGCACCCTGCTCGGAGCCATCGTCCGCCTCGAAGGCGACGCGCTCGTCATGCACGTCGGCGAGAAGCCGTACGTCGTGACGACGACCGAGTCGGCAAGCGTCTTCCGGGGCCCGCTGTCGTGGGGGCAGATCGAGCTGTCGACCCGGATCCTGACCACCGCGGCCGTGCTCGGCATGGTCGCCGAGCTCCTGCCGGCCGACCAGCGCGCCGAGCTGAGCGACGTCGGGGCCGTCGAATACGAGCTGCCGCCCAGCCCCGCAATCCAGGGCACGTTCGTGGTCATTGTCGCCCGCGGCGGCGACGACATCTGGCTCGAGATTCGCCACCGGAAACCGCAACCGGCCCTGCCCGAGGTCGTCGCGACGCCCGAAGCGCCGCAGCCGGCCGCGGAGCCCGCGACGGCCGTCGAGACTCCGGAGGCGCCTGTCGCCGAAGCCGGAACGGCTGGCGTACAAGCCGGCACCGGCGAGGCGGAGGCGACGCCGGCCGAGTCGCCCGCCGAAGCGGCTGCGCCGCTGGCCGTCGAGGGCCCCGAGCCGCCCGAAGAGGTCGAGGTCGAGGCCGTGGCGGTGATCGAGCCGGTCGCCGAAGCGAAACCCGGGCCGGAAGAGGAAGAGGAGGTCTACGAGATCTCCCTCAACGGCTTCGACGACAAGGCCGTCGAGCTGATTCAGGCAACCGAACCCGAGCCGGTGGTGGAGACCGCACCCGAACCGGTCGCCGAGGTCGCACCGGAGCCGGTGGCGGAGGCCGCGCCCGAGCCGGTCGCCGAGGTCGCACCGGAGCCGGTGGCAGAGGCGGTACCCGAGCCGGTCGCCGAGGTTACGCCCGAGCCGGTGGCGGAAGCCGCGCCCGAAGAGGAGGTCTACGAGATCTCCCTGGAAGGCTTCGAGGGTGAGGCGCTCGAGCTGGCGCTTCCGCTCCAGCGCGCCGCGAAGGTGGCGCCCGAGCCCGCGGCCGAGGTCGCGCCGGAGCCGGTGGCCGAAGCCGCCGCCGAGCCGGCGGCGGCGGAGGTCGCTTCGCTCACCGAGGCCGAGGAGAGCCGGCCCGCGGTCGTGCTCCCGATGGCGCGCAGCCAGGTGCGCGGCGAACGGGTGCCGGGCGCCACCGTGCCGCGCTCGACGCTCGAACGCCTCCTGCGGGTCGCGGCCGCGCGCGGCGCGTCCGCGCTCTACATCGTCACCGGGCAGCAACCGGTCCTGCGCGTCGACGGCGAGATCCAGATGCTCGACGGCGAGGAGCCGCTGGGCGCGACCGAGGTGGCGCGGATGCTCATGGAGCTCGCGCCCGAGCCGACGCAGGAAGCGCTGCAGACGGGCACGGCCGCCGAGTGGATCTGCGACGTCGCGGACGTGGGCCGCGTGCGGGGCATGAGCTTCCAGGACCACCGCGGCCAGGGCGGCATCTTCCGGATGCTGCCGGCGCGGGCGCTGTCGGTCGAGCAGCTCGGCCTTACGCGGGAGATCCAGGCGCTCTGTCACGAGTCGGAAGGGCTCGTGCTCGTCAGCGGTCCGCGGTCGAGTGGCAAGTCCACGCTGGTGTCGGCGTTCGTGGATCTCATCAACCGCAGCCGGGCCGACCACGTGATCACGCTCGAGGGTCAGATCAAGTTCGTGCACGAGAGCCGGCGGTCGCTCGTGAGCCAGCGCGAGCTGCGCGGCGACGCGGACGCGCTGGCGGCGGCCGCGCGCGCCGCGCTGCGCGAGGATCCCGACGTGCTGGTGATCGAGGACCTGCGATCGGCCGATCTGATCGCGGTGGCGCTCGAGGCGGCCGAGTCGGGCCGCCTGGTGTTCGGCGCGCTGCCCGCGGCGTCGGCCACGGCGGCCGTCGAGCGCCTGATCGACCAGTTCCCGCAGGAGCGCCGGGCGAAGGCGCGGACGACGCTCGCCGCCGTCCTGCGCGGCGTGGTCGCCCAGGTGCTGCTCCGGAAGGTCGGCGGCGGGCGCGTGGCGGCGCGCGAGGTGCTGCTCAACACGCGCGGGGTGGCGGCGCTCATCGCCGAGGGCCACACGTTCCAGCTGCCGGCCGCGCTCGACGCCGGCCGCAAGCACGGCTGCGCGCCGCTCAACGACGCCCTGGTGGCGCTCGTCCGGTCGGGCGCCGTGTCGGCCGCCGAGGTCTACCGGAAGGCCGCCGACCGCGACGGCCTGCTGGCCGAGCTGCGCCACGCCGGCATCGACACTTCGTTTGTCGAGAGGCTCGCCTGACCGTGGAAGTCTCCGAGGTTCGCAAGCGCCTGCTGCAGACCCTGGCCCGCGCGAAGCAGGAGGCCGGCGAGCGCCGCGCCCGCCTCGATCTCGCGGCCCGGCAGTACGAGCGGTTCCTCGAGCTCGTCGCCGGCCCGGTCGTCCGCCAGTTCGCGGGGGCGATGAAGGCCGAGGGCTACGCCTTCACGCTGGCGACGCCGCCGGGCGGTTTGCGCCTCGAGTCCGAGCGCAGCCGCGAGGACGTCATCGAGATCGAGCTCGACACGGCCGGCGCGCCGGTCGCCATGGGGCGCACCCGCCATGGGCGCGGGCAGCGCGTCGTCACGACCGAGCGGCCGATCCGCGAGGGCGCCGCGATTGCCGACCTGACCGAGGAGGACGTGCTGGCGTTCCTGCTCGAGGCGGTCGTCCCGTTCGTCGAACGCTAGCGTGGGGCTCCGCCCCACACCCCGGCTCGGTCGCTCGCGGGGGCCCCAACGCCCCGCGCCGCTCCGTCCCACCCCAACGCGCAAAGTCCGCGCGTTGGGGGCCCCGGCTCGCGGGCCGCGCCGTGCGCGGCCTGGCAGCACCGAACGCCCAGCGCCCAGCACCTACGTCCCGGCCCGCCCGAACGCACCGCCGGCCCGCAGCCGCGACAGCTCCTCGCCGCTCAAACCCAGGAGATCCTGCAGCACCGCGTCGGTGTGCTCGCCGAGCAGCGGCGGCGGCGTCCGCACGCCGCCGGGCGTGGCCGACAGCTTCACCGGCACGCCCAGCACGCAGATCGGGCCGGCCGCCGGGTGGTCGAGCTCGGCGACCATGGCGCGCGCGGCGAGCTGCGGGTCCGCGAACACCTCGGCCAGATCGCGTACCGATCCGCAGGGCACGCCGGCCGCGTCGAGCCGCTCGATCCACCGCGCGCGCGTCTCGCCGCGCATCAGCGCATCGAGGATCGGCTTGAGCTGGTCGTAGTGGGTGACGCGCGCGTCGTTGGTGGCGAAGCGCGGGTCGGCCGCCAGAGGGTCGAGACCGGTCGCGGCGCAGAAGCGCCGCCAGATCTCGTCGTTGCCCACCGACAGCACGAGCTGGCCGTCGGCGGTCTCGAACGTCTCGTACGGCGCGATGGTGGGGTGCCGGTTGCCCATCCGCGCGGGCGTCCGGCCGGTCGTGAAGTAGATGCCCGCCTGGTAGGTGAGCATCGCGGCCACCGAGTCGAGCATGGCGACGTCCACGAGCTGGCCGCGTCCGCTCGCGCCGCGGGCGACGAGCGCGAGCAGCACGCCCTGCGCTGCGAACATGCCCGTCACCAGGTCGGCGATGGCGACGCCCAGCCGGTAGGCCGGACCGTCGCCGGGCCCGGTGATGCTCATCAGGCCGCCTTCGCCCTGGATCACCGCGTCGTAGCCGGGGCGGTCGCGGCGCGGCCCGGTCTGGCCGAAGCCCGAGATCGAGCAGTAGATCAGGCGCGGGTGGCGGGCGGCGAGCGTCTCGTAGCCCAGCCCGAGGCGGTCCAGCGTGCCGGGGCGGAAGTTCTCGACCAGCACGTCGGCGCGCGCGACGAGCGCGTCGAGCACGCGCCGGCCCTCCGGGTGCTTGAAATCGAGCGCCACGCTCTCCTTGTTGCGGTTCACGCTCAGGAAGTACGCGCTCTCGCCCGCCACGAACGGCGGTCCCCAGTGGCGCGTGTCGTCGCCGCGCCCGGGGTGTTCGATCTTGACGACGCGCGCCCCCATGTCGGCGAGCAGCATCGTGCAGTAGGGACCCGACAGCACGCGGCTGAGGTCGAGAACGGTCATCCCGTCGAGCGGGCCGCGCGCGCCGCCGCCGGCTTCAGGGCTCGCGGACATGGGTGCCCCGCGGATAGAATCGGGTGTACAGCCTGATCATGACGCCGTCCATTATCGTCTACACCGGCCTCGATTGACGGTCCTGCGAGCAGGTGAAGGAGTTCCTTTCACGCGCCGGCGCACGCTTCGAGGAGAAGAACGTCGAGGAGGATCCCGGGGCCTATCGCGAGCTGCTGGCCCGCGGCTGGCGCACCGTGCCCATGACCCTGGTGGGCGAGCGGGCCGTCGCGGGGTTCGACGCCGCCGGGCTCGCCGAGGCACTCACAGCCGCCGGCGAACCTCCACCAGATCGCTGACGAGCGCGTAGGCGGTCTGCGTCAGGCCGCCGTCGAGCTGGGTGATCGCCACCTCGCCGAGCAGGTCCGTGCGGAGCACGAGCGCGTTGGCCTGGCCGCGCAGCGTCGCCAGGGGATCGCCGGCCGCCAGCCGCGCCGGCGCGACGCGTGCGACCACGGCGCCGCCGCGGCGCTCGGCCGATGCGACGAGCCGCAGGCGCTCGCCGGCCTCGACGGCCGCGCGCG
>JAHECP010000181.1 GCA_024641665.1 Acidobacteriota bacterium
CGGGGGCGGCGGCGGCGCCGGCGCGGGTTTCTTCCCGCACGACACGACGCCGATCGCGAGGCACAGGCTCAGGGCAATGAAGATTCGGTCCACACGGTTCATCAGTGTCTCCTGTAGTCCTCGAGTCCGGTCACGCCCGGAACCCATCCAACAAGAGGCCGGAGCCGATTGCAGGATAACGGCTTACCGGAGGGCTGTCAATTTTTCTAGACGGCGGACCGGCCGGGTCGGCATAGAATCCACTCTCGACGTCCGTGCCGGCGAGTCCGGAGGGGCGACCCGACCGCCATGGATCTCCTACTCGAGGCGACGGCACGAGCCGAACGGCAGCACTGCTGGTTCCGGGGCTTCCGGGCGTTCACCGCGCCGGCCATCGCCTCGGCGCTCGCCGGACGGTCGCCGGTCCGCATCCTCGACGCCGGCTGCGGCACCGGGCACAACCTGGCCGCGCTCGCCGGTCGCGGCCGCGCGACGGGGGTCGATCTCGCCTGGCGCGGCCTCCAGTTCGCGCGCGGGCGGCCCGGCCCGCTTCGCCTCGCGCAGGCCAGCGTGGCCGCGCTGCCCTTCCCCGACGCGCAGTTCGACCTGGTCACCTGCTTCGACGTCTTCCAGTGTCTGTCCGCCGCGGACGAGGCGTCCGCGGCGCGCGAGATCGCGCGCGTGCTCGCGCCGGGCGGCCGCACGGTGATCAACGTGTCGGCGTTCGAGGCGCTCCGGGGCGGGCACTCCGTGCTCACGCACGAGCTCCACCGGTACCGGCGCGCCGGGTTGCGTCGCCTCCTCGAGGGCGCCGGGCTCGAGATCGAGCGGATCACCTACACGTTCGCGACGCTGCTGCCGCTCATCGCCGCCGTGCGGCTGGTGCAGCAGATCAAGGGCCTGCCCGAATCGGACGCGGACGCGGCGGCCGCGCGGGAGATCGCCGTGCCCGTCTGGCCGGTGAACGCCGTGCTCACGGCGCTGCTCCGGATCGAGGCGCTCGCGCTGCGTGTCGTGAACATGCCGGCCGGCACGTCGATCCTGTGCGTGGCGAGGAAGCCGCCGGGGCGCGGGGACGCCTAGCGGACGATCTCGAGCCGGATCGCGGCGTTGAGGCTGCCGGTGCGGTAACCCTCGAGGTCGAGCGTGACGTGGCGGAAGCCGGCGGCCCGCACGGCCTCGACGATGCGCGCGCGCATCTCGGGATCGAGCGCGCGGGCCAGCTCGTCGGGGCCGATCTCGATGCGCGCCAGCTGGTCGTGATGGCGCACGCGGCAGACGCGGAAGCCGAGCCCGCGCAGCGCCGCTTCGGCGGCCTCGATCGCGCGCAGCTTCTCGCCGGTCACCTCGCTGTGGTACGGGATGCGGGAGGAGAGGCAGGCCGACGCGGGCTCGTCCCAGGTGGGCAGACCGTCGCGCCGGGCCAGCTCGCGGATCTCGGCCTTGGTGAGCCCCGCCTCGTCGAGCGGGCTGCACACGCCGAACTCCCGCGCCGCGCGGCGGCCGGGCCGATAGTCGCCGCGGTCGTCGGCGTTCGACCCGTCGACGACGGCGAGGTAGCCGCGTTCGGCGGCGAGCCGGGTGAGCCGGGTGTACAGCTCGTGCTTGCAGTGGTAGCAGCGGTCGGCGTCGTTGGCGCGGTACTCGGGCCGTTCCATCTCGCCGGTGCGGATGAACTCGTGCGCGAAGCCGAAGCGCGCCACGGCGGCGAGCGCCAGCTGGCGGTGGTGCGCGGGGTAGCTCGGGCTGTCGGCGGTCACGGCGAGCGCCCGGGTGCCGAGCACCCGGGCGGCGACGGCGGCCAGGTAGGCGCTGTCGACGCCGCCGCTGAACGCCACGACGACCGATCCCAGCCCGGCGAGCCGGGTTTCGAGCTGCCGCGCCTTGGCCGCGAGATCGGCGCCCGGCGGGGCTTCACGACCGGCGATGGACCGGGCCGCAGCGCGTGTCATTCGTCCCAATCGTCCGATTCGTCGTCGTCTTCGTCGGATCCCTCGTCCGCCTCGTCGTCGAAGGTGTCGTCCTCGTCCTCGTCGTCCTCGGACAAGAGGTCGAGCTCCACCGGCGAGAGGTTGATCACCTCGAGCGTCTCGCCGCACTCGGGGCAGCTCAACTGGTCGCCCTTGTCGACGTCGAACTCGTCGACTTCGATCTCCGCTTCACAGGCAGGGCAGATGGCCATGTCAGGGTCCTCGTGCGGGCGCCACCGCGCCCGTCAGCGGCCGAGCGATCCGAACCGCCGGAAATCCTGGCGCAAGATCGCGATAAGATTCGAATTATAGCGAGAACCTGCTACATTCTGCAATGCAGCCGCGGGGTTCGCGGCGCCGGATCGCAGCCAGATTGAGATGACGGCCGCCACACCCAAGACCGTCTTGATCGCCGACGACACCGCGTTCGTGCGCGACCGCTTCGCGCACGCGCTGCAGGTCGCCGGGCACCGCGCGATCACGCTGCAGAGCGCCGCCGAGCTGCTCGCCCGGGTGCGCGCCGACCGCGCGCAGATCAGCCTGATCATCCTCGACCTGCGGCTGCCGCACGCCGGCGGCGTCGAGCTCGTGCGGGCGATCCGGAGGCTGGACGACGGGGAGCTGCCCATCCTGGTCTTCAGTGGCACCATCGCGAGCGCCGAGGAGGTGCGCGATCTGGCGGCGCTCGGCGTGGCGGGCTACGTGAACGAGTACAGCGCGGTGCAGCACATCCTGCCGTCGCTCGCGCCGCACCTGTTCCCCGACAACTTCAACCGCCGCGGCAGTCCGCGGGTCGTGCTCGGCATCCCGGTGGCCTACCGGTTCGGCAACACGATCGCCGCGGCGCTGACGGTGAACATCAGCAAGGGCGGCCTCGGCATCCGCACGATGACGCCGCTCGCCGTCGACACCAAGGTGCGCACGCGCTTCCGCCTCCCGGGCTCCAAGCACGACATCGAGACCGAGTCGCGCGTGGCCTGGAGCGACCGCCGGGCCGGCATGGGCCTGCAGTTCGAGCGCGTGTCGGCCGAGGACCAGCGCGCCATCGACGAGTTCGTCGACCAGCACTTCTTCAGCAACCGGAAGGCGTAGCGGGCCTGGAGGGCGCGGACTCACCGCGGAGGGCGCGGAGGGGATTCACCACGAAGGGCGCGAAGGGCACGGAGGGGCCTTTCTCGTTCTGTCACGCTGTCCCGCTGTCCGTGAGCCGTGAGCCGTGAGCCGTGAGCCCGCGCCCCGAGCCGCCGGTCATCCCCTCAGTCCGCGCGCAGCAGGCGCATGCCGTTGGCAATCACGATGAGGGAAGCGCCCATGTCGGCGACGACGGCCATCCAGAGCGTGGCGAGGCCGGCGACACCGAGCGCGAGGACGATGGCCTTGAGCGCGAGGGAGAAGGCGATGTTCGCGCGGATGGTGCGCACGGTGGCGCGGCTGAGACGGAAGGCGTAGGGGAGCTTGATCAGCTCGTCGGCCATGAGCGCGACGTCGGCCGTCTCGAGCGCGGCGTCGGTGCCGGCGGCGCCCATCGCGATGCCCACGTCGGCGGCCGCGAGGGCCGGCGCGTCGTTCACGCCGTCGCCGATCATGGCGACCGCGCCGTGGCGCGCGCGCAGCCGGCCGATGGCGTCCACCTTGTCCTCGGGCAGCAGCTCCGCGTCGGCGTCGTCGATGCCCAGCAGGCCGGCCACCGCGCGCGCGGCGACGCGGTTGTCGCCGGTGAGCAGCGCCACGCGCTCGACGCCCTGCGCGCGGAGCCGCTCGATCGCCTCGCGCCCCGATTCGCGGACCTCGTCGGCCACGGCGATGATCCCGATCGGCGCGCCGTTGGACGCCACCAGCACCGCCGTCGCGCCGCGCGCGGCCAGCGCCTCGAGCCGCGCGTCGATCGCCGGCGAGCACAGCCGGCGCTCCTCGAACAAGCGATGGTTGCCGACGAGCGCCGCGATGTCGCCGACGCGCGCCTCGGCGCCGCGCCCCGGCAGCGACTGGAACGCCTGGGCGGGCGGCGCGGCGATCCCGGCGGCCTCGGCACGCCGGACGATGGCGCGGCCGATGGGGTGCTCCGAGCGCGCCTCGAGCGACGCCGCGAGCGCCAGCACGGCCGCAGGCGGCGCGCCGTCGAGCGCCTCGACGTCCTCGACGCGCAGGTGACCACGGGTGAGCGTGCCGGTCTTGTCGAACGCCACGCACCGCACCCGCGCGAGCGTCTCCAGGTGGACGCCCCCCTTGACGAGCACGCCCCGCCGCGCCGCGCCGGCGAGCGCCGAGACGATCGAGACCGGCGTCGAGATCACGAGCGCGCACGGGCACGAGATCACGAGCAGCACCAGGCTCCGATAGATCCACACGGACCAGGCGCCGCCGAGCGCGAGCGGCGGCGCCACGGCGACGACGACCGCCAGGCCGAGCACGACCGGCGTGTAGATCCTCGCGAAGCGGTCCACGAAGGCCTGGCTGGGTGCGCGCTGCGCCTGCGCGCGCTCGACCAGGTGGATGATGCGCGCGAGCGTCGAGTCGCGCCGCAGGCGCGTCACCTCGACCTCGAGCGCGCCCCGTCCGTTGATCGTGCCGGCGAACACCTCGTCGCCCACCGTCTTGTCCACCGGCAGCGACTCGCCCGTGACCGGCGCCTGGTTCACGTGGCTCGTCCCGGCCGCCACCGACCCGTCGACCGGGATCTTCTCGCCGGGCCGCACGACCACCACCTCGCCCACGCGCACGTCGTCGACGCCCACGCGGAGCTCGGTTCCGTCGCGGCGCACCAGCGCCTCGGCCGGCGCCAGCTCCACGAGCGCCCGGATGGCGCCGCGCGCGCGGTCCATGCTGCGCGTCTCGAGGATCTGCGCGACGTCGAACAGGAACACGACCATCGCCGCCTCGTACCACTGCCGCATCGCGAGCGCGCCGATGACCGCCACGGTCATCAGGACGTGGATGTCGACCGAGCGGGCCGCGAGCGACCCGATCGCGCGCCGGACGGTGTGCCAGCCCGAGAGGAGCACGGCGCCGCCGAGGAGCGGCGGCAACAGCCAGCCCGCGGCGCCCGTCCAGCCGAGCAGCGCCGAGAGGGCCAGCAGCGCCGCCGACGTCCAGGCGAGCGCCAGCCGCAGCCGGATCGGCGAGGCCGTCGCGCGGCGCGGCGTCTCGTGCTCGAGCCATGCGCGCATGCCCGTCTGGGCGACCGCTTCGGCGATCGCCGACGTCGACAGCCGCGCGGCGTCGTAGGTCACCAGCAGGCGCTGGCTCAGGACGTCGGCCGAGAGCCGTTCCACCCCGAGGCGCTTGAGACGCCGCTCGAGGATCGCGACCTCCTCGTGGCAGTCCATGCCTTCGATCCTGAAGGTCGTCTCGGCGTGCAGCTCGCAGACCGGGCAGTCTGCGGCGCGGAATGCGGCCATCGCGGCTCTCCGGCGTCTATGACGTGGATTCGACGTTGCCGGGCTCCTGCACGTGGCGCAGGCCCTGCTGGAAGAGGCTCATGATGTGCTGGTCGTCCAGCGTGTAGTACGCCAGACGGCCCGCACGGCGCGGCCGCACGAGGCGCAGCCCCCGCAGCAGCCGCAGCTGGTGGGACACGGCCGACTCGCTCAGGTCCACCAGCGCCGCGATCTCGCACACGCACAGCTCGCCGTGGGAGAGCGCGTCGAGGATGCGCACGCGCGTGGCGTCGCCGAGGAGCTTGAACGTTTCGGCGAGCGACACGACGGCGTCGGCCGGCAGCAGCGAGGCCCGGCGCGCCGCGAGGCGCGTCGGATCCGCGTGCCGCACGTCGCAACGGTCGCTGTCGGGGGCTGCCGGGGTGCCGACCGGGGCGGGTGGAATCATGAGTGCCTGCCTGTCTGACATCAGCCTATCTGAACATATGAGCAGATGTTCATATGTCATGCTAGCCAACAGGCTCCCCTTCGTCAAGGTCGGTCGCTTGACACTATTTTTCCGCTGCGTCTAGTATGGGTGATTGGGTCGGTAATCGACTCTCTCTCTAGACGTTAGCACCTCACCGTCTCGGCCGGCGCGGCCGATCAGTCGCTCCCGGCGAGACCCTAGCAAACGGAGATCGCCCGTGATCGAGGTCAACCACCTCACCAAGCGCTTTGGACGCGTCACGGCGGTAGACGACGTGACGTTTCGCGTCGAGCGCGGCGAGATCCTCGGGTTCCTGGGTCCCAACGGCGCCGGCAAGACCACGACGATGCGCATCCTCACCGGCTACATGCCGGCGACGGACGGCACCGCCGTCGTCGCCGGCTTCAACGTGTTCGAGCAGCCGCTCGACGCCAAGCGCCGCACTGGATACCTGCCCGAGACGCCGCCGCTCTACCCCGACATGACCGTGCGCGAGTACCTGGATTTCGTCGCGCGCATCAAGGGCCTGCCGCCAGCCGAGCGCCGGCCGCGCGTCGACACCGCGATGGAACGGACGCGCGTCGCCGACGTGCGCGATCGGCACTGCGGCAAGCTGTCGAAGGGCTACCGCCAGCGCGTCGGCCTCGCGCAGGCCATCCTCCACAACCCCGAGGTGCTCATCCTCGACGAGCCCACGGCCGGGCTGGATCCCAAGCAAATCATCGAGACGCGCGAGCTCATCAAGGGGCTCGCCGGCGACCACACGATCATCCTGAGCACGCACATCCTGCCGGAAGTGTCGCAGACGTGCCAGCGCGTGGTGATCATCAACAAGGGGCGCGTGGTGGCGGTGGACACGCCGGCGAACCTGACCAAGCGGCTGCGGGGCAGCGAAATGCTCTACGTGGAGGTCGACGCGGGCGCCGCGGACGCGCGGGCGCTGTTCGAGCGGCTGCCGGGGGTGACGCGCGTCGGGGAGACGGGCCGGCACGACGGCGCCGTCGGCTACGAGGTGGAGACCGTGCGGGGCCAGGACATCCGGCGGGATCTGGCGCGGGCGGTCGTGCACGAGGGCTGGGGACTGCTCGAGCTCAGGCCGACGGGCATGAGCCTGGAAGAGATCTTCCTGCAGGTCACGACGAGCGAGGAGCCGGTGGCGGAGGTGTCGCATGAGTAACACGCTGGCCATCGCCGGCAAGGAGCTGCGCGGCTACTTCGCCTCGCCGATGGGCTGGGTGATCCTGGGGCTGTTCGCCCTGCTGTTCGGGTTCTTCTACTACACGTTCATGGACCTGTTCGTCCGGCAGAGCATGCAGCTCAGCCAGTTCGGGCAGGGGCCGCAGGCGATGAACGTGAACCAGTACATGATCCGCCCGCTGCTGCAGAACACCAGCGTGATCATCCTGTTCGTGCTGCCGATGATCACGATGCGGACCTACGCCGAGGAGAAGCGCTCGGGGACGATCGAGCTGCTGCTCACCTCGCCGGTGACCGATCTGCAGATCATCGTCGGCAAGTTCCTGGGCGCCATGGCCCTCTACACCGCGATGCTGCTCGTGACGGCGGTGTACATGGGGCTCCTGTATCGCTTCGGCGACCCGGAGGTGGGACCGATCGCGTCGGGCTATCTCGGGCTGCTGCTGCTCGGCGGCTGTTTCATCGCCGTCGGTCTGCTCGTGTCGAGCATGACGAAGAACCAGATCGTCGCCGGGATGGCGACCTTCGGCACCTTCCTGATGCTCTGGGTCGTGAGCTGGATCGGGGATTCCGCGGGTCCGACGATGCGCACGGTGCTGTCGTACTTGTCGATTACCGACCACTTCGACGACTTCTCGAAGGGCATCATCGACACGAAGCACATCGTTTACTACCTGAGCTTCATCACGCTCGGGTTGTTTCTCACGGCAAAGGCGGTGGACAGCGAGCGCTGGCGCGGCTAGCCGGCTGGTCCCATAGGGTCATGCTCAACAGAATCTTCGGATTGCTCGGCTGGCTCGGCGTGGCGCTCGTCCTGAGCGCGGTCGCCGTGCGTTTTCTCGATCCTGCGTGGCAGCGGACGTACAACGGCCTGGCGGTGGCGGGCCTGGTGTGCACGCTGCTCTACATCCTGAGCCAGTGGCGCGAGGTCGCCCGCGCGATGTCGGGGCGCCAGGCGAAGTTCGGCGCCCTCGCCCTCGGGAGCGTCGCCGTGGTCATCGCGATCATGGTGGCCATCAACTACATCGCGTCGCGCGAGAACAAGCGCTGGGACCTGACGGCCAATCACGTGTACAGCCTGTCGGACCAGACGAGGAAGGTGCTGGCGTCGCTCGACGCCCCGGTGCAGGTGAAGGTCTTCGCGCGCAGCGACGACTTCCAGCGGTTCCGCGATCGGCTCACCGAGTACGCGGACGCGTCCAAGGAGCTCTCGGTCGACTACATCGACGTCGATCAGAAGCCGCAACTCGCCAACCAGTACAAGATCCAGTCCTACGGAACGGTGGTCTTCGAGTACAAGGGCCGGACCGAGCGGGCGGTCTCCGACGGGGAGCAGGAGCTGACCAACGCGCTGATCAAGGTGGTGGAGGGCGCCCAGAAGAAGGTGTACTTCGTCGAGGGCCACGGCGAGAAGGACCCGGCGAGCGCCGACGAGCGTATGGGCTACAGCGGCGCCAAGTCGGCGCTCGAGTCCGACAACTTCTCGGTCGAGAAGCTGCCGCTCGCCCAGGAGGGCGCGGTGCCCGCCGACGCCACGGTGGTCGTCATCGCGGGCCCCAGGACCGACTACCTGCCGACCGAGATCGACGCCCTGACGCGGTACCTGGATCGCGGCGGCAAGCTGCTCGTCATGCTCGACCCGCCCGGCGGGCCCGACGCGGCGCCGCTCACCAACCTGAAGACGCTGCTCGAGAACTGGGACATCCAGGCCGGGCACGACGTCGTGGTGGACGCGAGCGGCATGGGCCGTCTCATCGGCACCGACGCGTCGGTGCCGATCGCCATGAACTACCCGCCGCACGCGATCACCGACAACTTCCGCGTGCTCACCGCGTATCCGCTCGCACGGTCGATGACGCCCGAGCCGGGCGGCCGCGACGGCCGCGTGGCGCAGGCGATCATCGAGACCGGACCGCGGAGCTGGGCCGAGACCGACATCAAGGATCTGATGGCCGGCCAGGAGGTGAAGCTCGAGCCCGAGAAGGGCGACAAGCCCGGGCCGATCGCGATCGGCGCGGCGGTGTCGGCGCCGGCCAAGGCGCCGCCGAAGACCGCCGGCGCCCAGGACGGGAAGGCGGCCGACGGCAAGAGCGAACAGGCCTCCACCGGGCCGGCCGAGGCGCCGAAGCCCGAGTCGCGCCTGGTGGCGATCGGCGACTCCGACTTCGCCTCCAACATGGCGCTGGGCGTGCAGGGCAACCGCGACCTGTTCCTGAACACCGTGAACTGGCTGGCGCAGCAGGAGAACCTGATCGCCATCCGGCCGAAGCAGCCCGACGACCGGCGCCTCACCCTCACGGCCGAGCAGCAGACGATGGTGTTCTGGCTGTCGGTCGTCATCATCCCGGGCCTGCTGCTGCTGACCGGCGTGCAGACCTGGTGGCGGAGGCGGTGATGCGAGGGCTGCGATCGTTCATCGTGCTCGTCGTGATCGCGGCGGGCCTCGGCGCCTACATCTACTTCGTCGAGTCGAAGCGCAACCCGGACGCGGCGAAGCCCGCCGAGAAGGTCTTCACCGTGAAGGGCTCGGATATCCAGTCGCTGCACGTGAAGTCCTCGTCGGGCGACTCGACGTCGCTCGAGAAGAGCGGCACCGACTGGAAGATCGTGGACCCGGTCAAGGCCGACGCCGACGGCGACGTGGTCTCCGGCATCACGTCGAATCTCGCCTCCCTGGAGATCCAGCGGGTCGTCGAGCAGAAACCGGGGGACTACACCCAGTTCGGACTCCAGCCGCCGCGCATCGAGATCGACTTCACGACGACAGGCGACAAGACCCCGCACCGGCTGCTCATCGGCACCAAGACGCCGACCGGCGGCGACATGTACGCGCGGCTCGGCGGCCAGGACCGCGTGTTCCTCATCCAGGCGTACCTCGACACGTCGCTCGACCAGAAGACCTTCGCCCTGCGCGACAAGGCGGTGTTGAAGTTCTCGCGGTCGAGCGTGGACGCCCTCGACGTCACCCACGACGGGCAGACGGTGAAGCTCGTCAAGACCGGAAGCGACTGGCGCCTGACCAGCCCGTGGTCGGCGCGGGCGGACTACAGCACGGTCGAGAGTCTCGTCGGGAGCCTCGACAGCGGCAAGATGACCGGGATCGTGGCGGATCCGGCCGAGGACCTGCGGCAATACGGGCTCGACAAGCCGGCCGTGACCGTCGACGTGGGCGCCGGCAGCACCAAGGCGACGCTCGCCGTCGGCAAGGCGGCCGAGGGCGAGACGGACCGGGTGTACGCACGCGACCTGTCGCGCCCGATGGTCTTCACGATCGAGAAGTCCATCGCCGACACGCTGGAGAAACCGGCGGTGGACTATCGCGACAAGGACCTCTTCGAGTTCCGGCCCTTCGACGCCGCGCGCATCGAGTTCACGCGCGACGGCAAGACGCTCGTCTTCGAACAGGTCAAGACCGACAAGGGGGAGACCTGGCAGGAGACGGCGCCCGAGAAGAAGACGCCCGACGCCACGAAGATCAACTCGGCGCTGTCGGCGTTCTCCAACCTGCGGGCCGACTCGTTCGTGGACTCGACGCGCGGCACCGGCCTCGACAAGCCGGTGGTCGTCGTGAAGGTCACCTACGGCGAGGCCACCGACCGCAAGACCGAGCGCGTGACGTTCGGCAAGGCCGGCGACGCCGTCTACGCCGTGCCCGACGGCGAGCCGGGCGCCGCCAAGGTGGACGCCACCGCGTTCGCCGACGCGCTCAAGGCGCTCGATGCGCTCCAGTAGCCGGAGGTCCCGCGCGGCGCGCGCCGCGCGGGCGCTCCTCCTCGCCGGCGTCGTGGCCGCCGGCTGCGCG
>JAHECP010000182.1 GCA_024641665.1 Acidobacteriota bacterium
CGGCGGACGGGCGCGCCGGGACGGGGCGGGCGCATGGAACCCATGATCGACCTATCGGCCGCTCGCGCGAACCCTTCAGCGGACGGCCGGGACCCATCCGCCCCGCGCGCACGTCGAAACCTCTATCGAGCCAGAGCGGCGGCGCGGCACCCCTGTCCGCATCCGGACGGGGACGGGTCGTCGCGGGGGGAGCGTCTGCTCCAGCTATACTACGCGCTTCCCCCAGGCGAAACGCGTGAACGAGGTGCCCGCGGTTTGGCCGGCGGGCCTGGCGCGCCGCCCGGCGGTGGAGCGCGCCATACAAGGAGGAGCATGCTCATGCGTACGCGGATGCTGCGGATACCAGGAGTCCTGATCGTCGCGCTCGGTCTCGCCGGGTCGGCCGCGGCGCAGTCGCAGGCCATCAACGGCAACATCGAGGGCGTCGTCCGCGATACGAGCGGCGGCGTGCTGCCGGGGGTGACCGTGACGGTCACCAGCGTGGACACGGGCGTGCAGCGGGTGGCCGTGACCGACCCCACCGGCACGTACCGGGCGGCCCTCCTGCCGCTCGGCACCTATCGGGTGAGGGCCGAGCTGCAGGGCTTCAAGACGACCGAGCGGACCGGCGTGAGGCTGAACGCCGGCCAGACGGCGACGGTGAACTTCAGCATGGCGGTGGGCGGCGTGCAGGAGACGGTGGTGGTGACGGCCGACGCGCCCATCGCGGAGCCGGCCCGCATCAACCTCGGCCGTACGATCAGCGCGGTCGAGGTCAACAACCTGCCGAACGTCTCGCGCAACACGTTCAACTTCGCGCTGCTGCAGCCGAACGTGACGGGCTACGAGAACGAGGAGTTCGGCGCGACGCGCATGAACGCGAACGGCTCGCAGATGCGCACCAACTACCAGATCGACGGCAGCAGCGCCACGCAGAAGGACCGGGCGGGGCTACGCATGTTCCAGCCGTCGGAGGTCATGGTGCAGGAGGTGAAGGTCATCACGAGCGGGTTCGCGCCGGAGTTCGGCGACACGACCGGCATGGTATACGACGCCATCACCCCCTCGGGCACCAACCAGTTCAAAGGGCAGGCGGGCTACCGGCTGCGCCGGAAGTCCTTCTCGTCACGGCCGTTCACGCTCGCGGCGACCGCGCCGAAGCCCGACACCAAGGTGGACGATGTCCAGGGCGCGCTGGGCGGGCCGATCCGGAAGGACCGCGCGCAGTTCTACGTAGGCTACGAGTTCGTGCGCAAGGACCTCTCGGCCGACCGCGTGATCACGGTGTCGCAGGCCACGGCGAACGAGCTGGGGCTGAGCAAGGACGCGCTGGGCAACGGCGTCATCCCGGCGATCCAGACGGTCAACATGTTCATCGCCAAGACCGACGTGCAGCTGAACGCGGCCAACCGGCTGACCGGCCGGTGGTCGCTGTTCAAGAACTCGACGCCGGAGAACGTCGGCGGCGGACTGAACACGCGCGAGACCGCCACCGACTTCGAGGACCGGATGGACTCGGTGGGCGTGCAGCTCGTGTCCACGCTGTCGTCGAACAAGCTGAACGAGCTGCGCCTCGCCTACGGGCGGCGCAACAACCCGCGCGTGCCCTCGGCGGTGGCCGGACCGGGCCCGGCGGTGCAAGTCACGGGCGTGGCCAACTTCGGCGGCTCGGACACGGCGACCAAGTTCCTCGAAGACTACGTCCAGGTCGTCGACAACTTCTCGTGGCTGATCGGGCGGCACAGCCTGAAAGCCGGCGTCAACGTGCAGTTCATCCACGACAGCCGGCTGTCGAACGTGCAGGCGACCTACGTCTTCCCCACGATCGACGCGTACCTGGCCGCGAAGAGCGGCGCGAACCCGTTCGGCTACACGCGGTTCTCGCAGGCGGTGGGGGACCCGACGATCGCCTACTCACAGCGTTACTACAGCCTCTTCGCGCAGGACGACTTTCGGATCACACCGTCGTTCAAGGTGCTCTACGGGGTGCGCTACGACCTCTTCCAGGTGCCGAAGGGCGACCCGAGCGCGCCGTTTCCGGCGTCGCGCTCGTTCCGCGTGGACAAGAACAACGTCGCGCCCAGGGTGGGCATCGCCTGGTCGCTCGACCCCGAGTCGCGCACGGTCGTCCGCGCGTCAACCGGCATCATGTACGAGCCGCCGCTGGGGATGTTCTATCAGGACGCGCTGCAGGAAAACGGCGCGCCGACGCTGCTGACCGCGAGTATCACGCCCGGGCAGTCGGGCGCGCCCGCGTTCCCGGGCACGCTGAGCAGCCTGCCGCCCGGCGTCACGCCGTCGCGCAGCATCCGGACGGTGAGTCCGAGCTTCGCCACGCAGTACGCGCTGCTCACCAACGTGCAGGTCGAGCGCGCGCTCACCGACAACATGGCGGTGTCGGTCGGCTACGTGAACTCGACGGGCCGGAACCTGCCGCTGCTGCTCAACAGCAACGTCATCCCGGCCGGCGCCACGCTCCCCGACGGCCGGCCGATCTACTCGCGCACGATCGACGCCGCCACGCGCGTGGACCCGAGCTTCGACACGATCAACGAAATCCAGTCGACGGGCAAGTCGCAGTACAACGCGCTCACCGTGTCGCTGAACCGGCGCTTCGCGCACGGCCTCCAGGCGCAGGCGTCCTACACGCTCGCCAAGGCGCTCGACGACGGCGTGATCGGCGGCCGCTACGTGGTCGGCAGCTCCGACGCGGCGGCGGTGTCCGACCCGTCGAACCCGGCGCGCGACTACAGCTACACGTCGTGGAACACGACCCACACGTTCATCGCCAGCGCGGTCATCAACCCGCGGGTGTCGGGCGACGGCTTCGGCGCGGCGCTGGCCAACGACAACCAGATCGGGATCGTGCTGCAGGCCAACAGCGGCCTCCCGTTCGACATCCGGTCGAACCTCGACCTGAACAAGGACGGCATCAGCGCCGACCGCCCGGATGGCGTCGACCGCAACTCAAGCCACCTCGGCCGCGTGTTCAACCTGGACCTGCGCTACTCGCGGTTCTTCGACCTGGCGAACACGTCACGCGTCGAGGTGTTCTTCGAGGCCAAGAACCTCTTCAATACGGCAAACGTGTCCTCGGTGAACACCATCGTGGCCACCGACAGCGCGGGCACCCCACTCTCGCCGATTCCGACGAGCGTGTGCTCGATCGGCGCCACCGCGACGTCGCGCTGCTTCCCCGTGACCGGCGCCTACCAGCAGCGCCAGATGCAGCTGGGCCTCAAGTACACGTTCTAGCCGCGCGGCATCGGGCGGTGGCATCCGGCCTCTTCCGAGGCGGGCGGTCCGTCGGACCGTCCGCCTCGCGGCGCGTCCGGCCGTCGGGCGGCGTCGCGATCTCGGATATCATGTGGACCGGCGCCCGTTCGCGCCGCCTTCGAGCCGAACCGCCTGCGCATGAGACGGACCGCCTCTGCCCTCATCGTCGTGAGCGTGGGCCTGCTGCTGCTTCGGGCTCCGCTCGCGGGCCAGTTGCGCGTTACGCCGGTGACCGACGCGCAGGGCCTCGTCGGGCTCGGCCTGGTGCTCCGCAAGCTGAACAACGTCGGGACGCTGATGATGGCCACCGCGCACCCCGACGACGAGAACAGCGGGCTGCTCGTGCGGCTCGGCCAGGGCGAGGGCATCCGCACGGCGCTCGTCACCGCCACGCGGGGCAGCGGCGGCCAGAACGAGATCGGCCCGGAGCTCGTCGACGCCCTCGCCGTGCTGCGCACCGAGGAGCTGCTCGCCGTGCACCGCTTCGACGGCGCCGAGCAGTACTTCACGCGCGCGGTGGATTTCGGCTACTCGTTCAGCCTCGAGGAGACGCTCCGGCGGTGGGGGCACCGGGAGATCCTCGGCGACGAGGTGCGGATGATCCGCACGATCCGGCCCGATGTCGTCACGGCGATGAGCACGGCGGGTACGGGGGGCGGGCTGCACCACCAGGCGTCGGCCCAGCTCGTCGAGGAGGCGTTCGGCCTGGCGGCCGACCCGGCGCAGTTCCCGGAACAGGTGGCGGCCGGCCTGCACCCCTGGCAGCCGAAGAAGCTCTACTTCATGACCGGCTACGGCTTCGGCGACGGGCCGGGCCCGGGTCCGCTCGTCAGCGTGGACTTGGCGGGTTTCGACCCGCTCCTCGGCCGGACGTTCGCGGAGGTCGGCGCCGAGGAGCGCAGCATGCACAAGTGCCAGGGCATGGGCCAGCTGCTCGCGCTGCCCGGTCCGGCCTCGACGCGCTACCGGCTCGTGGCGTGCGTGCTCCCCGGCGGCCTCGCGCGCACGGACACCGGCCTCTTCGACGGCATCGACACCTCCATCCTCGGGCTCGCCGCCTACGCGGGCGCGAGCCCGCCGGCGCCGCTGACCGCGGGGCTGGCCGAGATCAGCGGCCAGGCCGCGACGGCGCTGACAGCGTTCGAGCAGGGCGGCGACCAGTCGGCGGCGCCGGCCATCTTCGCCGGCCTCGCCGCGGTGCGGCGCCTGCGCGGAACGATGGGCGCCATCGGCCTCGACGACACGGTGCGGTTCGAGATCGACAGCCGCCTCGAGCGCGAGGAGCGGCTGTTCGAGCGGACCGCGACCCTGGCCTACGGCATGCAGTTCGAGGCGCTGGCCGACGACGGGCTGGTGGTGGCGGGACAGCCGGTGACGCTGTCGTTCGTCGTCGCAAACCACGGCCCGGTGGGCGTGGGCGTGCGCGAGGTGGCGGTCGAGGGGTTCGATCGGGCGGATCGCTGCACGGCGGGCGCGGCGCAGCCGGACCGCGTGTACACCTGCACGGTCCATGCGACGGTGCCCGCCGGCGCGCCGCCGACCACCGTCTCCTGGACGCGCGCGGCGGGCGCGGACCGCTACGAGTTCGCCCCCGACGTGCCCTTCGGCGTGCCCTTCCGGCCGACGCCGTTCCGCGTGAGGTTCACGATCGAGTTCCCCGAGGGGCAGGTGATCGTGGACCGCCCGATCGAGTACCGCTATCAGGGGAACATCTTCAGCGGCGAGAAGCGGATGGAGCTGACCGTGGTGCCGACCGTGTCGGTCACGGTCGATCCCGCGATCGCCATCGTGCCCGCCGGCGCCGTGGCGGCGGGCGGCGCAGCCGCGGCGCGGGAGCTGCGCGTGACGGTCGTCAACGGCGCGAAGGGCGCCGCGTCGGCGGACGTGACGCTCGAGGCGCCGTCGGGCTGGACGGTGACGCCGCGGTCGGCCCCGGTCGCCTTCGAGCGCGAGGACGAGGCCGAAACGGCGCGGTTCACGGTGACGCCGGCGGCGTCCGCCCGGCCCGGCCGCTACGCCGTGACGGCGGCGGCGCGCGCGGGCGGCGCCGTCTTCCGCGCGGGCTATCAGGCCATCGAGTACCCGCACATCCACCGCCGCCAGATCGTCCGGCCGTCCACGACCGAGATGACCCTCGTGGACGTGACGCCGCCGCGGCCGATGACGGTGGGCTACGTCATGGGCGCCGGCGACCAGGTGCCGCAGGCCATCGAGCAGCTCGGGGCGACGGTGGTGCTGCTCGACCGCGACGCGCTGGCGTTCGGCGACCTCTCGCGGTACGGGGCGATCGTCACGGGCGTGCGGGCCTACGAGCGCCGCGAGGATCTGCGCGCGCACAACCACCGCCTGCTCGAGTACGTGCAGCAGGGCGGGACGCTCATCGTTCAGTACAACCGATCCGAGTTCAACCAGGCGCAGTACGGGCCGTACCCGGCCAGGGTCGGGTCGGACCGCGTGACCGACGAGACGGCGCCGGTCGAGGTGCTCGAGCCCGACAACCCCATCTTCACGACGCCGAACCGCATCGGGCCGGAGACCTGGGCGGGGTGGGTGCAGGAGCGGGGGCTGTCGTTCCTCGGCGATCGGGATCCGCGCTACCGGGACCTGATCCGGATGACGGACCCGTTCCCCTTCAACGCCGGACCGAAGACGGGCGCGCTCGTCGAGACGACCGTCGGCAAGGGGCACTGGATCTACGTCGGCCTGGGGCTCTGGCGCCAGCTGCCGGCGGGCACGCCGGGTGCCTACCGGCTGCTCGCCAACCTCCTGAGCGTGAGGTGACATGCCCTTCGCCCCCGAGTACATCAGCCACGTCCTGAGCGAGAACTTCGAGGACGCCAAGGTGCTCTTCCTGTCGCCGTTGATGTCCATCCACTACGCGCACCTGGTGATGCTCGAGCGGCAGGGCATCGTGTCGCGCGAGGACGCGCGGGCGCTCCGCCAGGCGCTCGACGGCATCGCGGTGCCGGAGGTCCGGGCCGCGGCGTTCGACGGCAGCGTCGAGGATCTCTTCTTCTACGTCGAGCGGCTGGTCGTCGCCGCGTGCGGCGACGATCGGGCGGGGCGGCTGCACACGGCGCGCAGCCGCAACGACATCGACATGACGATGTACCGCATGCGGCTGCGCGAGTACGTGCTGGTGCTGCTGAAGGCGACCGTCGAGACGCGGCGCGTGCTCGTGACGCTGGCCGACCGGCACCGCGAGACCGTCTTCCCGGCGCACACGCACACGCAGCCGGCGCAGCCGACGACGATGGCGCACTACCTGCTGGCCGTCGTCGAGCAGCTCGAGCGCGACGCCGGCCGCCTGCGCGCCGCGTTCGTGACGACCAACAGGAACCCGCTCGGCGCGTGCGCCATCGCGGGCACGGGGTTTCCGATCGACCGCGATCTGACGAGCGCGCTGCTCGGGTTCGACGGCCCCACCGGCAACACCTACGGCAGCATCGCCACGGTGGACTACCTGCTCGAGAGCGCGTCGGCGGCGGCCGTGACCCTCGTCGGCCTCGGGCGCTTCGTGCAGGACCTGTTGCTGTGGTGCACGCGGGAGGTGGGCCTGCTCCGCCTCGGGGAGGGCTACGTCCAGTCGAGCAGCATCATGCCGCAGAAGCGCAACCCGGTGGCGCTCGAGCACGCGCGCGCGATCGGCAGCAAGGCGCTGGGCGAGGCGACCGCCATCGTGGTGAGCGTCCACAACACGCCGTTCGGCGACATCGTCGATACCGAGGACGACCTGCAGCCGCTCGTGTACTCGATGTTCCACGACGCGACACGCGCGGTGACGCTCGTCGGCGCGGCGATGACGAGCGCCGAGTTCGACGTGGCGAAGCTCGAGGCGCGCGCCCGCGAGGGCTGGATCACGATCACCGAGCTGGCCGACACGCTGACCCGCGACCACGGGCTGGCGTTTCGTACCAGCCACGCCATCACCACGCGGGTCGTCGCGGAGCTGCGGAGCGGAAAGGCCGGGATGGCCGAAGCGCTCGCGCGCGCCGCGACCGCCGTGATCGGCCACACGCTGCCGTACGACGAGGCGGCGCTGGCGCGCATCCTGAGCCCCCGGCACTTCGTGGCCGTCCGCACGATGCGTGGCGGCCCGGCGCCCGAGGAGACCGCGCGCGCCGTCGCCGTGTCGCGCGACGCGCTGGCCGCCGATCAGGGGTGGCTCGACGGGCGCGTCGACGCGCTGCGCGCGGCCGAGGTCGAGCTGCGCCGGCAGGCGTCGGCCCTGTAGGGGCGACGCGCCGCGTCGCGCCTACGCGGTCACCACCCAGTGCTGTCCCATGTCCAGCGGCAGGTCGGCCAGGATCCGCTCGTAGAGGGCGGGGCCGTAGCGGTTGACGAAGAAGATCGAGCCGAGGGAGCGCTCCTGCTGGTGCCCGTCGGGGAAGGCCAGCGCCTGCGCCCGGATGAACTGGCGGCGCAGCGTCTCATCGCGGCGCTTGGCGGCGTGGATGATCTTGCCGTGCAGCGTGCGCAGGTCGTGCTCCATGCGCCCGAGCGTCGTGCGGGCGGCGCCCGCCAGCGTCGGGTCGATGGCCGGCACGGCCTCGATCAGCGCGTTCATCCGGGCTCGAACCGCCTCGGTCGCCTGCTCGAGCGACGCCTCGACCGTCGGCGGCAGCTGCGACTCGAGCAGCCGGTTGAGCGCCGCCTCGTCGTGCCGCTGCAGGTCCTCGATCGGCAGCTCGTAGCGGGCCATGAACCGCGACGAGGCCGAGTCGAGCAGGGTGGCCGTCTGGCGCGGGTAGATGAGCGGCATCGGCAGCCCGAAGTGCTGGTAGACGCCCTGCAGCTGCGCCCAGTAGGCGAGCTCGCTCGGGCCGGCGACGTAGCAGACCGTCGGGAACAGCGTGTCCTGCACGAGCGGCCGCAGCAGGACGTTCGGGCTGAAGCGCTCGGGTCGGCGCCGGGCCTCGGCGACGAGCGCCGCGGGTTTGTGGAGCGTGTCCCCCACGGCCAGCCCGTCGCCCCGGCGGCGGATGGGCACGCGGCCGCCGTCGAGCCAGAAGAGCCCCGTTCCGTCCGGCGCGGGCTCGATCTGCGGCTCGTGGCCGCGCGCCGCGAGCTCGGCGCCCGCCGCGGCCGCGAGCGCCAGCGACTGGCCCGGTGACTCCAGCTCGCGCACGAACACGCCGGCCGCCAGCGGCTTCGCCGCCGGATCGCACGCGTCGAAGACGATGAGGCCGCGGGGACCCAGCATCGACTCCAGCAGCCGCGCGAACGCCTCCGCCATGCTCACCCCCGGCGTGTACGCGCGCCGGAGCGAGTCGAGCAGCTCCGGCGTGAACTCGGTGGGGGCGAGCGCGGCAGCCAGCTCGTCGATCGTCCGCGCGACCCCGGCGTCGATCTCGAGCGTGCCGACCGGGCGTTCGCCTGCGCCGGGAGGCGCCGGCAGCTGCACGGTGCGCAGCTCCAGGTCGCCCGTCAGCACCGGACAGCCGCGCACCTCCTCCCAGTCGTGATCCTCGGCGTCCACCCAGAAGATCGCGACGGCGGGCACCTGCAGCTCGGCCGACACGCGCTCGGCCAGCTTGAGCGCCGTCAGGCTCTTGAGTAGCGTGAAGAGCGGCCCGCCGAAGAGCCCCGCCTGCTGGCCGGTCACCACCGCCACCGCGCGCGGGTCGCGCAGGCGCTCGGCGGCCGCGAGCGCCGCCGGCGGGGCGCCGCGCCGGAGCTGCTGCGCCTCGATGATGCCGGCGATCTCCTTGTGCGGGCGGGTCAGCTCGTGGCCGCGGGTCAGGACCGCGCGCCAGGCGTCCGGCTTCGCGGGGTTGCCGGCGAAGAACCCTTCGAGGGACGCGAACTCGTGGACGTAGGCGCCGGCGAGCGGACGAATCCACGGGAATCGACGGATGTCGACCGGCACCCTCGTCAAGGGTGAGGCGCTGGACTCGGTTGGCACAGAACCGTACTCTCGCTCACCGTCGTGGACCATGTCAAGGAGTCGGCACCGCGAGCGGGCGCGACCGTAAGGACGCCACCCGTTCCTGTTTGGATCCCGCAGGCCCTACACGCGCCGGCACGATCCGTGTTAGCATCCCGTAACCCGCCTGAGGAGTTCCGCCGCTGACGCACGACGACGCGACGACGTTCACGCCTCCTGCCGCATTCGGACCGTTCCGAGTTCTGCATCAAATCGGAGTCGGCGTGCTCGGACCCGTCTTTCGCACCTACGAGCCCAGCCGTGACCGGCTCGTCGCGGTGAAGGCGTTCCGGCTCGATCTGCTGCCGGAGCAGGCGCAGGCGCTCGCGGCCGAGCTGGAGCGGCTCGTCGCGCGCGAGATGGCGCACCCGTCGATCGTCACGCGCGTGGCGGCCGGCACCGAGGGGCACGTCGTCTACCTGGCCGAGGACCACGTGGCGGCCGAGTCGCTCGACATCGCGCTCCGCCACTACGCGCCCGCGCCGCTCGAGACGGCGCTGCCGTTCATCCGCCAGCTCGCCGGCGCGGTCGACACGGCCCGCGCGGCGGGAGTCGGGCACGGCGCGCTGCACCCGCGTGACATCTTCCTCACGCCGGAAGAGGCGCGGGCGACCGGCTTCGGCGTCGTGGACGCGCTCGAGCGCCTCGGCCTCCGCGCGCCCGTCCGGCGGCCGTACTCGGCACCCGAGCGCGTGACCGGCGCGCCCTGGGGCCTCGAGGCCGACGTCTTCACGCTCGGCGCCGTCGCCCATGAGCTCCTCACCGGCCGGCGGCCGGCCGGCACCGGCGAGGTCGCCCCCATCGCGGGCCGCGCCGCCGAGTCGTACCCGGACCTGCTGCGCGCCGTGCTGGCCCGCGCGCTGGCCGAGACGCCGGCGGATCGCTATCCTTCGGCGGCGGCGCTGGCCGACGCACTCGAGCAGGCCGCCGAGGGTCGGGCCGCCGGCGGCGCAGCCGTCGTCACGGCCATCGCCGAGCCCGCCGGGTCGCGTGCGCTCGTCGTCGAGCCCTCCCTCTTCGATCTGGACGAAGCCGCCCTCGCTGCCGACTCGCAGGCCGAAACCTGGAGCCGCGGGCTGGCCTCGGCCGTCGATGATCACGAGGAGGACGCCGAGCCGGCGGCTGGGGCAGAGACCCCCGAAGAAGAAGAAGAAGAAGGACGACTCGTGGAAGACGAGTCGCCTGCCGAAGGGGAGCAGCCCTATGAGGACGAGGCGGTCGCCACGCCGGCGGGAGACGACGAGTGGGCGCCCGAAGGGGTCGGCATGACCCTCTCGACGGGCGAGCGCGGGCGCTCGCCCATCCTGCCGTACGCCGCGATGCTCATCGTGGGGCTGCTGGCCGGATTCCTGGCAGGCTACAGCCTCGGATCCCGCGAGCGGGCGCCCGAGGGACCGCCGGAGAGCGCGACGGCTCCGCCTCCTGCGGCGACGCCGGCGGCGCCGCCGCCTTCGGCCAAGCAGACCTGGAGCGAGGCGTCGGTCGAGAGCCGCCCCAAGGAACCGGCGGCGGCCGCGACGCCCACGGCGAGCCCGGAGCCGCCGCCGATTCCGCCGGCGCCGGCCGCCACCACATCCGAGC
>JAHECP010000183.1 GCA_024641665.1 Acidobacteriota bacterium
GCGCCCGGCGCCCCCCCGCTGAGCCGCGCCGGCGCCGCCCGCCGGCCGCCGGCCGAAGCGTGCGAAACCACCCGCCTTCGTCCGCGTCACCGCCAAGCGCTTGAATGAGACGGCCGATCCGGTCCATCGCGGTGGATCCGCGGATCGCCGCTGAGCTTCCCGCCATCTCTGTGCGACGCCGCGCGTGCGCCGCGTGCGGTTTCCCGCGCGCACGTACCTCAGACGTAGCGGCGGCGCACTCGCGCGACGCGCGCTCGATTACAACGGTTCGCGAACGCACCGTCCGCGCGCGCCGACCGCCTCCCGCACCGGAGAGTTTACGAACAGTCGACCACTGACGGCGCGATCCAACCGTCTGGACCGCGGGAGGATCGCGCCCGCCCGGCGGCGAGATTCGGGCGCAAATCGCCGTGTCCCTCAACGCGCGGCCGCGGCACGCGTCCTGCTCATACAGGCTGGCGGAGAGAAGTGTGAGGCTCCAGGCCATTCATCACCCGAGGAGGGGTCTAATCATGAAGCAACTGCTGCTCACCGTCGCGCTGTGTCTGGCCGTCGCGGGGTCCGCGTCGGCGCAGGTGCAGAGCGGCACGATCGCCGGCACCATCATGGACGAGCAGGGCGGCGTGCTCCCCGGCGTGGCCGTCACGCTGACCGGCGCCGATCGCACCGCCACGTTCGTCTCCGACGGGACCGGCAAGTTCCGGTTCCTGAACCTGCCACCCGGCGCCTATCGCCTCGAGGCGGAGCTGCAGGGATTCACGACCGTGATCCACGACGACATCGTGGTCGCAGTCGGCCAGACCGTGGACCTGCCGATGACCATGCGCGTCGCGGCGGTCGCCGAGACGATCACGGTGTCCGGCCAATCGCCCATCGTGGACACGAAGGCCATGGGCACGGCGACCAACTTCAGCCAGAACGAGCTGGAGAAGATCCCGACGTCGCGCGATCCGTGGGCGCTGCTGCGCACGGTGCCGGGCGTGACGGTGGACCGCGTGAACATCGCGGGGAACGAGACCGGCCAGCAGTCCAACTTCCAGTCGAAGGGCACGCGCTCGATCGACGCGGTGTGGACGATGGACGGGGTGGTGATCACCGACATGGCGGCGATCGGGTCGTCGCCGACCTACTTCAACTACGACAACTTCGAGGAGATCCAGGTCTCGACGAGCGGCCAGGACATCCGCCAGCCCACCGGCGGCGTCGGGCTCAACTTCGTGGTCAAGCGCGGCACCAACCAGCTGAAGGGCGGCGTGCGCGGCTTCTTCACGAACGACTCGCTCGAGGCGACCAACCTGCCGGGCGAGCTGCGCGACCTTGGCGTGACCCCGGAGACGGCGGACCACATCGGGCAGATCTCCGACTACGGCTTCGAGCTGGGCGGGCCGATCGTGAAGGACAAGGCCTGGGTGTACGGTTCGTGGTCCGACCAGGACATCCGGCTGTTCCGGAAGTCGACCCAGGCCATCGACCGCACCGTGCTCAAGACGATCAACATCAAGGGCAACTGGCAGGCGACGTCGAAGGACCTGGTGAGCGTGCTGTGGTTCCTCGGCGCGAAGGAGAAGTACGGGCGCTCGCCCGGCCGCAGCGGCCTCGTGACCGACGCCCCGACGGCGACGTGGGACCAGGGCGGCGCCTACGTCGAGGGCAAGCCGCACGGGCTCCTCAAGCTCGAGGACAACCACATCTTCGGCTCGAGCCTGTTCGTGACCGGCCGCTACGCGTACTACAACACGGGCTTCGGCCTGGTGCCCGAGGGCGGCCTCGACATGCCCGCCGGCGAGGACTACATCCTCGGCGAGTCGTTCGGCTCGACGCAGGACGTGACCTATCTCAGACCGCAGCACTCGGCGGGCGTGGACGGCAACATGTTCGTCAACGGCTGGGGCGGCGGGCACGACCTGAAGTTCGGCGGCGGCTGGCGCCGCTCCGACGCCTCCGCGATCCAGACCTGGCCGGCGGACATGATCCGCGCCATGGCCAACTCGGTGACCGACTACCGCGCGCGGCTGTACCGGGGCGGCGCGGGCACCGACCGCGTGGAGTTCTTCAACCTCTACCTCGGCGACACGTTCACCCGCGAGCGCGCCACGCTCGACGTCGGCGTGCGCTACGACCGCCAGTGGGGCAAGGCCCTGGCGAGCCAGACGACGTCGAACATCGCGTTCCCGGACCTGGTGCCGGGCATCGACTTCGCCGGCTACCGGTCGCCGTTCACCTGGAACACGATCTCGCCGCGCATCGGGCTGACCTACGCGCTGGACGAGGCGCGCAAGACGGTGCTGCGGACCAGCTTCAACCGCTACGCCGGCCAGCTCGAGACCAGCATCGTCGGCTACATGAACCCGAGCGCGAACGCCGGCTACGTGGACTACCGCTGGGTGGACACCAACGGCGACCACTTCGCCCAGCCGAGCGAAGTACTGGTGGGCGAAGGGCCGATCGCATTCGGCGGCGGCTTTGACCCGGACAACCCGACGTCGGTCGAGTCGGCCGATCAGATCGATGCCAACCTGAAGCCGTCGATCACCACCTCGTTCGTGGCCGGCATCGACCGCGAGCTGATGCCCAACCTGGCCCTGCAGGTGAACTACAGCTACACGCGGACGACCGACAACAACGAGAACTACACCTACTTCTACGCGCCGTGGGTCGGCGTGACGCGGGCGGACTACCTGCCCGGCACGACCGTGACGGGGACGCTGCCCGACGGCACGACCTACAGCATCCCGACCTACAAGCCCGACTCGGACGTGGTCGCGGCCAACGGCAACGCCACGATCCTGACCAACTGGCCGGGCTACGTGAGCTACTACCACGGCGTGGAAGTGTCGGTCGTCAAGCGCCTGTCGAACCGCTGGATGGCGCGCGTGGGGTTCTCGATGAACCAGGCGCGTGAGACCTACGGCGACAACCCCGTCAACGACGCCGGCAACCCGACGCGCGTGGACACCAGCCCGCTCGTCAACGGCGGCCAGTACGTGATGCGCAGCGGCGGGAGCGGCACGGGCGACATCTTCATGAGCGCCAAGTGGCAGCTCAGCGCGAACGGTGTCTACCAGTTCCCGCGCGACATCGAGGTCGGCGCCAGCCTGTTCGGCCGGCAGGGCTACCCCTTCCCGGTCTATCGCAACGTGTCGCTCGGCCTCGACGGCTCGCGGCGCGTGCTCGTGACGCCCGACATCGACACCTACCGGTTCGACAACCTGTGGGACCTCGACCTGCGCGTGGCGAAGACCGTCAAGCTGCAGCGGGTGAGCCTGCAGGTCATGGCGGACCTGTTCAACGTGTTCAACGCGAACACGGGGCTCGTGCGCAACCGCAACGCGGCGTCGCCCAACTTCGAGGAGCTCGCCGCGAACCTCAGCCCGCGCATCGTGCGCTTCGGCGTGCGGCTGAACTTCTGACGTTCCGAATGTCGAATGCGGAATGTCGAATGTCGAAGGCTGCCGGCTGACCACTGACGGCTGACGGCTTCTGCTGGCCCGGCCCCCACGAACGTCGTGCGGGGCCGGGCTCTTCTGTCCCAGCCCCCAGTCCCCGGCCCCAAGCCCCACCACTCCCGCTTGACACTATATCGGCGTACGATGCATATTGCATCGAGACATCACGACCACGCCCCCGACCCGCGACCCCGGGGCCCGGCTGCCCCTGACGACCCCCGTCTTCCACATCCTGCTGGCGCTTGCCGACCGCGAGCGGCACGGCTACGGCATCCTGCTCGACATCGCCGGGCGCACCGGCGGACGGCTCCGCCTCGGCACGGGCACGCTCTACACCGCCGTGAGGCGCCTGCTCGAGGACGGTCTCCTCGAGGAGTCCGACGAGCGCCCCGCCCCCGATCTGGACGACCAGCGCCGCCGCTACTACCGCCTGACCCGGTTCGGCCGCGACGTGCTGGCCGCCGAGGCGCACCGCCTTGAGTCGCTCGTGGCCATGGCTCGCAAGCGGCGCGTGCTAGCGCCCGCGGGCGGCAGGAAGGACCGCTAGCACGATGTCGCCGCTCTTCCGCGCGCTCGTGCGACTCTACCCCGCCGCCTTTCGCCGACGGCACGGCGACGAGATGTGGCAGACGTTCCGCGATCGCCTCGCCGGCGAGCGACGGCGCGGGCGCCTCGCCGCTCTCGGCTTCTGGTGTCGCGAGATTGCGGACCACCTCCGGGCGGCGGCGGCCGAACGTCTGGCCGATCGCCGCCTGCACCGCCGGGCGGCGCGTGTCGCCGGACCCGGCCCGCGCGGGACGATGATCACGATCGACGCGCTGGTGCAGGATCTCCGGTTCGGCGCGCGACAGCTCCGTCGGCGCCCGGGCTTCACGCTGGCGGGCGTCCTCACGCTCGCGCTCGGCATTGGCGCGAACGCGGCCGTCTTCACCGTCGTCAACGGCGTGCTCCTCCGCCCGCTGCCCTATCCGGAGCCGGGCCGCGTCGTCGAGCTGCAGACCGTCACCGCGTCGGGCGGCGTCGGCTCGCTCTCGCCGGCCGATTTCCGCGACTACCAGCGGGACGTCTCGACGCTGGCCCACGTGGCCGCGTACACGGAGGCGGACATCGCGCTCACCGGCGCGGGCGAGCCGCGGCGGCTGTCGGGCGTGACGGTGACGCCCGGCTTCTTCGACGTCATGGGCGTGCCGCCGGCGATCGGGCGGCCCTTCACGTCGACCGATCCGGACGATGCCCGCTACGTGGTCTTCGGACACGGGCTTTGGCAGCGCATCTTCGGAGGCGACCCGGCGATCGTCGGCCGGGCCGTCGCGCTCGACGGAGAGCGCTACGTCGTGGCGGGAGTGATGCCGCCCGGTTTCGACTTTCCCGACAGGAGCCAGTTCTGGATCCCGCTGACCTTCACGCCCCATCAGCTCGAGCTGGCGAACCCGCGCGTGAGGGCGGCCGCCGCCGCGAGGCCGATCGCGAGACCGACAACCACCAGCCGCAGCCCCTCGCCGACGACGAGCGCCAGCACGGACTGGCGGGGCGCGCCGAGCGCCATGCGCACGCCGATCTCCTGCGTCCGGGCGCCGACGGTGAACGACACCAGCCCGTAGAGCCCCACACTTGCCAGGACGAGCGCCAGGGCGGCAAACAGCCCGACGAGCGCCGTGAGGAAGCGCGGCTGCGAGACGGAGCCGCGGACCAGCTGCGCCATTGTCTCGACGTCGTAGACGGCGACCGCCGGATCGACGGCCGCGACGGCGGCGCGGACGGCGCCCGCCAGCGCGCGCGGATCGCCCTTGGCGCGCACCACCAGGGACATGGTGTCCGTGGGGTCCTGCGCCAGCGGGTCGAACACCTCGGGCTGCGGCGGCGCTGCCAGGCCGTCCTGCTTTTCGTCGCCGGCGACGCCCACGATGGTGATCCAGCGGGGCGGGTAGTCCGGCTTCGTGTAGCTGATGCGGCGCCCGACGGGATCTTCCCCGGGGAAGAACCGGCGGGCAAGCGCCTCGTTGACCACCGCGACCCGAGACACCGACCCGTCGTCGCTCCACGCGAACGCCCGCCCGCGCAGCACCGGGACGCCCATGGCCGCGAAGTATCCCGGCGTGACCTCCTTGTGGCGCAGCTCGCGCCCCCAGACGTCCGGCCGGCCTTCGATGGAGAGGTCGCCCGTCCACCGGTAGCCGGTCAGCGGCTTCCGCGACGTGGCGCCGGCGGCCACCACGCCCGGCAGGGCCCGAAGGCGGTCGCCGAGCTCGCGGTAGAAGGCGACGATCTTCGCATCGGCATCGTAACGGGCGCCCGACGGCGTCACCTCGAAGGTCAGCACCGTGGACGGGTCGAAACCGGGGTCGACGCGCACGAGATCGCCGAAGCTGCGGATGAGCAGGCCGGCGCACACCACGAGCACGACCGACAGCGCCACCTCGGCGACGACGAACGCGCGCCGGGAGCGGCGGGAGGCCGACGTGGCGCCGCGCCCGCCCTCTTTGAGCGCGTCGGCGCCGGAGTAGCACATCACCGACGAGAAGGAGTGGTTGCGGTCGATCCAGTCCTTCAGGTTGGCGGGCGCGACGGTGACCGCGGTCCAGCCCCTCAGCGGATTCGACTCCCAGAGCTGCACGAGCCGGTCCGGCTCCCCGAACGGCAGCGGGCGCAGCAGCACGCCGTAGACCACCGAGAAGATGGTGGTGGCGGCGCCGATGCCCAGCGCGAGCGTCAGCGCGGCGACCACCGTGAAGCCGGGGCGGGCGGAGAGCGATCGCAGGGCGTCGCGGAGATCCTGCCGCAGCAGGTCGGTGGTCCATTCCTGGCGGCGGAGCCACAGCGCGTGCAGCAGGCCGCCCAGACTGCGGCGCAGCAGATCGAGCTCCGCGGCGCGCGTGCGCTCGCCGCGCGCGTCGAGCAGCGCGAGGCGGCTGTCGATCTCGGCCCGCCATTCGCGCAGCCAGTCGTCGCGCTCGGCGGCGGGCGCGGCGAAGCTGGCCGCGCGCAGGACGGCGCGGGCGAGACGGAGCCGCCACGACGGACGCAGGCGCGGCACCATCGTCAGCTCCGCGACCGCGCCGGGGCGGCGGCGCGCGCCGGCGTCTTGACCGGCTTGAGGGCGTGGAAACGCTCCAGCGCCGCGTTCAGCGCCGCGAGGCCCTCGCGCGTGACCGTGTAGTAGCGGCGCGGTGGGCGCTTCTCGCGGTGCGCCGCCTCGAGATCCTCCCACGCGGAGCGCAGGAAGCCGTCGCGCTCGAGGCGGCCGAGCGCGGGATAGACCGTGCCGCTCGGCAGGCCCGTGACGTCGATGACGTCGAAGCCGTAGCGGAAGCCGCTGGCGACGGCGTGGAGCACGGTGACGACGGCGAGGCTTGGCGCACGGCGGAGTGACACGGGTCCTCCCGAGCTGATGGCCATGGCGCGTGGTGGAATAGCTACGCTACTCGGATAGTATCACTATATAGGGTCCCGCGCAACCCCATGAGGCATGGGGCGCGCCGTCGCCTCACGCCGCCTGCGAGCCCGGCCCCAGGCGCAGCTCGCCGATCACGCTGAGATCCAGCCCTTCGATCGGGACCTCCTGCGCCTTGCCCCACCGCCCCTTGCGGCTGAAGGCCGCCTCGAGCCGGCCGGTCCCCGGCTCGACCCGCACGCCCAGCAGGCGCCCGACCTCGGCGTGGCCGCGCACGATATGCGTGCCGCGGCTCCACAGCATGGGCTCGAGGCGGAACGGCAGCGGCGCCGACGGCGGCGGTTCCTCGGCAATCACGACCTTCCCGCCGTCCACGCGCACGACCTCGACCGGCCGGGTCATGGCGTAGGCGCCCAGGCGCCCGTCCCTACTGACGACGATCTTCAGCACCCGGCGGGTGGTGGGATCGATCTCGACACCGGCCAGCCGGCCCAGCCGTTTCCCCTGCTCGACGACCGCGCTTCCGAAGAGGAGATCCATCGCCCGCCTCCCTTCATCCCCAATACCTGCCCTGGAATGTAGGGAGCGGCCGCGGGTTGTCAAGGTGTGCGATGACGAACAGGAGCGAGGGAGCGGAGCGGGGCGATGGGGTCCCCGCGAGCGACCGAGCCAGGCGGGGTGCAGGGGGCCCCGCCGATTCAAGAAACGACCACGGAATGGCCACGGAAATCACCACGGAAATCACCACGGAAAGAAGGACGGAATGGGAGACGGACTGTAGCGGAAAGAGCGGACGAGCGGAGCGGGGTGGCCCAGGTCTTCGACCTGGGCTGCGCGGCATAGGTCAGAGACTTGTGCCACAATGCCGCTCGGCAGGTTGTCCCACGGCAGGTACAGCGCCGCGCCGGTCGGGGCGTCGAGCCCCCGGAACTTCACGTCTCCAACGACGCCCACCACCCGCGCGCTGCGCTGCCGGGACAGCGCCGGGGGCAGCGAGGGTGGCAGATCCCGGCCGACGGGATCACCCCAGGGATGGAACGACCGCACGGCCGAGGCGCTCAGGATCACCACGGACCGCCCACTGTCCTCGTCGCCGAAGTCGCGTCCACCCGAGAATCGCACCCCGAGCGCGCTCAGGTATCCCGGCGTGACGGGCGTCACCGTCATCGTCTGGCTGTCGTCGCGCCCCATGCGCTCGTCGATGAACCGCACCGTGAGCGGCAGCGCTCCGACGTCTGGCGGCAGGCTGCCCCCGAGGCCGGCGTGCTCGACGCCGGGCAGCGCGCGCACTTCGCGCAGCAGGTCGTGCACGAAGGGCCGGTGCGATGCGGCGTCGAATCGCGCCGAGCCGGTCAGTATGAGTCGCATCGTCACGACGCCGCGCGCGTCGGCTCCGACGCCGGCACGCAGCAGGTGCAGCACGGTGCGGGTGAGCAGCCCCGCGCCGACCAGGAGCACGACCGAGAGGCCCACCTGCACGGCCGCGAGGCTGGCGCGCATACGGCGATCGGCGTGGCTGGCCGTCGCCGCGCTGCGTCCCATCAGAGCGGCGGCGTCGGCGTGAAGCGCCCGCAGCGCGGGGATCAGGCCCGCACCCGCCGCGGCCAGCACGGCCACGATCACGCTCCCCGCCAGAACAGCGCCGTCGACGTGCACGTCGCCGGCGCGCGGGACGAGACCGGCGGGCAGTGCCCCGAGCGCGCGCAGCCCGAGCGCGGCCAGCCACACGCCGGCGGCCGACCCCAGCAACGTGACCAGGAGGCTCTCCACCAGGACCGCCGCAACCAGGTGTCCCCGGCTGGCGCCGAGGGCGAGGCGCACGGCCAGCTCGCGTTCGCGCGCCATCGTTCGTGTGGCCAGCAGGATCGCCACGTTGGCGCACGCGATAATCAACACGAGCGCCGCGGCGACGCCGAACGCCAGCAGCACGGGCCGCATCGGCCCCACCTGCTCCTCGTCGAGCGGTATGAGCACCGCGTCGCGCCCGGTCCGTCCCTTCACGTCGCGGGGCCCGAACATCTCGCCTGCGACGCGCCGGAGGTCGTCACGAGCCTGATCGAGCGTCACGCCGGAACGGAGCCGCGCGACCAGCCGCAGCAGGCGCGCGTCCCCACGGTTGAGCAGCGTCACACCCGGCACCGCGTCCACCTGCACCCAGGCTTCGACGTCGTCGGACGGCAGCGCGAAACCCGGTGGGAGGGCGCCGGTGACGACGAACGGCACGGCGCCGATGTCGAGGCGACGTCCGACGACGGCGCCGCCGAGCGCCTCGATGCGGTGCCGCAGCCGGTCGCTCACCACCACCTGATCGAGGCCGCTCCCCGCCTGGATGGTCCGACCGACCGTTGGCGTCGTCCTGAGCGCGTCGAAGAACCGGTCGGTGACGAGGCCGACCTCGATGACGCGGTCCTCGCCAACGCCGTGGAGGGTGAACGACCCGCGGGTGAAGCCGGCGACGACGTCGAAGGCCCTGAGGCGCCGCCGCCACTCGTCCACCTCTGGTCGCGGAGACAGGATGTCGTGATCGACGCCGGCCATGCGCGTCCAGACGAGCGCCACACGCGAAGGCTCGAGGTACGGCAGCGGCCGCACGAGGATGCCGTACGCGGCGGCGTAGACGGCCATCGTCAGGCCGATGCCAAGCGCGAGCGTGACCACGGCCATCAGCGTGGTCCACGGGGACCCGCGAAGACCGCGCAGGGCGAGGCGGAACATTGTCATTCCTCCCGCATCAACTCCGCCGGGTTCACCTCCGCCGCGCGGCGGGCGGGCAGCCAGGCTGCTGCAATCGCCAGCAGCGCGACCGCACACGATCCGACCGTGAACGTGAGCGGGTCGAACGGGGTCACGCCGAAGAGGAGGCTCCCAAGCCCACGTCCGGCGAGCGCGGCGCCGCCGAGCCCGAGCGCGATGCCGGCCACGGTGACGCCGATGGCCTCGGCGAGCGCGGTGCGCAGCACGCGTCCGGGGCTCGCGCCGAGCGCGAGGCGGATCGCCAGCTCGCGCCGGCGCTCCACCACCGACCGCGCGACGACGCCCGCGAGGCCCACGATCGCCACGAGCAGCGCGAGCGCGGCGAACGAGGTGGCGAGCCGGCCTCGGAATCGCTGCCCCGCGACCGATGTCGACACGACGTCCTCGAGCGAGCGCATCGTCGCGATCGGCTGGGTGGGGTCGAGGCTGCGGATGATGGCGCGCACGTCGGGCGCGAGCGCCACGGGGTTGCCGGCCGTCCGCAGCACGAGGAACACGACGCTGCTGGGCATCACCTGCCACGGCACGTACATCGCCGCGCCCAGCGGCTTGTCGAGGCCCGAGTACTTGACGTCGCTCGCGACGCCGATCACGCGCGGCTTCCCCTTGGTGCCTGGCAGGGCGAACGGCAGGTCCTGCCCGACCGGGTCGCGGTCCTTGAAGAAGAACCGCGCGGCCGACGCGCTGAGCACGGTGACGGGCGGCGACGCGGTGGCGTCGGCCTCGGTGAAGTCGCGTCCCTTCAGCAGGGGCGCGCCGATGGCGGGCAGGTAGCCCCCAGTGACCGGCGCGAAGTTCATCATGATCGTGTCGCGGTGCCCGTCGTCGTGTTCGCGGGTGAAACCCACGGCGAGGAACCCGACCGCGGGCGGCAGGGCGGCGCCGAGACCCGCGTCGCGGATGGCGGGCAGCGCGCGCACCCGGTCGAGGAGGTCGCGCACGAACGGCGCGCGGCTCCCGGCGTCGAAACGCGTCGCGTCCACGAGCTGCAGCCGCACCGTCAGCGCGCCGTGCGGCTGAAAGCCCGTGTCGGCGGACAGGAGGCGCGACACCGTGCGCGCCAGCAGCCCGGCGCCGACGACGAGGACGACCGACAGCGCGATCTGGAGGGCGACGAGCGCCGCGCCGTCGGCGCGCGTGGCGTGCAGCGCGGGC
>JAHECP010000184.1 GCA_024641665.1 Acidobacteriota bacterium
CGGCAGGGCGCGCGCCCGCGCGCCGACGCCCAGCGAGTCGAGGAGGCCCGCACAGCGTCGTTCCGCGTCGGCGCGCGGCACGCCGAAGGCGTGCACCGGCGCCAGCACCACGTTCTCGGTCGCGTTCAGGTGATCGAATAGGTGGTGGTGCTGGAAGACCATGCCGACCTTGCGCCGCAGGTCGCGCAGCCGCGATTCGCGCGCGAGCGGACCCGGCCGGAGTGTCACGCCGTCGACGTCGATCGCGCCGGCGTCGAACGGCTCGAGCGCCACGATCGTGCGGAGCGTCGTGGTCTTACCCCCGCCCGAGAGCCCCATCAGCGCCACGACCTCGCCGCGCCCGGCCGAGAAGTGCACGCCCCGCAGCACCTCGCGCGCGCCGCGTCTCACCCGGAGGTCCCGCACCTCGAGCAGCCGCGCGCTCATGAGGTCGGCGCCTTCCAGCGCAGCTCCAGCCGCCGCGCGAGGTGCCCGAGCGGCAGCGAGAGCACCAGGTACAGCGCCCCGCACAGCAGGCCGGGCACCACCCAGCTCCCGCTGTTCGACGCGAAGATGGACGTCTGCTTCGTCAGCTCGACGACGGTGATCACCGACACGAGCGACGAGTCCTTGAGGAGCGCCACGAAGTCGTTGGTCATCGGCGCGAGCGCCAGCCGGAACGCCTGCGGGCCGCGCACGAGACGCATCACCTGACCCTCGCTCAGCCCGAGCGTCCGCGCCGCCTCGAGCTGGCCCCTGGGCACGGCCTCGAGCGCGCCGCGGTAGATCTCGCTCTCGTACGCCGCGTAGTTGAGCGCCAGCCCGACGATGGCCGCCGTGAGCGCCGGCAGCCGGACGACGGCCGAGAACCCGTAGTAGAGCACGAAGAGCTGCAGGAGCACGGGCGTCCCGCGCATCACCTCCACGTAGACGGTGAACAGCGCGCGGGACACCGGATCGCCGTACACGCGGCCGCTCGCGATGATCACGCCGAGCACGACCGCGAGCGCCATGGCGCTGCACGAGATGACCACCGTGACGCCGGCGGCCCGCACGAGCGCCGGCAGGTAGCGGCGCACGGCCTCGGCCACGGTCCGGGCGGCGGCCGCGCCGCCGTCCTCGCCCGCGGGCCGCCCGCCGCGCGCGACGAGACCCGCCTCGAAGCGCGCCTGCTCGGCGTCCCACACGTCCCACCGGCGGAAGATGCGCTCGAGCGTGCCGTCGCGCATCCGGTCGAGCAGCACCCGGTCGATCCGGTCGCGCAGCGCCTCGTGGCCCGGCGCGAGCACGCCGATGTAGTGGCCGATGGCCAGGGCCTCGGGCTGCGTCACCAGGCCGGACACGCGCCGCATCGACCGCGCCGCAAGCACGTGGTCGAGCACGACGCCGTCGAGCCGGCCGTTCACGAGGTCGGTGTACGGGTGCACGTCGTCGTTGTAGGACACGGGGACGAGGCCGTAGCGGATCGCGGCCTGCTTCAGCAGGTCGTACGCCATCGTGGAGCCGAGCGTGCCGACGTGGCGGCCCTGGAGGTCGGCGAGCGCACGAAAGCGATCCGCGTCGGCGGCGCGAACCGTGAGCACCTCGCGGAACTCGAAGTAGGGGATCGTCGTGGCGTAGCGTGCCCGGCGGCCCGGCGTGTCCTCGACGCCGCTCATGCCGATGTCGAAGTCGCCGCGGGCGACCGACTGGTCGATCGACTCCCAGGCGACCTGCACGAAGCGCGGCGTGCGGCCGAGGCCGCGCGCGATCTCGGCGGCAGTCTCGACGTCGAACCCCTCGAGGCGGGACGGGTCGTTCGGATCGGCCTCGACGAACGGCGCGCCGCCCTCGGCGTCGCCGCCCCAGCGCAGCTCGGGCGGCGGCGCGGCCGGCTGGGTCCGCGTGAGCGCGAGGGCGCCCGCCGAGACGGCCGCGAGCGCGGCGGCCGTGGCGATCAGGCGGCGGACGAGCGGTCTGGGCATCGCGTCGGGCTGATGATACGACAGACGGAGGTGCATCGTGCACAGGGTGCACACGGTGCACGGGGTGCCTGGTGCACAAGGTGCACGGTACCCCGAGGTGCGCGGTGGCGCGGTCGCTCCGATGGCGCGCAGCTTCTTTCAAAGGAAGACGCGCCCCGGCGTCAGTCCCGGCGCCTCCTGGCACCCTGCACCCTGTGCACGTTGCACGCTGCACCCCGCCGCCGTCTACCGCCCACCGGCCGCGCCCTCGCGCGGCTTGGCGTGCTTCACGTAGGTGTCCAGCCAGTTGAGCATCTCGGCCACCGTGTCGAGCACCGACTCGCGCGCCACGTAGCCGTGCGCCTCGTCGGGCAGCGTCACGTAGCGGACCGTCGCGCCGTGCCCCTTGAGCGCCATGTACATGCGCTCGGACTGGATCGGGAAGGTGCCCGAGTTGTCGTCCTTCTCGCCGTGGATGAGCAGGATCGGGTCCTTGATCTGATCCGCGTAGAAGAACGGCGACATGCGCTCGTAGACCTCCTTGGCCTCCCAGAACGTGCGCATCTCGTTCTGGAAGCCGAAGGGCGTGAGCGTGCGGTTGTAGGCGCCGCTGCGCGCGATGCCGGCGCGGAAGATGCGCGAGTGCGCGAGCAGGTTGGCCGTCATGAACGCGCCGTAGCTGTGGCCCCCTACCCCGACCCGGTCGCGGTCGGCGATGCCCATCTCCACCGCCTTGTCCACGGCGGCCTGCGCGCTCGCCACGAGCTGCTCGACGTAGGTGTCGTTCGCCGTCTCGCCCTTGCCGACGATCGGCATGGTCGGGCCGTCGAAGATGGCGTAGCCCTGCGTGAGGAGCAGGAGGTGCGACGGGCCGCTGATCGTCGTGAAGCGGTTCGCGGAGCCGATCACCTGGCTCGCCGCGTCGGGGTCGGTGAACTCGCGCGGATAGGCCCAGACGAACATCGGCAGCCGCGTGCCGGGCTGGTAGCCCGGCGGCAGGTAGATCGTGCCCGACAGCTTCACGCCGTCGCTGCGCTCGTAGGTGACGAGCTGCTTGGTGATGCCGCGCAGCTCAGGCGCCGGGTCCTTGAAATCGGTCACCGCCTTCAGCGCGCCGGTCGTCGTGTTGCGCACGAAGTAGTTCGGCGGGTCGGTGGGCGACTCGCGCCGCGTCAGCACGGAGGTTCCGTCGTCGGTCAGCAGGCCGATCACGGTCTCGTACGAGGCGTTGTCGGTGCGGAAGAGACGCGTGGCCTGGAGCGTCTTCAGGTCGAACCGGTCGAGGAAGGGGTGATCGCCCTCGGGCGACGCGCCCGTGCCGGTGAGATAGATCGACGTGCCGTGCTGCAGGACCGTGTTCGCGCCGGGACGCGACACCGGCCGGCCCGGATCGCGGTAGCTGTCCTCGGCGCTGCGGTCCCAGACCAGACGCTTCTCGCCGCCCATGACGGCGTCGAGCAGCCACGTGCGGCGCCACCGCCGCGGCCGGTCGTACTCGCTCACGAGCGCCGAGCCCTGGTCGGTCCACTCGACACCCGTGTAGCGGTACTCGGTCTGCAGCAGCTCGGTCGGCTCGCCGGCAAAGGGCGCCTTGAGCGTCATCACCTTGTCGCGGAACGGCACCTTCGCGCGGGGGTTGCCGCCGTCGAGCGCCTCGGCCCAGACGAGCGTGGCCGGCTCGGTCGCCTTCCACTCGTACGCGCGCGGCCCGGGCAGCACGCCGCCGATCGGGACGACGTCGGCGAGCGGCAGGCTGGCGATCGCGCGCACCACCTCGCCGCGGCGGTTCCACACCTCCACGTCGCGCGGGAAGTCGCCGGCCGGCACCAGGTACGAGAACGGCCGCTTGATGCGCTCGACGAGCACGAACGCGCCGTTCGGCGACGCGCTCACCTCGTCGAAGCTGGCCGGCTTGCCGATGGGCGTCCTCTGCCCGCTCGCCGGGTCCACCAGCGCCAGCTGGCTCGTGAAGTAGTACTCGTAGAGCGCCTCGTCGTGCGCGTTCTGCAGCAGGTCCTCGTAGGTGCGGACCGGCGCCGTCTTGCCGAGGTTCTCCATCACGTTCGGCCCTGCCGGCACCTCGGGCTCGGCCGGCGGCGCGCCGCGGCCGTCGGCCACGAAGCGGCACAAGAGCGCGCGGCTGTCGTCGAGCCACGCGCACGGCGCGCCGCGGTTGCCGAACGGCGCGCCCGCGGCGCCGTTGAGCGACGCGGTCGTCACGGCCTTCGCGCGGCCCGTGGCTGGATCGGCGATCCACAACTCGATCCCGTGGGCCCGTGTCGCCGTGAACGCCAGCATCTTCCCGTCGGGCGAGAAGGCGACCCAGCCCAGCGTGGAGTCGGGCGGCGTCGTGACCTTCGTCTGCACGCCCGTCTTCAGGTTCTCGAGCGTGACGCCAATCAGCGTGGACGGCCGCTGCGGGCCGTTCGTCCGCGGGTTGATCCGGTAGCCGGCCAGCCGGTACATCGGCTGCGCCAGCTCCTCGATCGACGGCATGCTCCGGCGCTCGAGCAGCGCGACCGTATCGCGGGTCGGGCTGACCGTGGCGCTCGGCAGGGGCGCCGCGTCCAGGATGTCGACGATGACCTTGGGGGGCGTGAGATATGAAGCGGCCGCGTCCGTCCGGGCCTGGTTGCCGACGACGGCGGCCAGGACGAGCGCGACGGCGGAGCCGACGGCGATGAGACGAGCTCGCATGATGAGGACCTCCTGAGGGGGGCCATCTTACACTGCGCGGTGCGTGAGTGGTGAACAGGGGTCAGCGGTCAGGGGTCAGGGGGCATGGGGCAGGGGTCAGGCTGCCCAGCGCGCCGAACGCCCACTCCACTCGCTCGCTCCTGCTGTCACTGTCCGTGCCCCATTCCGTGTCGCATTCCGTGTCCCATTTCCGTGGCTCATTCCGTGGCGATTTCCGTGGCGATTTCCGTGGCGATTTCCGTGGCGATTTCCGTGGCGATTTCCGTGGCGATTTCCGTGGCGATTTCCGTGGCGATTTCCGTGGTCATTCCGTGGTCATTTCCAGTCCCCAGCCCCCAGTCCCCACCTGTGTCACAGTAGTGCCATGAGGGCCCCGCCCCGGCTCGGCCGCCCCGTCGCCCGCGTGGACGAGCGCGACACGATGTTCGCGCGCGCGGCGCGCCGGCCCGGCACGCCGGCCTTCGACGACTACTACGCGCGCCGGCCCGAGCTCCGGGAGGTCGACGACCGGCTGCGCGCGCTCCCCGAGCTTTGCCGGCCCGGCGGCCGTCACTACGCCCCCCTCGTTTGCGGGCAGGCCGACGACTACTTCCGCGCCATCGAGGCGATCGTGCCCGACGCGGCGGTCGTCGAAACCTGGGCGCCGCTCGTCCGCGAAGCGCGCGACGCCACGCCAATCCTCCGGAGCCTCGCGCGCGCGCTGGGCGCGTCCGCCGCGGGATGCGCGGCGGTGGACGAGGCGTTCGTCTACACGCACAAGGGGCGGCACGACGCCGACTACGGCCGCGAGGTGGCGCTCCCGCACCGCTGGGCCGTCGTGTTCCTGGTGGAGATGGATTTCGGGACGATGCAGCGGGCGCCGCGGGCGCGGGTGCTCCGCGAGTCGGCGCGTCAGTACTATCGCGCGGCGGTCATGGCGAAGACCGTGGCGGCGGTGCTCGAGGCGGGCGGCGCCGGCGCGAAGGCGCACTACGACGCGCACTACGACCTGATGCTGGTGCCGCTCGCGGTGGCCGCCGGCCTCGGCGAGCTGGGCCGCCACAACCTGCTCATCGCCGACCGCCACGGCACGCGCGTGCGCATCGGCGCCGTGACGACCGACCGCCCGCTCGCGGCGGCCGCGCCGGTGTCGCTCGGCGCCGCGCGCTTCTGCGAGCGCTGCCGGAAGTGCGCGGAGAACTGCCCGTCACGCGCGCTGTCGAACGGCCCGCGCGAGCCGGCACGGGGGGTGTGGAGGTGGCCGACCGACGTGGAGCGTTGCTACGCCTACTGGCGCGGCGTCGGCACCGACTGCGGCATCTGCATGGCCGTGTGCCCGTTCTCGCACCCCGACACCTGGTGGCACAATGCCGTGCGCGCCGTCATCCGGCGCGCGCCCTGGCTCGCGCGCCCCGCCCGCCTCGCCGACGACCTCGTCTACGGCAAGCGCTGGACGGCGTGAGGCCGTCACGTACGGAAACCACGATGACACGAAACCGCATCCGCGAGGAAGGCACGAAGCGCTGTCACGCTGCATTCGTGTCGCACGGTTGAAACCACGAAGCGCCACGAGGCCCACGAAGATCGGCCACCGATCGCGGCGGTCGGCGCGCCCTGCGGGCGCGACGGGACCGGGGCGGACGCGCGCAAGAACGCGGTAACGTCTTCCACACGCGCTCTTGCACGCGCCCGTCCTGGTCCCGGCTGGCGGCCTGGGCCCGTCCCTGCTGGGCCCAGGCCGTGCCGACCGCCGCGATGACGACGGTCGGCCATCGTGTCCTTCCATCAGTGCCGGCGCCGCCAACGCCGCAGGCGGGCGGGTCGCCGGCCATCCCTTCGCGCCATCGTGGTCCCGTACGTGGACCACGCCCGCAGCGTGACGGAGCTTCGTGGCCCTCGTGGGCTTCGTGGTCGTCCTGCGTGGACATCGTCACTTCATGACGTCGTCGACCGTCAGCAGGCGGATCGGCCCGAGCTTCAGCGCGGCCACCTTGGGCTCGATCGCCTGGCGGTCGCCGACGATCACCACGGCGAAGCGATCGGGCGTGACGTACTGCTCGGCCACGCGCTGGACGTCGGCGGCCGTGACGGCCTGGATGTGGGCCACGTAGGTGGAGAAGTAGTCGTCCGGCAGCCGGTAGACGATCATCTGGGCGAGCTCGTTGGCCATCTGGCGCGTCGTCTCGAACTGGCCGGGGTAGGAGAGCGCGACGTAGTTCTTCGCCCGGTCGAGCTCGGCGGCCGGCACCGGCTGGCGGATGCCCGCGAGCTCCTTGAAGAACTCGGTCAGCGACTCGGCCGTCTTGTCGGTCTGCACCATGGCGGTGGCGTAGAACGGCCCTGCGCTCAGACGCATGTCGAACCGCGAGCCGGCGCCGTAGGTGTAGCCGTGCTGCTCGCGCAGGTTCTGGTTGAGGCGCGAGGTGAACGACCCGCCGAGGATGGTGTTGAGCACCTCGAGCGGGAAGAAGTCGGCCGTGGACCGCGCGACGCCCACGCCGCCGATCCGGATCACCGACTGCGCCGCGCCCGGCTTGTCCACCAGGTACACCCGCCGCTCGTCCAGCGTGGGCGGCGCCGCGAGCGCAGGCGGCTGCGGCCGCGGGCCCGTCGCGGTCCACGCGCCGAAGACGTGTCCGAGCTCGGCGAGCACGGCGTCGGGCCTCACGTCGCCCACCACGACGAGCGCGGCGTTGTCGGGACGGTAGTACTGGTCGTAGAACCACTTCAGGTCGCCGGGCGTGAAGGCGCGGAGCGTCTCCTCCGTGCCGACGGCGCCGATGCCGTAGCGGCGGCTCGCGCCGTAGACCAGCAGCGGGAACGCCGCCGCCGCAATCGCGGGCGGCGAGTCGTGCGCCTGCCGCAGCCCGGTCAGCCGCTCCTCGCGCAGGCGGTTGAGGTCGGCGCCCGCGAAGGTCGGCCGCAGCGCGACGTCGCCCATGACGGCGAGCGCGGGCGCGAGCCGCGCGACCGGCACGTGCAGGCTGACGAATGTCGCGTCGTACGAGCTCGACGTGGACAGGTCGGCGCCGAGGAAGTCCACCGCGTCGGCGATCTCCAGGGCGCTCTTGCCGGCCGCGCCCTCGTCCAGCATCGCGGCGGTGAGGCTCGCCAGGCCGTAGCGCGACTCGGGGTCGGCGCCGCTGCCGGCGCGGACGACGAGCGTGATCTGCACGACGGGGACGGCGTGCTTCTCGACGATCCACACCGGCAGGCCGTTGGCCAGCGCGTGCGTCTGGATGGCCGGCAGCTTCAGCGCCGGCGCCGGCCCCGGCTTGGGCGGCGCCGAGCGGTCCGGCGCCTGCGCGGCCGCCGGCCCGGCGGCGAGAACGAGAGCGAGCGCCAGGGTAACGAGCACGCTCCGTGGTCTCACATATCCTTCCATTCCGTCATCCATTCCGTGTCCCATTCCGTGTCTCATTTTCCCGCCTCAGGAAGCACCGTCAGTTCCACTCTCTTGTCCTTCGGGAGCCAGCGCCGGACGGCGGCCTCGATGTCGGAGACCGAGGCGGCGCGGTAGCGCGAGAGATCCTCGTTGAAGAAGTCGGGGTCGCCCGTCTCGGTGTAGTAGGCGTTGAGCAGGTCGGCCTTGCCGCCGAAGCTGCCGACGCGTTCCATGCGGTCGTAGAACGAGGCCTCGATCCGGTTCACCGTCCGCTCGAGCTCGCGATCGGTCGGCGGCGCCGCGCGCAGCCTGTCCAGCTCCTCGTCGACGACCTGCTTCACGCGGCCGATCATCTGCTGCGAGCTCTCCGTCTTGCCGCCGGGCGCGGGCTTGGCGGTGACGATGATCTGGAACGACGAGCCGAGGGCGGCGGAGTTCTGGAACGCCGTCACGTTCTGGGCGATCTGCTCGTCGAAGACGAGCCGCTTGTAGAGCCGCGAGTTCTTGCCGCCGGTCAGCACCTGGGCGACCAGGTCGAGGTCGGCGTCGCCCGGCGCGAACTGCTTCGGCGTCAGCCAGGCCAGGTAGAGGCGCGGCAGCTGCACGCGGTCCTCGAGCGTCTCGCGCTTCACCTCGCGCAAGACCGCGGGCGGCGCGTCGATCGGCTCGACGAACTCGCCCGGCTTCACGTCGCTGAACCACTTCTCGACGAGCGCGCGCGTCTCGACCGGGTCGATGTCACCGGCGACGACCAGGCTGGCGTTGCCCGGCGCGTAGTACTTCTTGAAGAAGTCGATGACGTCCTGCTGCGTCGCGGCCGTCAGGTCCTTCATGTAGCCGATGACCGGCCAGTGGTACGGGTGGTCGGGCGGGTAGAGCAGCTCGCCCAGCCGGACCTCGGCCTCGCCGTACGGCGCGTTCTCGACGCCCTGCCGCCGCTCGTTCTTCACGACGTCGCGCTGGCCGTCCACCATGGCCGGCGACACCACGTCCAGCAGGTAGCCCATGCGATCCGACTCGAGAAAGAGCGCCAGCTCGAGCGCGTTCGACGGCACCGTGATCCAGTAGTTCGTCCGGTCCTCGCTCGTCGACGCGTTGTTGTTGCCGCCGGCCGCCTCCAGGAAGTTGTCGAAGTCGCCTTCCTTCACGTGGCCCGACCCCTCGAACATCAGGTGCTCGAAGAGGTGCGCGAAGCCCGTCCGCCCGGGCTTCTCGCGCGCCGAGCCCACGTGGTACCAGACGTCCACCGCCACCTCGGGCACGGTGTGGTCCTCGTGCAGGATCACGTGCAGCCCGTTGGGCAGCGTGAACTGCGTGTAAGGCACCGTCAAGGTCGGCGACGTGTCGTCGGCGGTCAGCGCCGCCGGCCGCGCGGCGACCAGCGCGGCGGCAATCACGAGCAGCAGGCACGAACGGCGCATGGCGCGCGGCTCCTTCCCGGTCCGGCTCACCGAAATGTCGGTCCGTGATCTAGAGTCTATCGCAGAGGCCGGGGACCGGAGGCCGGGGGCTGAGGACTGGGGGCTGGCGGCTCATGGCTCATGGCTCATGGCTCATGGCTCAGGGGGCTGTCACACGGCTGCGCGCGACGGCACCGGACGGCGTCGGGGCAAGCGCCCAGTTGCGACCTCGCGCGCACACGCGTCAGACGGCAAACGCACCCGCAGGCGTCCCGGCGCGCGGCGGCACCGCTTTCGACAATGGCCGAGGCGTTGCCCGGGAGGCACACATGATTATTGGCTGCCCTTGCGACGAACCCCAGCTGCCGCGCGGATCGTAAGGACACGCGCCGGAGGGTGTGTTTGCCGCGCGAGCTGTCGCAGGGCGCGGCCCCGATGCCGTCCGGTGCCGCCGCGCTCACGACTTAGACCATGCGCTTTTCGTCCCGCGTTCCGTCCGACCTCGCCCCCAACCGGCTGACGCGCGCGCTCGACCGGCTGCGCGCCGAGGGCCGGCCCATCCTCGATCTGACCGTGTCGAATCCGACCGCGGTGGGGTTGACGTTCGACCGCGCCGCGCTGGCGCCGCTCGGGTCCGAGGACGGGCTGGTGTACGAGCCGGAGCCCTTCGGCCTCGCCGGCGCCCGCCGCGCGGTCGCCGCCGACTTCGCGCGTCGCGGCTTCACGGTCGAGCCTGAGCGCGTCGCGCTGACGGCGAGCACGAGCGAGGCCTACGCGTACCTCTTCAAGCTGCTCTGCGAGCCGGGCGACGCGGTGCTGGTGCCCTCGCCGAGCTACCCGCTGTTCGAGCACCTCGCGCGGCTCGGCGACGTGCACGCGGTGCCGTACCCGCTCGACGCCCACGCCGGCTGGGGGCTCGACGTCGAGGCCGTCGCGCGTCTCGTCACGCCGGCCACCCGCGCCGTCTTCGTCGTGAGCCCCAACAACCCGTCGGGGACGTTCCTGAAGCCGCGCGAGCTCGACCGGCTGGCGGCGCTGGCGGCCGAGCGCCGTCTCGCGATCGTCGGCGACGAGGTCTTCTTCGACTACCCGCTCGACCGCGCGCGCGCCGAGGTGGCCGGCGTGCTCGACCAGTCGCGCGCGCTCGCCTTCAGCCTCGGCGGGCTGTCGAAGTCCGCGGGCCTGCCGCAGGTGAAGCTGGGATGGATGGCCGCCGGCGGTCCCGACGCGCTCGTGCGCGAGGCGCTCGCACGGCTCGAGCTGGTGGCCGACACGTACCTGTCGGTGTCGACGCCCGTGCAGCGGGCGGCCGGCGCGCTCATCGCCGCCGGCGCCGCGCGCCGCGCCGCGATCCAGGCGCGG
>JAHECP010000346.1 GCA_024641665.1 Acidobacteriota bacterium
GCGCGCCGCGATGCGCCGGGCCGCGTCCGCGAGCGCAGGCAGGATCGCCCGAAGCTCGTTCGAGCGGCTGCCCGGCAGCAGCGCCACCGTGGGCGCGTCGGGTGCGAGGCCGGCCGCGCGCAGCACCTCGTCGCGGGGCGCGGGCGCCGGGATCAGCTCGACGAGCGGGTGGCCCACGAACTCGACCGGCACGCCCGCGCGCCGGTAGATCGCCTCCTCGAAGGGGAAGATGACCAGCACCTTCGACGCCACCGCCCGCATCGTCTTCATGCGGCCGGCGCGCCAGGCCCAGAGCTGCGGGCTCACGTAGTAGACGACCGGCACGCCCAGCCGGGCGAGCCGGGCGGCCAGACGGAAGTTGAAGTCCGGAAAGTCGACGGCGACGAACACGTCGGGGGGATCGGCGGCGGCCGCCGCCTCAATCTGGCGCAGCATGCGCCAGGAGCGGGGCACGACGCGCAGGGCCTCTTTGATGCCGGTGACGGCGAAGCCGCGATAGTCCCCGATGAGGCGCCCCCCGGCCGCCCGGAGACGGTCGCCCCCGAAGCCGGCAATCGCCGCCTCGGGCTCGAGCCGCCGGATCTCGGTCGCGAGCGCGCCGGCGTAGAGATCGCCCGAGGCCTCGCCGCACGAGATCAGGATTCGGGTCATGCCGATTCGGACCTGCGGGCGCGCGTCGGCCGCCAGTCAGGACGGCTTGGTGAACAGCCCCGGGGCAAGCGGCGCGTTCAGCTCGAACGTGTGCAGGGCGCGCTGGAGGATCGCGGTCCCCTGACGGCGCACGACGGCCGAAAACGGCACCTGGACTCCGTCCACCGCGCGGTAGTCGGCGTAAATCTCCTCCACCTCGTCGCGCGAGCCGTTCGGACCGGACATCGTGTACCGTTCGCCGACGGCCTGCCCCGACCCGGGATCGATGAGCACCGTGACGGGATCCGCGCCCGCGCCGGAGACCTCGACGGCGGACAGGGTCCGGCCAGTCTCGCCGGTCACGTCGGGGAGCGCGTGGGCCTCCGCCTGGCCGTCGTGGACGCGCAGCAGGAGCGGCACGAGATCGCGCGCCACGCTGGCGGCGAATTCGTCGCGCATCGCGGTGGGCGCCTCGCGGACGCCGTTGGGGTCGCGCAGCCACGCCTGCCCCGCGTCGTACACCTGCACCAGGGTGCCGGAGGGCGACCGGGCCTCGACGCGGAAGCGATCGGGATACGCGATGTAGGTCGTCGTCTCGACGGCGATCGGCCCCTGAGGCATCGAGAGCGTCGTGGTCGCGGTCGCCTTCACCGTGCGGATGGCCCTGAGGGCGTCGACGCCGCCCTTGGCGGCGATCGCCCGCTCGATCAGCTCGCGCCCCCGCGCGGTTGCGCCGGGCGAGGCCGCCGTCGCGGCCGCGGCGGGCGCCGCGGCCACCGGCGCGGGCGGCGCGGGCCCTCCGCCGGGGACACGCTTCAGGTCCGGCTGGTCGAGATCCAGCTGGTCGAGGGACACGCGCTCGTACCGATCGAAGCCGGCACCCTTCAGCTGCGACACGAACTGGTCGGCGTCGCCCACCAGGACGATCGACAGGCGGTCGGGCTGGACGTACTTCTCCGCCACGCGCTGGATGTCGCCGGGCGTGACGGCGTTCACCCGTTCGGGGAAGTCGTCGAGGTTCTTCAGGTCGATCCCGTAGAACACGTGGTTCAGGATCTGGAGGGCGATCTGGCTGGGCGTCTCGATCGTCAGCGGGAAGGAGCCCGCCAGGTAGTCCTGCGCGCCCTCGAGCTCGGCGCGGTTCACGCGCTCGCGCCGCAGCCGCGAGAACTCGTCCACGATCACGCGCAGCGCCTCGCCGGTCGCCGACGACCGCGTGTTGGTCTGAGCCTCGATGTCGCCGCTCTGCCGCAGCGTGTCGAAGTCGGCCGACGCGCCGTAGGTCAGCCCGCGCTCGGATCGCAGCACGCGCTGCAGCCGGTTGGCGCCCTCGCCGCCGAGCACCTTGATGGCGAGATTGAGCGCCATGTAATCGGGGCTGCGGCGGGGAACCCCGATCAGGCCGACGCGGATCTCGGTCTGCACGGCGCCGGGCCGGTCGATCACGACCACGCGGCGCGTGGGGGGCGGCGGTTCCCCCATGTCGGGCAGGTCCACGTCGCGGCGCGGCCAGTTGCCGAACACGCGCACGGCGCCGGCGAGCGCCTCCTCCGTCGTCACGTCGCCGACGATGGCGAGAATGGCGTTGTTCGGCGCGAAGTACCGGTCGTGGAACGCGACCAGGTCGTCGCGCGTGATCGTCGGGATCGACTCGGCCGTGCCCGACGACGGGCGGCCGTAGGGGTGGAATCCGTAGACGAGCCGGTCGAACACCGTGTCCGCGATGTACTCGGGATCGTCGCGGCTCACCCGCAGGCTCGACAGGAGCTGCCGGCGCTGTCGCTCGATCTCCTGCGGCGCGAACGCGGCGTTGCGCGCGACGTCCGACACCAGGTCGAGCGCCAGGTCGAAGTCGGGCTTCATGACGACGGCGTTGACGAACGACAGGTCCGTGCCGGCGCCGACGCCGAGCGCGCCGCCGATGTCGTCGATCGTGCGCTGGATGTCCTCGGCGCTCCGCGTCGCGGTGCCCTGGTCCATGACCGACGCCATCAGGTTGGCCACGCCGGGCTTCCGGGGGGAATCCTGCGCGCCGCCCGCCTCGATCAGCAGCCGCAGGCTCACCGCCGGCTCCTCGTGGTGGGGGACGATCACGATGCGCAGCCCGTTGTCGAGCGTGCGCATCTCGTAGGGCGGGAAGTGCACCTCGTGCGCGACCAGCGGGGCCGGCGGGCGTTCCGACGGCCAGTCGGCGACCTGCGCGCGCGCCGGCGCGGCGAGCGCCGCCGCGAGCAGCACGAGCGTGGCCAGCCGCCCG
>JAHECP010000185.1 GCA_024641665.1 Acidobacteriota bacterium
CGGGCGCCCGGTTCGGGCGCGCCGGGAACTCGTCAGGCGGCGGGGCCGGCGGCGCCGGCTACTGCCCGGCGCACACCGGGCAGCCCTTGTCGAACACGATGCGCCACCGGCCGTCCGTCTCACGCCGCCAGATCGAGTTGAACGTGCCGATGACCTTGCCCTGCGGGTCCTTGACGGGGCCGGAGCTGAGCGCGAGCGCGCCCGAGTCGAGCACCTCGACGGTGTCCGGCGCCCAGGAGAACGGCGCCTGCCCGTCGAAGAAGGGCTTCCACGCGTCGGCCACGGCCTGCTTGCCGCGAATGGGTCCCTTGGCGCCGAAGAAGATCGTCTCGTCGGCGAGAAACGACGTGAACGCCGCGTGGTCGCGATTGGCCATCGTCTTCGCGAAGGCGCGCTCGGTGTCGCGCACCTGGGCCTGCAGGTCGGCGGGCGGCATGCGCGGCGGCGCGGGCAGCCCGTCCTCGTGCATCTGGGCGAGCGCGCGCGCGATGGCGGCCGGGTCCACGTCCATCGCGCGGATGTCCGCGTCGATCGCCGGCAGGCGCCGGGCGAGCGCCAGCGTCTCCTGGCCGGCGGTCTCCGGGTGCAGCTCGACGCGGCGCCCCGTCTGAACGGCCTCGACCAGCGAGTCGGGCGACCAGCCCTTGGACCACGTCCGGTTCAGCGTGTCCATGGCGCGGTTCAGGCGGGCCAGGCGTCCGGCGAGCCCGTCGGCGGCGCGCTGCTCGTCGGGCGACGCGGCCGCCGGATCGATCTCGACCACGACCCGGTCGGCGACGCTCCGCTGCGGCAGGTGCACGACCGTCGTGAGCGTCCGGCCCTCGACGGTCCAGCACGGCGCGTCGCAGGCCGCGGTGCGCGTGACGAACGGGACCGTCCGTCCCTCGTAGCGGACCGCGCGCGGCGGCAGTGCGCCCGGCAGGCGGATCTCGTAGCCTCGCTCGGCCAGCATGCCCGGGTAGCGCCCCTCGGCCGGACCGATCGTGACGCGCGCGATGCCGTCGGGCGCCACGTCGCGGCGGATGGGCGTCCACGCGTAGACGTCCTTCTTGTAGCCGAGCTTCCCGCCCTCGTCCTCGTAGACGCGCGTGGCGGCCGACGGCCCCGGGAAGATCGTCGCGATCAGCGGATCGACGGGCTTCTCGCGCGTGTCGCGCATCTTGGGCGCCATCGGCACGATCGCACCCGCTTTCACGTAGACGGGAATCTCGTCGATGCCGAAGCGCCGCTCGACGCGCGCGGGACCCTCGATCGTGGCGCCCGTGAACCACTCGATCCACGTGCCGGGCGGCAGCCAGATGGACTCGCTCGCGAGCGACGTGTTCGCGTCGACGGGCGCCGTGATGGGCGCGACGAGCATGCTGTCGCCGAACAGGTACTCGTTGGTCGACGCGTAGGCCTCGTCCGCCTCGGGATAGTCGTAGTAGAGGGGCCGAAAGAACGCCACGCCGGTGTCGTAGGTCTCGCGGGCGGCGGTGTAGATGTACGGAATCAGCGCGTAGCGCAGCAGGTAGGCGTTCCGCATCACCGTCGCGTAGGGCTCCGGGTACGCCCAGAGGCGGCGCTCGGCGTCCGGGTTCTTGGTCGTGTGCGTCCGCAGGATCGGGCTGAACGCGCCGAACTGGATCCAGCGGGTGTAGAGCTCGGGCGAGACCACGCCCGGCATGTGCCCGCCGATGTCGTGGCTCCAGTAGGCGTAGCCCACGTTGGCGGCCGTTGCCGTGAAGTAGGGCTGGAAGGCCAGCGACTCCCACACCGACTCGGTGTCGCCCGAGAAGCCGATCTCGTAGCGGTGGTTGCCGAGGCCGCCCCAGCGGTGGAAGATGAGCGGCCGGATGCCGCGCCGCTCCATGTCCGACGTGTGGACGTAGTTGAGCCACCAGGTCGGGTTCACGCCCTCCACCTTGGTGGTCTTCTCCTGCTGCCAGTCGAGCCAGAAGAAGTCGACGCCCTGCTGCTCGAGTGGATGGTGGAGGAGGTTCAGGTAGTTCTCCGTGAACTTCTTGTTCGTGATGTCGAACGGCACGTAGCGCTTCGTGGCCGGATCGATCCCCATGGCGCGCGCCATCGCCGGATACGCCTCCTCGAAGGGCTGCACGCCGGAGGCCGGATGCATGTTCAGCGTCGTCTTCAGGCCGTGCGCCTCGCACCAGGCGAGAAAGCCCGCTGGATCGGGGAAGAGGGTCTTGTTCCACGTATAGCCGGTCCATCCCAGCGTGTGCCCGGACTGGTCCTTCTTGTTCTCCCACCACTTCGTGCCGAACGTCAGGTGCCAGTCCATGTCGATGACGAGCACGTCGAGCGGCACGTCGTGGCTCTCGAACTGCCGCACGAGATCCATGAGCTCGGCGTCGGTGTAGCTCCAATACCGCGACCACCACGTCCCGAACGCGAAGCGGGGCGGAATGGGAATCCGGCCGGCCACCTTCACGAAGTCGCCGAGCGCGGCGCGGTAGTCGTGGCCGTAGCCGAAGAAATACCAGTCCTGCACCGTCTTCGCCGGCCGGCTCAGCACCCACGGCCAGTCCGAGTCGTCGAAGAGCGCGCGCGTGCTGTCGTCCACGACCACCCAGCCGTCGCGCGAGACCAGGCCGGGCTCGAGCGACGTCGCGCCCTTCACGCCGTCCAGGGTGCGCGTGGTGCCGCGCAGGTTGCCCGTCTCGGCGAGACCGGGTGCCACGTGACCGGCTGGCCAGCGACCGTCAGCCGGATCGACAGGTTGTCGGGGTGGAATTCGCCGGCGCCGTCCGGACGGTAGCGCAGCCGGAGCCTGCCCGTGTCGATGATCGTCCCGCCGCCCTCGGTGCGCGTCGAGAAGGTCGGCACCGGCAGCCGCCGGTTGATGAAGACGAGCGACGGCCGGTCCTCGAACTGGCCGTCCTCGGCCCACTCGAGCCGCACGAGCTGCGAGGTGAGCACGGTGAACCGCGCGTGCCCGACCACGACCACCGCGGCCGGGTCGGCCACGGGCTGGCTGTCCTGGGCACTGGCGGCGACGGCGGGCATCAGGCCGACGAGCGACAGCGCCATCATCACAGCGGCGCGCTGGAGCCGGAGGAACCGGAACGTCTGCGTCATGGAATGACTCCTGGCGCGCATTCTACCGCGCAGCCGTGCCGCCCGCGCGCCCGCTCAGGCGATCGCCCAACGCTGAGCGGTGCTCGCGCACCTTGACCTCACGCTCCGACGATGGCATCGTCGTCTGCCTGGGCAGGATCTGCCATCGGGCGTGCCGTGACCGATGGCAGGAACCGCGCGTCCCGCGACGGGGTTCCGCGCATTCTCGTGGGAATTCCGTGTGGTACGCCGCCTGCTTGGTGCCCGGGCATGATGAGCACCGACGAGCATCGAGACCTGCGCGATCGAATCGAGGCGCTGTCGGGCCGCAGCGACACGCGGTTCGGGCAGGTCGACCGGCAACTCGAGCAGATCAATGGGCGGTTCGAGCAGATCGACCGGCGATTCGAGCAGCTCGAGACGACGCTTCGGGCGGAGATCCGCGCCAGCGAAGAGACGACTCGCCGCTACATGGACATTCTCTACGAGAAGTTCCACGCGGACGTCCAGCGCATCTTTGAAGGCTACAACCACCAGACCGCCGTGCTCGACGACCACGAGCACCGCATCCAGGCTCTCGAGCACCCCCGCCTCAGGTTCGACGGCTGACGGCTTCCTCCCGCAGCTCTCTCCGCAAGCGCGCGATCTGCTTCGCGTGGTGCCGCGTGTGCACCAGGTGGAACCGCCGCCACTCGCGCACGTTCAACGGGCCGAGAATCGGATGGTTCGCGAGCGCGACCGCCGCGCCGAACCGCGCCTCGGCGCGGGCGGCGACCTCGTCGAGCTCGCGGAGCGTCGCGACCGCGCCGGCGACGACGTCGGCCGGCGGGTGGTCCGACGGGCGGGTGACCTCAGGCGCCTCGCGGCCCGACGGCAGGTAGCCGAGGCCGACCACGACGAACGTCGCGAGCCGCTCCCGCCAGGTGTCGCGTCGTGCCTTGGGCTGACCGGCTTCGACGCAGCGGTTCAGGATGTAGGCCGTGCTGGCATACGCCTTGGTGAGGTGCTCGACGATCTGGGCGGCGCTCCACTTGCCCGGCGAGTGCCACGCCAGGTCGGCGGCGGTCAGGCCATCGGTGGCCGAGTGGAGCGTGTCGAGCGTGCGCTGAAGGTCCGCGTGCATGGGATGAGCAGCCATCCTACGCCAGACCGCGGGGCCGCGTCATCCGCGCCTGCCTCGTGCTAGGATTCTGCCCATGGCCGACTACACCTTCGATCAGCTCAAGCACCTGACCGTTGTCGAGCTGCGGAAGATCGCGTCGGGCGTCAAGCACGACGCCGTGCAAGGCTATACGCAGCTGAACAAGGAACACCTGCTCAAGGCCCTGTGCGAGGCGCTCTCGATTCCCATGCACGCCCACCACGACGTGCTGGGCCTCGACAAGGCCGCCGTCAAGGCGCAGCTCAAGGCGCTGAAGACGAAACGGGACGAGGCAATCGGCGCGCACGACGCGGCCGCGCTCAAGGCTATCCGGCGCACGCGGCACCGCCTCAACCGCAAAATCCGGCGCGCGCTCGCCTAGTCGCCGGCCCGTGGTGGGAAAAATGGGGTCAGCCCCCATTTTTCAGCAGCCCGAGACCGCTCGGAAAAGAGGGGTCAGACCCCATTTTTCCGCCCGCTTGCGTCCCGCCCTGCCCGTGCGCTACGCTGTCCGCATCCCTCTCCCAGAAAGGACGGTGCGCCGGGCGGAGCCGTGTGCGCGTCTCGCCGGTCGTGGTGGCGCTCGTCGCCGTTCTCGGCGGCGCGCTGGTGATGTCGGGGTGCCGGCGTGCCCAGCCGCTCTGCGCGTTCTGCCACATGCCGATTCCGGCGCAGACGGCGGCGCGCGTCGAGGTGGACGGCCGCGTCCACCAGGTGTGCGACCCGCGGTGTGCGCTGACTCACCAGCAGCAGACGGGCGAGATCTCGCGGCTGCTCCGTGTCACGGACTTCGAGAGTGGACGGCCGCTCGATCCCGAGCGGGCGTACTACCTGAGCGGCAGCGATACGGCGCCCGACGTCGGCCAGGAAACCCTGCGCCCGCCGATGGACCCGGTCTATCGCGAGTGGCACCGCTGTCTGCCGAGCGTGCTCGCCTTCGCGGACCGCGAGACGGCCGTGCGCTACCAGCGCCTGCACGGCGGCCGCATCGAGACGCTGGGCGAGCTGGGCTACCGCCAGCACGCGGGCGCGGCGGTCCAGGGCGGCTGACCGGCGCGCCGGTACCGCACGCCTCCCCGGTGGGACGTTCAGGATGATCTCAGCGCGGGTCCGCGGCGATGACGATGAGCGTCATGTCGTCGTGGGGCGCGTCGCCGGCGAAGGCGTGCACGGCATCGAGGACGCGCGTCTTCACCGCCGGCGCGTCGAGCGCGCGCGCCTCCTGGAGCACCTCCAGCAGCCGCGCGTCGCCGAACTCCCGCCCGGCCTCCGGGCCGGCCTCCGTGATGCCGTCGGTGAAGAGGACGAGGCGATCGCCGGGGGCGACGGCGATCTGGGCCTCCTCGTACGTCCAGTCGCAGAAGACGCCGAGCACGACGCCGCCCTCGGTGAGCCGGGTGACGCACCCGTCGGCCCCGAGCAGGATCGGCGCGACGTGGCCGGCGTTGCAGTAGGTGAACCGTCCGTGCGCCGCGTCGAGCAGGCCGTAGAAGAAGCTGATGAACCGTCCGGCCCCCATGTTCGGGCAGAGCAGGCGGTTGACCTGCGCACACAGCGTCCGGGGTGGCGTGTCCTTCGAGGCAAACGCGCGCACGGCGGCCTGGAGGTTCGACATCAGCAGCGCAGCAGGCAGGCCCTTGCCCACGACGTCGGCCACCGCGACCCCGGCATGATGCCGGCCGAACCCGATGGCGTCGAAGAAGTCACCCCCGACGCTCGAGCCGGAGGCGGGATGCCACGCGCCCTCGAGGCGCCAGCCCTCGACCGCGGGAAACGACTCGGGGAGCAGGCGGTGCTGGATGGCCTGCGCCTCCTCGAGGTCGCGGTCCACCCGCCGGCGCAGCCGCCCCTCCTCCGCCTCGCGCGCGAGCGTGGCGACCAGCCGGGCGTTGTCCCACGGCTTCTGCACGACGTCGCGCACGCCGACACGCATCGCCTCGACCGCCACCTCGACCGACCCCCAGCCCGTCATCACGACGACCGGCAGCGACTTGTGGCGCTGCTGAATGCGCGACAGCAGGTCCAGGCCTTCGCGGCCCGAGGTGGTGTCGCGCGTGTAGTTGAGGTCCATCAGCAGCACGTCGTACCGTCCGCCGTCGAGCGCCCCGAGCACCGCGTCGGGCGTGGTCACCGAACTGGTCTCGAAGCCTTCCTGGCCGAGCAGCAGCCGCAGCGCCTCGAGGACGTCGGGCTGGTCGTCGGCCAGCAGCACACGGGGCGGCGTGGACACCGGGGAGGACATGCGATCGGTAGCCATCAAGGGCCGTACCAGCGCGAGGCGTGCGGGCTGGACGGCGGACAAAGAGTTTGACGAGGAAAACGGCGGAAAGGTTATGCGAGCGGGATTTCCCGCTGCCCGGATGCGGGACGAAGGTGTGGCGGGGGCGGACACCGCCCCCGACCACGGACGAGCCGGACGACCGGGCGCTATTGCACGCGCTCGATGCTGACCCTGGTCATCACCACGTCCTCGAGCGGACGGTCCTGCCGATTGGTGGCCACCTTGCCGATCTTCCGCACCACGTCGAGCCCCTCGACGACCTCGCCGAACACGCTGTGGCGACCGTCGAGGTGCGGCGTCGGGCCGAGCGTGATGAAGAACTGGCCGCCGTTCGTATTCGGTCCGGCGTTCGCCATCGACAGGATGCCGGCCTTGTCGTGCCGCAGCGACGGGTGGAACTCGTCGGCGAAGGTGGACCCCGGCCCGCCGTAGCCCTGGCCGAGCGGATCGCCGCCCTGGATCATGAAGCCGTCGATCACCCGGTGGAACACCAGGCCGTCGTAGTAGGGCCGCTTCTCCTTGCGCTTCGTGCCGGGGTGCGTCCACTCCCTGGTCCCCTCGGCCAGGCCGGTGAAGTTGGCGACCGTCGTCGGCGCCTCGTCGGCGAACAGCCGAATCGTGAAGGCGCCGAGCGTCGTCTCGAAGCGTGCGTAGGTACCAGGCTGCATGTCAGTCGACCTCCAGGGGGGAAGAGGGGCCCCGGAACGCGCCGGGCGGGCAGGTGCCCGCCGGTCTGGCGTGGCCAAAAGCGTTATCGTACCACCGGCTGGGCGCCGACTCCAGATGGGCCGCGCCGGCATGCCCGGATCCCGGCCGTGAGGTCCCGCGTCCAATCGAAGGCTGCGAGGACGGTGTCATGAGCTGGGGGCTCGACGCCCGATATGCGCTCCGCCCGATCGTCCGCACGCCCGTGGTGTCAGCCGTCGTGCTGCTCACCCTGGCCCTCGGGATCGGCGCCAACACCGCGATCTTCGCCATCGTCAACGGCCTGCTCCTCAGGCCCTTGCCGTATCCGCACCAGGAGCGGCTGGTCTTCCTGAACGAGACGGCGCCGAAACGGGGCTTCCTCCGGGTCCAGCTCTCGTACCCGGACTACGAGGACTGGCGGGCCCGCCAGCACGTCTTCGACGCGATGGCGCTGTACCGCCACGACGAGCTGGCGCTGACCGGCGGCGGCGAGGCCGAGCAGGTCGAGGGAGCCGAGGTGACGGCGTCGCTCTTCGACGTGCTCGGCGTCCGGCCGGTGGCGGGACGGGCGCTTCGGCCCGACGAAGGGGCGCCGGGCGGCGAGCCGGTGGCCGTCGTCAGCGAGCGGCTGTGGCGGCGGCGATTCGGAGGCGGCCCGTTCCTCGAGGGGCGGTCGATCGTGCTCGACGGCCGGCGTCGGACCGTCGTGGGCGTCATGCCGCCCACGTTCACCTTTCCGGCGTCCGCCGACGTGTGGGTGCCCTTCGACCAGCCGATCGACGACAGCCGCAGCGATCACTGGCTGAGCGCGGTGGCGCGCCTGGCGCCCGGCGCCTCGCTCGAGCACGCCCGCCGCGAGATCGGCGACATCGCTGCAGACCTCGGCCGGACCCACCCCGACACCAACGCCGACGTCGGTGTGCTGATGCACTCGCTGCGCGAGGAGGCGGTCGGCGAGTACCGGCTCGCGTTCCTGGCGCTGATGGGCGCGGTCGGCTTCGTGCTGCTCATCGCTTGCGCGAACATCGCGAACCTGATGCTGGCACGCCTGGCCGGACGCGAGCGCGAGATGGCGGTGCGCGTGGCGCTCGGGGCCTCCCGCTGGCGCGTCGCCAGGCCGCTCGTCGCCGAGGCGCTCTGGTTCGCGCTGGCAGGCGGGGCGCTCGGCCTCGTCGCGGGCTGGGGGGGCAAGGACCTGCTCGTGGCGGCGATCCCGGCCGAGCTCGGCGTGCCCGCGTGGGTGACCTTCGACGTCGATTCCACCGTTTACCTCTTCAGCCTGGTCGCGTCGCTCGTCTCCGCCGCGGTCTTCGGGCTCGCGCCCATCCTGCAGGCGTCCCGTCCCGATCTCCGGGAGGGCCTCGCCGGCGGGGACCTGCGCGCCACCGCCCGCCGGGGCCGTCTCGGTGGCGCGGGCATCGTGGCCGAGGTGGCGCTCGCGCTCGTCCTGCTGGCGGGCGGCGGGCTCATGACGCGCGGGTTCCTGCGCCTGCAGGCCGTCGATCCCGGCTTCGACACGAGCCATGCGCTCGTCGCGATGGTGCGCCTGCCGTCGGCGCGCTACGGCGACGACGGGGCGCGGCGCCGCTTCGTGCGGGAAGTCCTGGATCGCCTCGCCGCGCTGCCCGGCGTCACCCACGCGGCCGAGGCCTCGAACCTGCCGCTCATCGGCGGCGCCAACGCCTCGAGCTTCACCGCCGAGGGCGCGCCACCGTCGGCGCCCGGGCAGCTGCCGGTCGCCAACCTGGTCATCGCCACGCCGGGCTACTTCCAGACGATGGGTATCCCCATGGTGCACGGCCGGACGTTCACCGACGCGGATGGTCCCGACGCGCCGCCCGTCGTCATCGTCAACGAGCTGCTGGCGCGCCGGTATTGGCCCGACTCGGACCCGGTCGGCAAGCGCATCCGCTTCGGCGACAACGACCCGACCGAGCCGTGGACGACCGTGGTCGGCGTGGTCGGCAATATCCGGCACGACTCGCTCGCCGCGCCGCTCCGCCCGGGCGTCTACGTGCCCTACGCACAGTTGCCCCACGGAAACGTGCGTCTGGTGGTGCGCACCGCCGGCGATCCGCTCGCGCTGGCGGCGCCCGTGCGCGCCGCCATCTGGGCGCTCGATCCCGATCTGCCGGTGGTCGACGAGATGACGCTCGCGCGTGTCGTGGCGCGCTCGGTCTGGCAGAGCCGTCTCTATTCGTGGCTCTTCGGGATCTTCGGCGGCGTGGCGTTGCTGCTCGCCGCCACCGGCGTCTACGGGGTGGTGGCGTACGCGGTGAGCCGGCGGACGCGCGAGATCGGCATCCGGATGGCGCTCGGCGCGAGCCGGCGCGACGTCGGGCGGCTGATCGTCGGGCAGGGGGCGCGCCTCGCGGCGCTCGGGCTCGCGCTGGGGCTGGCCGCGGCTTACGCGCTGACGCCGGTCCTGGCCAGTCTGCTCTTCGGGGTGGCGGCCACCGATCCGGCGACGTTCGCCGGCGCGACGGCGGGGCTGCTCGCCGTGGCCCTGGGGGCAGCCTGGCTGCCCGCGCGGCGCGCCGCCCGGCTGGATCCGGCCGTGGCCCTCAGGGCCGAATAGGCCCGGAAACCGGCCTGTGCTTCCTTCCAGTGAACCATCGGCCGGTCCCGTGCGTCTCATGCTACGAAGAATTTCGTTGACTCTACGAAGGTCATCGTACACACTCCGACCATGAAGACGCTCCCGCGACCGACCGACGCCGAGCTGGGCCTGCTGCGCGTGCTCTGGCAGCGCGGCCCGAGCACGGTCCGCCAGATCCACGACGTGGTGGCCAAGGCCCGGCCGACCGGCTACACGACCGTGCTGAAGCTGCTGCAGATCATGACGGAGAAGGGGCTGGTCCGCCGCGACGAGACGGACCGCACGCACATCTACGAGGCGTGCTCGAGCGAGGAGCAGACGCAGCGTCAGCTGGTCCGCGACCTCCTCGAGCGTGCGTTCGGCGGGTCCTCGACCCGCCTCGTCATGCAGGCGCTGGCCGCCAAGCGGGCGACGCCGGAGGAGCTCGCCGAGATCCGGCGGCTGCTCGACGACCGTCAGGAGGATCGCCATGGGCGTGATTGACACGCTGCTCGGCCGCGAGCTCGTCGAGGCCCTCGGCTGGGCGCTCCTGCACTCGATCTGGGAGGTCGCGCTGGTCGGCGCGGTCGCCGGCCTGGCGCTGGCCGCGCTGCGCAAGGGCGGCGCGGACCTGCGGTACCTCGTGTCGTCGATCGCCCTTGCGCTGATGCTCACGCTGCCGGTCGTCACCTTCTGCACGACCTACGGCGCGCGCTTGGAGGCGCACCGGGCCGTCGGCGCGGCGGCCGTCGCGGCCGAGACGCCCATGGCGCCCCTCGCCGACCTTCGCGCCGATGCGGCGCTGCCGGCGCCGGCGTCGCGGGCCGCGGCC
>JAHECP010000347.1 GCA_024641665.1 Acidobacteriota bacterium
GGCCTGGGCGGGCGTCCGGGCGACCGACGCCCGGTGCACCAGCGTGAAGCGGATCTGCGAGCCCACGGTGTGATAGCTCCAGAGCTCGTCCACGTGGACTTGATGGTCGGCCGAGAGGCGCCGCGCCTGATCCACGCTGCCGGCGGGCACGTACAGGGAGAACGGCAGGCGAGCCCGCCCGAAATGCGCCCATTGCGCGAGCGCTTCCAGGTGGTTGACCGATTCGGCGGTCTCGACCTCGACGAGCCCCTCGACCTTCGGATTCCGGCCGGTGGAGTTGAGGACCAGGTCGGGAAACAGCACCAGTCGGCCGGACTTGATGGAGGCCGTCTGCTCGGCGCCGAAGTTCACCGCGACGTCGAACTTCCGCTTGAAACGGGCCTGGAGAGCCCGCATGACCCGGTCGTGCTCCAGCTGCTCCCGGACGGGACGGACGAGGATCGGGCTCACGGGCCCTCCGGTTGGACAGGGGCGGAGATTGTTACAACGGCTTAACCAGCCGGCAATCCTAACACATCCCTGGCGTCACCCGGTAGCGGGCGTGTCACCTTCTGCGACTAGCACTTGACGGGCGGGCCTAAACCCAAGAGAATCAAAGGCGTGAGCGCAGCAGCACCGGAAGCGGAACGGGCGTCCGCCACCCGCACGATCCTGGTCGTCGATGACGACCGGGCGGTCGCCGACACGTTCTCGCGCATGCTGAAGCTCGAAGGGTTCCAGGTGTCCACGGCGCTCAACGCCGAGCTGGGCCTCGAGCTGGCCGAGGAGGTGCGCCCCAACGCGATTATCCTCGACCTGCGCATGCCGATCGTGAACGGCCTGCAGTTCCTTCGCACCATCCGCCAGCGCCCGCACCTGGTGGATGTGCCGGTCGCCATCGTGACCGGCGATTACTTCCTCGGCGAGGCCATGGCCGCCGACCTCAAGTCGCTCGGCGCCGCCGTCCGCTTCAAGCCGCTCTGGCTGGAAGATCTGGTGGCGCTGGCCCGCGCGCTCGTCTCCTCGTGACCTGGACTGCCCCTTCGGATCGATTCCTCCGGGCGTGCCGTCGGGAGCCGGTGGATGCGACGCCGGTGTGGTTCATGCGCCAGGCCGGCCGCTACATGGCCGAGTACCGCGCGCTCCGCGAGCGCCATTCGCTGCTCGAGCTGTGCCGGTCGCCGGAGCTGGCGACCGAGGTCACCCTCCAGCCGGTGCGCGCCATCGAGGTCGACGCGGCGATCCTCTTTTCCGACCTGCTGCTCCCGCTCGAGCCGATGGGCCTGCCCTTCGACTTCGTGCGCGGCGAGGGGCCGGCGATCGAGCGGCCGCTCCGGTCGGCCGCCGACGTGGACCGCCTGGCGGTGTTCGAGCCGCGCGAGGCGCTCGGTTACGTGCTCGACGCGATTCGCCTCGTGCGCCGCGAGATCGACGGACGCGTCCCGCTCATCGGGTTCGGCGGCGCGCCGTTCACGCTCGCGTCCTACGCGATCGAGGGCGGCTCGTCGAAGAGCTACGCCGTGACCAAGGCGCTGATGTACGGCGAGCCGAAGACCTGGCACCGGCTCTGCGAGAAGTTCGCGGCGGTGATGGCCGACTACCTGACGGCGCAGATCGAGGCGGGCGCGCAGGCGGTGCAGCTGTTCGACTCGTGGGTGGGCCACCTGGGCGCCGACGACTACCGCGAGTTCGTCCTGCCGCACACGCGGCGCATCTTCGACGCGCTGCGGGGGCTGGGCGTGCCGGCGATCCACTTCGGCGTCGGCACCTCGACGATTCTCGCGGACATGCGCGAGGCGGGCGGCGACGTCATCGGCGCCGACTGGCGCATTCCGCTCGACGAGGCCTGGGCGCTCGTCGGCGACGATCGCGGCATCCAGGGCAACCTCGACCCGACGCTGCTGCTCGGCCCCCTCTCGCGCATGCGGGCGGCCGCGGCGGACGTCCTCGCGCGCGCCGGCGGCCGGCCCGGGCACGTCTTCAACCTCGGCCACGGCATCCTGCCCTCGACGCCCGTCGAGCACGTGCAGGCGCTCGCGCGCTTCGTCCACCAGCAATCGCGCGAACGCTGACCGCGTGCCCGCGGGGCGCGCCGACGACTCTCGATGAGTGCTGAGGCTTCCCTTCCGGTCGTCATCGTCGGCGGCGGCATCGCCGGGCTGGCGACCGCGTACGAGCTCGCGCGGCAGGACGTGCGGTTCCTCCTGCTGGAGCGTGGCGCGCGCCCGGGCGGCGTCATCCGCACCGACGTCGTCGACGGCTACACGATCGACGGCGGTCCCGACTCGCTGCTCGTACAGAAGCCGGCGGCGCTCGAGCTGTGCCGCGAGCTGGGGCTGGGCGACCGGCTGTTCTCGACCACCCCTCCGCGCACCGCGTTCATCTACCGGGCCGGCCGGCTGCACCCGCTCCCCGAGGCGTCGGTGCTCGGCATCCCGACGCGGCTGCTGCCGCTCGCCGCGACGCCCCTCTTCTCGCTGCCGGCCAAGGCGCGCATGGCGTGCGAGATTGTCGTGCCGCGCCGGCGGGACGACGAGGACGAGTCGATTGGCGCGTTCATGCGGCGGCGCTTCGGCCGCGAGGCCGTCGACTACCTGGCCGAGCCGCTGCTCGCCGGCATCCACGCCGGCGACGTGGATCAGCTGTCGATGCACGCCGCGTTCCCGCGGCTCACCACGCTCGAGCGGCGGCACGGCAGCCTGCTGCGCGCGTTCCGCCGGCTGCCGCGCCACCGGTCGGCCGACGGCGTCTTCCGCTCGCTGCCCGGCGGCCTCCGCGAGCTGGTGGACGCGATCGTGGCGGCGCTGCCCGCGGGCAGCCTGCGTACCTCGACCGCCGTCGCCGGCCTCGACGGCGTCGGCGC
>JAHECP010000186.1 GCA_024641665.1 Acidobacteriota bacterium
TCACCGACGCGCAGGTGCGCGCGCTGGCGGGCGGCGCGGCCGCGTCCCCGCCGGCCGCCGCGGCGGACCGTGCCGAGGCCGACCCGTTCCGGACCGTCTCGCGCTGCGAGATCGAGGAGTTCATGGAGCCGCAGCTCCTGCGCGACGCCGACGCGTTCACGATGGCATGGGGCCTCGAGCTGCGGACGCCCTTCGTCGACCACGAGCTGCTGGCAGCCGCGCGCGCGGCCGGGCGCTGGCCCCGCGCGGGCGGCGCGTCGTACAAGGCGACCTTGTTCGATTGCATGGCCGGCTTCCTGCCCTCCGGGCACCGCGGCCGCTCCAAGCGCGGCTTCGTGCTGCCGATCGAGCGGTGGTTGCGGCGGGCGTTGGCCGAGCCGTCTGCGCGCGACGCGACGCTCGAAGCCGTGCTCGCCGACCCGCGCTATCGGCCGATCGTCGACCGGTTCGCGCGCGGGCGGCTGCACTGGTCGCGCCCGTGGGCGCTCTACGTGCTCGAGCGGTTCACGCGCGCGCACGGCGGCGGAGGCGTCGGGCAGCCGTGATCGATCTCTCGGTCATCATCGTCAGCTACGAGTCCGCGCCGTTCCTCGACGCGTGCCTCGACTCGCTCGATCGCCGGCTGTCGCCGCTGTCGTACGAGGTCACGGTCGTGGACAACGCGTCGTCGGATGCGAGCGCCGATCTCGTGGCGGGGCGGGCGCGGGTCGCGCTGATCAGGAATCCGTCCAACCGGGGGTTCGCGGCGGCGGTGAACCAGGCCCTCGCCGCCACGACCGGCCGCGTCGTGCTGTGGCTCAACCCCGACTCGGTGCTGCTCGACGGCCACGCGACCACGCTCGTGCGCGTCCTCGACGAGCAGCCGGAGGTCGGCATCATCGGCCCGCGCATCCTCGACCCCGACGGCAGCCTGCAGCGATCCGCCCGCGCCTTTCCGTCGTACGACTGGGCCGTGGGCCACCGGCACTCGCTGCTGACGCGGCTCCTGCCGGGCAACCCGTACTCACGCCGGTATCTGCTCGGCGATCTCGACATGTCGTCGCCCCAGGACGTGGACTGGGTGTCGGGCGCGTGCCTGCTGCACCGCCGCGCGCTCGTCGAACGGATCGGCGGGCTCGACGAGCGGTTCTTCATGTACTGCGAGGACGTGGATTTCTGCCTGCGCGCGAAGCAGGCCGGCTGGGCCGTCCGCTACGATCCGCGGATGCAGGTACGCCACCAGGTCGCGGGCAGCACGCGCCTCAGGCGGCGGCGGATGCTGTACGAGCGGCACCGCAGCCTCTGGCGGTACTACAAGAAGCACTTCCCGCGCCGTCTCCTGGTGGACCCGGTGGCGTGGACGGCGATCTGGGGACGCTGCGGCCTGGTCGTGGCCGGGGACACCGCGCGCGGCCTGTGGGGGCGCCGTGGGTGACGGAGTCCTCGCGGCGGCGCGGATGGAGCCGTCCGACGCCCTGCGCCGGCGCGCCGCGCGCATCGTCGGCAGCCCCGCGAAGCGGGGGCTCGACGTGACGCTGTCCGGCCTCGGCCTGCTCGTGTCCGCGCCGGTCTGGGCGGCGGTCGCGGCCGCGGTGAAGCTGGAAGACGGGGGGCCGGTGTTCTTTCCGCAGCAGCGGGTCGGCCTCGGCGGCCGCCCGTTCCGGGCGTTGAAGTTCCGGTCGATGGTGCCCGACGCCGACGCGCGGGCCGGCGCGCGTCAGGCCGTGGCCGGCGACCCGCGCGTGACGCGCGTCGGGCGGCTACTCCGGGCGACGGCGATGGATGAGCTGCCGCAGCTGTGGAACATCTTCCGGGGGGACATGAGCTTCGTCGGGCCCCGTCCGCTCGCGCCCGGCGAGATCGAGATCCACGGTTCGGGCCGGCCCGAGCCCATCGAGGCGGAACCGGGCTTCGCGGTGCGCTGTCTGGTGCGTCCGGGCCTGACCGGGGTGGCGCAGATCTATGCGGCGCGAAGTCTACCGCGGCGGTTCAAATTTCGCTACGATAGGCTCTACATTCGGCGGCAGTCGCTGTGGCTCGACCTGCGACTGATCGCCGTCTCGTTCTGGATCAGCGCCTCAGGCGCGTGGGAGCACCGCGGCCGGGTGCGACCCGCGCCGGCCGGCGGCAACGAGATCGATACGCGCGATTCCCACGATCGATGAGCGTGCGAGACGTCATTATCATCGGAGCGGGTCCGGCGGGCCTGGCGTGCGCGGAGTCGCTTGCCGCCGCGGGGCGCGACGTGCTGGTGCTCGAGGAGCACGAGACCGTCGGCTATCCGGTGCACTGCACGGGCATCATCGGCCAGGACGCGTTCGAGGAGCTCGACCTGCCGCGCGACACCATCATCGGGCGCTGCCGCGCGGCGTCCTTCCTCGCGCCCGGCGGCCCGGCCGTCCTCGTCGAGAGCGATCACATCGTCGCAGCCGTGATCGATCGGGCTCACTTCGACCTGACGCTGGCCGCGCGCGCGACGGGCGCCGGCGCCGTGCTCGAAACCGGCGCGCGCGTCCGGCGCGTCGAGGTGGACGACGAAGGGGTGTCGGTGACGACTGCGGGACGCGCGGGCCCGCGGCGCGCGCGCGCGTGCGTGCTCGCGTGCGGCGCGCGCTACCGCTTCAACCGGCAGCTCGGGCTCGGCGTGCCGCGCGCGTTCGTGCAGTCCGCGCAGGTCGAGGTGCCGTTTGTCGACATGCCGCACCTCGAGGTGCATCTGGGCCGCGAGGTGGCCCCGGCCGGCTTCGCGTGGGCCGTGCCGTTCGCGCGCGAGGGCCGTCCGTTCGCGCGCCTCGGGCTGATGTGCCAGCGGGACGTGCGCCGGCGCTTCACCGCTTTCGTCGGGAGCCTGCGGAGCCGGCCCGGGCTGGCGGCCCTCGACGTGCCGCCGCCGCGGCTCAAGTTCCTGCCGCTCGGGCCCGTGCGCAAGACCCACGGCACCCGCGTCCTGGCGGTGGGCGACGCCGCGGGGCTGGTGAAGCCGACGACCGGCGGCGGCATCTACTACGGGCTGCTGAGCGGCCGGATCGCTGCCGACACCCTGCTCGAGGCGCTCGCCGCCGATCGGCTCGACGGGTGCAGCCTGCGCGTCTACGAAACGCGGTGGCGGGAGCGGCTCGGCCCGGACATCCGCGTCGGCCTCGCGTTCCGCGCGGTCGCCAGCCGCCTGAGCGATTCGGGCATCCGCGCGCTCGTCGAGCTGGCGCGCGTCGACGGCCTCGTGCCGCTCCTGAAGCAGACGGCGGACTTCAACTGGCATCGCGCCGCCGCGCTCGCCCTCCTGCGCAACCCCTCGTTCTGCCGCATCGTGCTCGCCTCGCTGCTCGGCTGAGCGCGCCCCCCGCTCCGCATCCCATGTCGCACACGCCGGCGATCGACCTGATCGCCGCGGTCGTCCGCGGCGACGTCCGGGACTGGCCCGGACCCGAGGAGACCGGCGCGGCCGCGTTCCTCGACGCCGCGCGGCGCCACGGCCTGCACCTGGTCGTGGCCGCGCGGCTGCACGAGGCGGGCGTCCTCGAGGCGTGGCCGCGCGCGATCGCCGAGGCGCTCGCGCGCGAGCGGCATGCGGGCGTCATCGTCGAGGACGTGCGGCGCGCGGAGCTCCGGGGTGTGCTCGCCCGGCTCGCGGAGCTCGGCATAGCGGCGCTCCTCTTCAAGGGCACGCCGCTCGCCTACACCTGCTATCCCGAACCCTGGCAGCGCCCTCGCGTGGACACCGACGTGCTGGTGCGGGAACGGGACCGCGCGGCCGTGGTTCGCGCGCTCGAGGAGAGGGGCTACCGGAGGACGCCGCTGGTGGACGGCTCGCGCGTCATGCGGCAGGCGGAGTACCGCCGCGAGGATCGCGCGGGCATCCCGCACGCGCTCGACGTGCACTGGCGGGTCAGCAACACGGCGCTCTTCGCCGAGACGCTCGACTTCGACGAGCTCCTCGACGCGGCGCGGCCCGTGTCCGCGCTCGGCGAGGCCGCGCGCACGCTCGATCCGCGCCACCACCTGCTGGTCGCCTGCCTCCACCGGGTGGCGCACCACGGCACGACCCCCCGGCTGGTGTGGGACTACGACGTGCACCTGCTCGTCACGTCGATGGCCGCCGACGCGCGGGACGCGTTCGCGCGGCTGGCGGTCGAGCGCCGGGTGGCCGCGCTCTGCGCGCACGAGATCGCGCGGGCCCACGAGCGGTTCGCCACGAGCGCGGCGACAGCCGGGTCGGACCTCCTCGAACGGCTGAGGCCCGCCGCGCGCGAGCCGTCGGCCGATTTCCTGCATCCGAGCCGCCGCCGGATCGGGCGCCTCGCAACCGACCTGCGCTGGCAGCCCGGCTGGCGCGAGCGCGCGGCGCTCGTCTGGCAGCACCTGTTTCCGAGCGCGGCCTACATGCGGGCGGCCTGCCCGGGCGCCCGCCGGGCGTGGCTGCCCGCCCTCTACCTCCGGCGCATCGTTGCCGGCGCGGGCCGCTGGCTCAGGCGCGACGCCTAGCCAGACCGGGGCTTCGCCCCGGACCCCGGCTCGGTCGCTTGCGGGGCCCCATCGCCCCGCGCCGCTGTTTTCTGGGATCGGCGGGGACCCCGGCACCCCGCCTAGCTCGGTCGCTTGCGGGGCCCCATCGCCCCGCGCCGCTCTCTCGCGGGCCGCGCGGTGCGCGGCCAGCCCGTCATGCGGTGGCCCGTGCCCGAGTGCGAGGTTCTCGTTTCGGGCCGCATGACGGGCTTTTTCTGTCTATTCCTGCGGCTCGGGGCGTGGCGAGCGCGGCTTGAGCGGCAGCGAGTCATCGGGGCCCGACTGGAACCAGTCGATCAGGCGGTTCAGCCGGCCGCGCCGCTCGGTGAGCACGTGTTGCGCGCGCTCGAGCACGTCGAGCGCCTCGCGGAGCGTCGAGACGACGCCGATGCCGCGGCTCATGGCGTGGTCGCGGAGCGCGCGCGCGCCCGAGTCGCGCAGCAGGAGGATGGCCTTGGCCGGTGATCCGCTCACCACGTCCACGCAGTTGTGGAGCTGGTCGTCCACCACCATGTCGAGCCGCAGCGCGTTGGCGAGATCGCCGCGCGAGCCCGGCACCGTGACGACGGCCGGCAGGTAGAAGCCGTGGCTCTCGAGCCACCACTGCGTCTGAAACTGCACCGGGTCGCCGCTCGACTCGGGGCGGCGGGTCATGAAGACGACCTCCCAGCGCAGGCCGCGCGAGAGGGAGTAGAGGCGGGCGATCTGCGCGGGCTCGTACGCGGCGAGGCAGGTCCACCAGTTCGACGTGCGCTGCACCGTCGACCAGACGCGCCTGACTTCGCGCGAGGCCAGCGGCTCGGTCGCCTCGTCGTCTTCGGGATCGGGACTCGTGTCGATGGAGGCGCCACCGCGCGCGATGGCTTCGAACGCCGCGCGGAAGTCGGCCAGCACGCCGTCGATGTCGAAGCCCAGGCGCAGCGCCATGTCTCGGGTCAGCTGCGGGAACCGTGTGCGGGCCGGTGGAGGAGGATCGCCGCCGCGACCGCGAGCAGCACCCCGTTGGCCGGCATCCGCAGCACCGTTTCCCAGACACTCTGTACGGCCACCGCCACCAGCCCCGAGGCAGTGCCCACGCGAAGGCTCCAGAGCGGCGACCGATCCGCGCGCAGGGCCTCGCGGGCACCGGCCGCCAGCGCCACGAACGCCACGACGGCCGGCACCGCCAGCAGCACGCCACCCTCGACGGCGACCTGCAGGTACTGGCTGTGCGCGTGATTGTAGAACACGTCCCGAGTCGCGGTCTGGTAGAGCGTCATGGCCGCCTGGTAGCTGCCGAGACCGACCCCCGTGAGCCAGAACCGGCCGGCCACCGACAGCGTATCACGCCAGATCACCGACCGGCCGGCGATCCCGCTGTCCAGCTGGTTCAGCTTCAGGGCGAGGTAGTCGAGGTTGGCCCAGGCCGACACCGCCAGCGCGACCAGCACGAGGAACACGGCGAGCGCCCAGCGCCCCCGGCGCCCCGTGCGCCGGCCGCCGACGATCGATCCGAACGCCGCCCCCGCGGCCAGGCCCGCCAGCGCCGATCGCGAACCCGACACGAACACGCCGAGCGTCATCAGGAGGCTGGCGCTCGCGAGCAGCAACAGCCGGCCGCTCATCAGCCGGCGGACGCGCACCTGCCACACGCGCCGGCCGCGCGCGACGCCGTGCGTCTCCATATGGGCCACGAGGTAGCCGACCGAGATCGGCAGCGCCAGGAGCAGCCACGTGGCAAGCTGGTTCGCGTTGACGACGGGCCCGATGGGCTGGGCGCCGTGCTCGAGCGGCTTCCAGACGCCGTAGACGTAGCCCGGTGCCACCGCGCGCTGCACGATGGCGATGAGCGTCACCAGCAGGCCCAGCGCGCTCGTGGTCCGCACGATCGTGCGGACGCCACCCGTCGCCAACACCTGCCGGCAGGTCCAGAAGAGCAGGACGATCGCGGTGACGAGGGCGAGCGTGTACGCCGTGGTGGGCGGGTCGAGCGACAGGGCGTGCGGGCCGACCGGGTGCACGGCCGCGTCGACGCGGAAAGCCGCCTCGAACGCGTCGACGTTCGGCGAGAGCCAGGCGAGCACGGCGCGTGGCAGCGGCACGAGCTGCGCGAGGCTGCCGAGCAGGAAGACGACGAGCGCCGCGTCGAGCCAGACGAGCGCCCGGGTGCCGCCCAGCCGCGGCCGGACCGCGATCGCGAGCCCGGTCGAGACCACCGCGATCGGCGCCGCGCCCCAGGGGTAGACCGCCCCGACGGCGAGCAGCGACCAGATCACGAGCGCGTTCACCGTCAGCACGGGAAACACGCAGGGGCTCCCCTCAGGCGTTGGCGGCCGCCTGGCCGTAGTAGCTCTTGTACTGGTACCCGTAGTACCGCGAGTAGTAGTACCGGTTCCGGTCGAAGTTGACGCGGTTCAAGACGGCACCGACCACGCGCGGTTTGCTGACCATGAGCGTCTGCACGGCGCGCTCGGCCAGCCGCAGGCGGGTCATCTCGGCGCCGAACACGAAGACGACGCCCGAGACGTAGGGCGCGAGGACGACGGCGTCGGTCACGGCCAGGACGGGCGGCGTGTCGAGGATCACCCAGTCGAACGGGCTCGACGTCAGGTTCTGCATGAACGTCCTCATGCGCTCCGACGACAACAGCTCGGACGGGTTGGGCGGCGTGCGGCCGGCCGTCATCACGTAGAAGTTCGTGTCGCTCGTCCGCTGGATGGCCTCGCGCATGCGGGCCTGTCCGACGAGCACGTGCGACAGGCCCACCGTATTGTGCATCTCGAGCGCCCGGTGCACGCTCGGGCGGCGCAGGTCGGCGTCCACGAGCAGCACGCGCGACCCGCCGAGCGCCAGCACCAGCGCCAGGTTGCATGCGGTCGTGGTCTTGCCCTCGAGCGGCTGCGAGCTGGTCACGGCGATGATGCGCGTGGACTCGCTGCCGCTCGTGAAGACGAGCGACGTGCGCAGCGCCCGGTAGGACTCGCCGAAGTCGTGCGGAACGGATCCCGAGATGATAGGCAGCCGCTCGCCCCGCACCGCCGGCACCAGCCCGAGGAACGGCACGTTCAGCCGCCGCGTGATGTCGTCCGGCGTCTTGATCGTGTCGTCAAGGTAGTCGAGGCCGAAGGCGAGCAGGATGCCGATCGCCAGGCCGATGCCGAGACCGATCATCAGGTTGCGCGGCACGTTGGGCGTGAACGGGGCGCCCGGCACCTCGGCCCGCTCTGCCACCCGCACGTTGTTCGCGCGGCTGTTGCTCGAGACCTTCAGCTCCTGCTGCTGCTGCAGCAGCTGCTGGTAGATCTCGCGGTTCGTCTTCGCCTGGTTCTGGAGGACCGAGTAGTCGATGCTCTTGCGGTTGAGGTTCTGCGCCTCTCTCTCCGTCTGCGCATAGGCCTGCTGCAACCGCCGCTCGTCGGCCTGTGCCGCCTCGTAGTCCTGCCGGGCCGACTCGATCGCCGTCCGAATCTCGTTCTCGAGCCGCTTCTTCGCGTCCGCGAGGGCGTTGTTCACCTTCACCATCTCGGGGTGCAGCTCGCCGTAACGCTGCGAGAGGTCCAGCTTCTGCTGCTGGAGCTGCGTGATCTCCTGGCGAATGCGCTGGATGTTCGGGTTCTGCGCGACGGTCGGGAACGTATCGGCCTGCGGGTCGTCCCCCTTGAGGTCCTTGATCTGGTTGTAGAGTGACTCCTTCTGAACCCGCCGCGACTTGGCCTGGTTCATCTGCTCGTTGAAGAAGTTCAGCCGGTTGTTGACGACGTTGTTGTCGCCGAGCGAGATCGCGTCGTTCGACTCGCGGTAGTTGGCCAGCGCCTCTTCGCTCTTCTGCAGCGCCTGCTCCCGGTCCGAGATCTGTTCCTGCAGCCAGTCGAGCGTCTTCCGCGTGTTCGCCTGCTTCACCTCGATGTTCTGCTCGACGTACGTCTCGGCGAGCGCGTTCGCCGCCTGCGCCGCAAACGCCGGGTCCTGCGACACGTACATCACGTTCACCAGCTGGCTCGCCGGCTCCGGCACCACCCGCACGCCGCCCAGGAAGGCGCTGACGAGCACCTGCTCCGCTGCGCTCTCGTCGGACGCCGGCGTGTCGACGGGCCCGGCCGACTTCCCCTTTGGCAGCCACGCCGACAGCGCCCCCGAGAGCCGGCGCCGCGCCGATCCGAGGAGCGCCCGCACGCCGGTGGCCTCGTTGTTCGGCCGGCTGAACAGAGGCGAGCGCGCCAGGTCCAGCTTGCGCACGACCCTCCGCGCCAGATCACGGCTGCCGAGGATCGCGTACTGCGTGTTCTTGTAGACTTCCGGATCCTGGTAGAGGTAGTACTCCGCGTTCTGGAACCCCGCCACCGGCGGGCGCTCGTCCTCGATCAGCACCCGCGCGCTCGCGCGGTAGAGCGGCACCGTCGTGTAGGTCTGCACGACGGCCGCCACCATCACCAGCACGAGCACTGCGATGACGACGTGACGATACCGGAACAGAACGCCGACCCGGTCCAGCAGGTGGACGTCACCCTCGGGGTGGCCCGGGAATCCCGGCGGCAGACCTTGAGGCCTGCCATGCCGGCTCGCGGCGGCGCTGGTGGTATCCGTCATGAAAAACAGGACCGGGCGCGCCGGCGACGACTAGCGGTCGGGGCTCGCAGCCGTTGCCGGGGGCGCAACCGCCGTGACGCCGACGCTGGCCGCCGACGACACGGCTGCCGTCGCGGCGTTCGTGAACACGCCGGAGAACCACGAGGGCGGCACGCCCAGACGCACGAAGGTCGCGATCGTCTCGCCCGGCGCCACCGTGAACGGCGCGCCCAGCGCGAGCACCCGGCCGCTCTCGTTCACCAGCTCCACGACGTACGTACCGCCCTCGACGTGGTCGAACAGGAACTCACCGGTCGACGACGTGCGCGCGGTCGCCTCGACGCGTCCGCTCAGCACGTTGCGAAGTTGAACCGGGACGTCGGCGAGGGGGTCGTTCACGGCGGACCAGGCGAAGCCCATCACCGAAGTGGCTCGCGGGAACGGCGCGCTGGGGCGCGGCGCGGCCGTGAGACGCGCCACAGAGGAAGGCGGAGCGGCGGACTGCTGGGCCGCCACCGCGGCCGGAACGGCCGCCAGGCTGAACGCCGCCACGGCGATGAGGAACGCTCCCCTCATATGAAACCTGCGCGAGAGCCGAATCCCACGCTCGCCGGGGAGCTCACGTCTCCCAGGCGATCTTTATAGGACAACTACGAACTCTATGATACGCTCACAGCGTCCGCGATTCAAATGTTACCGTAGGTGACTGGCCGAGACAAGTGAGGAGATGGCATCCGCTGCGGCAGCGCGTGATCGTCTAAAATACTGACATTGCGTATCTTAGCCAGGCCACGTCGAGCCGGTTGGGGCCGTACCACTCGGGCGTGCCTGCCCGACGCCGCGACGGCCCTTGTGGAACCGGAGCAGCCGGATCTGAGAGCAGCAGGATCTGAACAACGATGATCACGCTGACGCTGCAGACGCGGGTCGTGGCGAGCCCCGACGTGGTGCACCGGGAGCTCGACGGCGAAGCCGTGCTCCTCGACCTCGGAACCGGCATGTACTTCGGCCTCGACGAGGTCGGCACACGCGTGTGGAGCTGTCTGGGCGAGGCGACCGACCTCGCGCGGGTCCACCAGGCGCTGCTCGACGAATACGACGTCGCCCCGGACCGGCTGGAGGCGGATCTGATCGGCATCGTGACGGAATTGGCCGACCGGGGGCTCGTCCGCGTGGTCCACGCTTCGCCGTGATGCCGTGGTAGAGTCACGCGCGGCGGTGCGGTTCATGGAAGGCTGGCAGGGCTGGGACGATTACGCGGCGTTCTACGACTGGGAGAACGCCCGCACGCTCGGCCGCCGCGACGTGCCCTTCTGGCGGGGCCTCGCGCTCGGCGCCGGGGGCCGCGTGCTCGAGCTCGGGTGCGGCACGGGCCGCGTGCTCGTGCCGCTCGCGCGGGCCGGCGTGCCCATCGTCGGCGTCGATCGCTCGGCGCCCA
>JAHECP010000348.1 GCA_024641665.1 Acidobacteriota bacterium
CTGCGCGACCTGCGGCGCAAGGTCGGCATGGTCTTCCAGCACCACCACCTATTCGATCACCTGAACGCGACCGAGAACGTGGTGCTGGCGCCGGTGCACGCCTTCGGCGTGCCGCGCGCCCTGCCGCGGGAGCTGTCGGGCGGCGAGGCGCAGCGCGTGGCGATCGCCCGGGCGCTCGCCACCGACCCGCCGCTGCTGCTGCTCGACGAGCCGACGGCCTCGCTCGATCCGGCGCGTCGCCTGGAGCTCGGCGCGACCGTGCGCGAGCTCGCCCGCTCGGGCCGGGGGCTGGTCGTGACGACTCACGACGTGGCGTTCGCGCAGGCGTGCGCCGACCGCGCCGTCATCCTGGCCGGCGGCGAGGTCGTCGAGGAGGGCGAGGCCGCCGCGGTGCTGTCGCACCCGGCGCACCCGGCGACGCGTGAGTTCCTGCGGTCGGACGAGGCGCAGGCGTGACCTCTACTCCTTCGCGGCCTTCAGCCCCGGCACCTTGTCGATGAGCTGGTGGAGGTCGACGCCCGAGAGCGCCTGCACGATAGCGGGCAGCTCCGCCATGATCTTCGCGACGTCGGCGGTCAGCTTCGACGCGCCGGTGCCGTCGCCGCCGGTCGAGACGAGCGTGATCCGGTCGGTCTTGGCGAGCGGCTCGGTGACGGCCCTCGCGATCTCGGGGAGCGCCGTGATCAGGAGCTGCAGCACGGCCGCCTCGTTGTACTCCTTCCACGAATCGGCCTTCTTCTTCATGGCGTCGGCCTCGGCCGCACCCTTGAGCGCGATGATCTCGGCTTCCGACGCGCCGGTGGCCTTGATGACGTCGGCCTGCGCGGTGCCCTTCTGGCGCGTCGCCTCGGCCTCGCCCTTCGCCACCACCTCGAACCGGGCGCGCTCGGCGGCCGCCTCGGTCTCGATTCGATAGCGCTCGGCGTCGGCCTGGCGCTTGACGGTGGCCTCGAGCTCCTTCTCGCGCCGCTTGATCTCGCGCTCCTGCACGATGATCTGCTGCTCCTTCTCGACGATCGCGATCTGCACTTCCTCCTTCTTCAGCTCCTGCGAGGTGCGGTTCTTCTGGATGTCGTAGGCGAGATCGGCGTCGGCGCGCTTGAGGTTCACGGCGGCGTCGTACTCGGCCTTCTTCGACTGGAAGTCGCGCTGCGCCTCGGCGATGCGCGTCTCCGCCTCGAACTTGACGATCTCGCCCGCCTGCCGCGCCTGGGCGGACTTGATCGCCGAGTCGCGGTCGGCCTCGGCCTGCGCGATGATGGCGTCGCGCTTGACCTCCGCCGTGCGCGGCCGGCCGAGCGCGTCGAGGTAGCCGTGGCTGTCGCGGATGTCCTTGAGCGTGAACGAGACGATCTGCAGGCCCATGTTGGCCATGTCGGAGACCGCCACCTCTTGAACCGACGAGGCGAACTGGTCGCGGTTGCGGTAGATCTCCTCCACGCTCAGGGTGCCGATGATCGCGCGCAGGTGGCCTTCCACCGTCTGCAGCGCGATCTGCTTGATCTGATCCACGGTCTTCCCCAGGAACTGCTCGGCCGCCGTGCGGATCGAGGTCTCGTCGCCCCGGATCTTCACCTGCGCGACGCCGTCCACGACGATCGGCACGCCCGGCTTCGTGTAGACCTCGGGCGTCGTGATGTCGAGCGTCATCACCTCCAGCGAGAGCACGTCCACCCGCTCCAGCAGCGGGAACACGAAGGAGCCCCCGCCCTGGCGGATGCGGTAGCCCGAGACGTCGGTCCGCCCGTCCGCGAGCTTCACCCGGTGCTTGCGCCCCGAGATGACCATGGCGTAGTTCGGACCCACCTTCTTGTAGCGTTTGGCGACCCCCAGGATCAGGATCAGGAAGACGATCGGAACGATGAAGAAGACGAGGCCGAGCAGGACGCTGTCGATGCCGGACATGACGGTCTCCTTGGAGGTCTGACCCCTTCTTCCGCCTCGGCGCCGGACGCGTGGGCCGCGGGCCGCTACTCCTTCGTGCGCACGTAGACGGTCTGGCCGACGACGCGGTCGATCACGACGAACCGGCCGCGCGGTACGGCCGCGCCGTCCGCCGTCCGCGCGGGGGCCAGCTCGCGCTGGCCGTGGGCGAGGAAGGCCACCTCACCCGTGCCGCCGGCCGGGATGGGCGTCACGACCTCGGCCTCCCGGCCCACCGTCTCGCTCACGGAGTACTCGGCGCCGGCCTGCGTCTGGCTGAAGATCAGCTCGAGCACGAGGTAGGCGGCCGCGGCGAGCACCAGCCCCGACCCGGTCGCGGTCAGCAGGCTGCCGAGCGGAGGCCAGTGCAGCAGATACTCGGCCACGACGCCGCCGCCGCCGAAGCCCGTGACGAAGGTGGCGATCGTCGTGCCCGAGACGGGGTGGGCGTGGCCGGCGTCGAAGTGCCCCGAGACGTCGACGTGGATGTCGTCGCCGCCGAGGTCCGAGAACCAGCCGAGCGCGCCCGTGACGAGCGCGTAGGTGACTCCGAGCACGAGCAACCCGACGTAGACCATGCCGATCACGGCGTCTCTCCCATGAAGGCCCGGCGGATGAGCTCGATGAACGACGCGTCATCGAGACGCGGCGCCGCGGTCGTCGCGTCGCGCCTCAGCTGCGCGAGCGCGGCCGCCACCTCGCGCGAGTCGGCCGCCGCCTTCCGCACGAACGCGTCGATCAGGCGGACACGGGTGACGGGGTTCGCGTGCGCCGCGAGCTCGGCCCGCAGCCGCCGCAGCTCGTCGCGCCACGTGACCTGCGCGGCGACCGTGTCGACAAACGCCCGCGCGCTCTCCACCAGCCGCGCACGCGCGTCCGGTGCCGGCCCCCCCGGC
>JAHECP010000187.1 GCA_024641665.1 Acidobacteriota bacterium
TCGCGGGCCTCTCGGGCGTGGCGCTCGCCGCCTTCTATGCGTGCGCGTGGGGCCTGCCCGCGTTCAGGAGCTTTCGCACGCCGGTCTACCTCGTGTCGATCAGCGTGCCGATCGCGCTGGCCGCGCGCGCCGGCCTCGTGCGGCTCGCTGCGTGGCGGCCCGGCGCCCTGGCCTGGCAGGCGGCCGCGGCCGCCGCCGTCGTCACGGCGCTCCTGATGACGCGGCCCATTCCGATCGATCCGACCGCCGCGCTGGCCCGCGCCGCGGTCGCCGCGCTCGGCTCGCGGTCGGCGGACGTGGTGTCGTGGTCGGACCCGGCCTTCGGCTGGTACGCGGGCCTGCTGCCCGACGCGCACTGGGGCGACCCGCCTCCGTTGAGCTGGCGTCCGCTCGACGCCGTGCGGCCCGGCGGTCTCGTGGTGTGGGACTCGCAGTTCGGCCCGCGCGAGCTCGGGATGACCGAAGCGGATCTCGAGCGACGCGGGTTCAGCCGGCTGTGGCACGCGACCGAGGGATGGGCGCACGCCAGCGTCTGGGTCCGGAACTGAGGCGGGCCGCCGCTACACGACCACCGGGGGCCTGTCCATCTCCCCCTTGCGGAAGACCGACAGGAGGGCGTGCACCACCCGGGGGGTCGACCTCCGTGCCCGACTCCCTGACGATGACCTCCTTCGCGTCGAACGGCGACATCGCCTGCCGGTACGGCCGGTCGCTCGTGAGCGAGTCGAACACGTCGGCGACGGCGATGATCCGCGCCTCGAGCGGGATGTCGGTGCCGTGGGTCGGGTTGTAGCCCGATCCGTCGAACCGATCGTGGTGGGCGAGGATGATGGGGAGAATGCGCCGCAGGCTGCCGCCCACCGGCTCCAGGATGGACATGCCGCGCGCCACGTGCGACTGTATCTCCTCGAACTCCTCCTTCGTCAGTCGCGCGGCCTTGTAGAGGATCGACCGGCTGATGTCGAGCTTGCCGATGTCGTGCAGGAGCGACGCGGCGCGCACGTCCTCGATCCGCTCCGCATCCAGGTCGAGCGCGGCCGCGATCTTCGCCGCGTAGATCGACACGCGGTAGCTGTGGTTCTCGGTGTACTTATCCTTGGAGATGAAGTGCCGCAGGATGAGCAGGATGCCGTGATACGTCTCCCGGATCTCGCGGACCTGCCGCGCCCTGATCTCGGTCAGCGTGCCGACGAGGTAGCCCGTGACGAGGAGCGTGCCGCCCCAGACCGTGACGTCGGTCCACTGGCGCCAGAAGACGTCCGCGCCGCTCCCGTCGGCGAAGAGGGGGTTCGAGACGTACAGCAGCAGGGCCACGAGCAGCACGCTCAGCAGCGCGGTCATCACCGCCTGACGCCGCCCGTACAGGTAGGCGGCCATGACCGTCGGCAGGGTGTAGAAGCCGAGCACCATCCGCTGCGACGAGACGACGAGGTTCAGGAGCAGCGCGATGACGAAGAGCGAGAGGATCAGCCAGAGCTCTTTGTTGACCCGCTCGAGCGCCGCCTGGACGCGCGCCATCGAGAGTCCGCTCCCCGCGATCGGGGATTCCAGATAGTCGGCCGCCGCCGTGTGTTGGAGTCTCATGGGAGTCCTGCAGTTCGCGCCATCTCCATCCGCCCCTGCTCGTACTGCGCCAGGGTGAGACTGTCGTAGAACGGTGCCACGTCCCAGTTGGCGAAGCCGCCCTGGCTGGACCTTTCCTGGGTCTCGACGACGAGCGTCAGCCCGCGCGCGCGGACCTGCTGCGCCACCTGCGTGTAGAAGTCCAGGTACCGTTGATAGTCCGGCCAGCGCGAGCCGTCCCCGGACTGGTCGATGGTCTGTTGGAAGGCCGTGAGGTCGGTCGTCAGCTCGTCGTACAGGTCCCGGTACTCGGCGGGGACGGGAGGGGCGCATTGTGCCGCCAGCATCGCGACCGAGATCACCACGGCCGGCAGCCAGAGCCGGTGTGAGGGCATCGGGGCTTCCTCAGGTGTCTACGCGCCGGGGTGTCCGGGGGCGTACCGGCGTCGGCACGGCGTCTCGACGCCGTACGGTCGACCGGCCCGTCTCGGAGGTCCGCGCGCCTGGTTGTGCTGGGGACGCCCTATGGTAGCCGGTTTCGGGCCGCAGGTGAACCGGGGCGGGGACCGGACCCCGGACTCGGCTGGACGACGGGCGCCTGCCGTTCTGGGTGTTCGTGACGCTCGTCGTTGCGCTCTCGGGCGTGGCGGCGCTGCTGCTGCTCGGCAACGCGGGGGACCAGCGGGCGCACTGGCTCGGCGGCGCGCTCCTGCTGGCCGCGTCGCCCCTGCTGCACCCGCTCTTCGTCTCCCGCGCGGCCGGCGGCCCCTGGCTCGACTGGATTGTCTGGTCCCGCCCCGACGCCTTCCTGCCGGCCTTTCTCTGGCGCTTCGCGGCCGTGTTTCCGGTGCCGCTCGACGGACGCGCGAGGCGGCTGACGCGGATCATGGCCGGGCTCTCGGTCGTGGCCGGCGCGGTGCTCTTCGTGGGCAGCGCCCTGTCGGGCGTCGTGCCCGCGGGAACGGCCGGCGCCGCGTGGATCGAGCTCGTCCGGCCCAGGCCCGCGCTGAGCACGGGGTACTGGCAGAGGGTGTCCGCTCTGGGCGCCTCCGCGTTTCCGTTCCTGCTCTGGCGCGGCTGGCGCGCCGAGGGCGCCGACCGCACGCGCCTTTCCCGGCCGGCGCGGAGTTACTGGGACCGCATCTATCGAGCGTCTATCAGGCACCGCCTCGAACACGGTGGAGACTGGGCGAAAGAAAAGAAGGGCGTGTTGGCGACGGCCGGGAAGCTCGGCCGGGTGGCGGCGGCGCTCGGCGATGACCCCAAGGAGGTGGAGCTCTGGGCCGCCAAGGGGGCGACGCAGGCCGTCAAGCAGTGCCCGAGCTGCCAGAAGGCGTCGCCGACGAGAGGCCTGTGGTGTGAATCGGCGTGATCGGGGGCCCACGCGGTCCGGACACGTGGCGACCGCTGCCCGCCACGTGTCCGGCCCCGGCGCGCGCTAGTCGGCGCGCTGGTAGCGGCTGGACATGAACTCGTAGTACATGAACCCGTAACGCTCGTACCAGTCCTTCTCGCCGTACACCTGCTCTTCGCACTTGGCGAGCGACTCGAGCGACTTCTTCAGGCTGGCCATGAGCTCGGTGTACTTGTTGTCGTAGGCGGTCTGGACGCCCTTGAAGCTCTGCTCGATCTTCAGGCGCTGGTCGACCCAGGCCAGGCCGCCCACGCCGGCCGACCCGGCCATGGAGTCGCCAATCGCCAGCGAACGCCCGACGAAGGACTTGGTCGAGGCGTAGACACGCCGGAGCTTCTCCAGGCGGTAGCGCGTCGCCTGCAGGTCCGCCAGCGCCGATTCGAAGCCGCACTGGTCGCACTGGTCCGGGTGCTCGGCGCAGGCCGACGGCAGCGGGCTCGGTCCCGGGGGGAAGTTGGGATCGTTGCCCTTGTCGTCCGGCGAGAGCGCCTCGAAGTCCTTCTGCAGATCGCGGATGTTGTAGCCCTGCTTGTAGAGCTCGGTGCCCACTTCCTTCCCCCACTCGGCCAGGCCGCCGGGGATCGACGCCGACACCAGGGTCGAGGCGGCGACGAGGCACGAGGCCGTGATGAGCGCGCGCGAGGTGCGGGTCATGACGCCTCCTGATTCCGCTTGCGGAGCACGCTCCAGCCCACGAGGAGCAGCAGCCCGACGAGCGCCACCGCGATGACGCCGAGCAGGATGTTGGCCAGGCCGAGGCCGCCACGGGCCGCCTGGCCGGCGTCCTTGGGGGGCACCACGAGGTTGGCCGGGACGAGCTGCATCTCGTCGCCGACGTAGACGCCGAGCTCGTAGCGGACGCCGGCGCCCGCCGGGCTCGTCACCTGCAGGCCGAAGTTGCCCTCGGTGCGGAACCGGACCTCGCACGGCGTGGCGCCGTTCGTCGAGCAGTTGCGGTAGACGTTGGTCCACTCGCCCTTGACGACCTCGAGACGCACGGTCTGGGACGGGTCGATCGCCCGCAGCCGGACGGCCACGGGCTGCATGATGTCGAGGTCCTGGACGGAATAGCGGTCGCCGCCCTGCTTCGTGTCCGTCTCCAGGCCGGCCATCTTCGCCCGCTCGACGCCGGGCACGCGCTCGAGGGTGAGGGCGGTCGCCTCGTCGGGCCTGCCCGCGCCCTGCGCGGCGGCCGGCGCGGGCGCCGCGAGCAGGCCGGCGAGGACGAGGAGGGTCGGAGGGAGGACAGTTCTCCACGCTCGCATCGGACGCACCTCCTTCGCGGGAGCGCGCCGAGTGTACTCCCAAAGGGTCCACGCCGCCACTGCGGGGCCTCTTGCCGCGCGCCCGCCCGGAGGACTACAGTGGCAACTGGGTGGTGAGATGGCGGGGGCACGGCGTCCTCTGGCTATCCTGCTGATCTCATGCAGCACCCCGCCGGGCGGCGACCCTCTCGCCCACCGTCCGATCCTTCCATCGGGTCCTGCCTGCATCACGCACGGCCTTCAGCCCTCCCCCGGTTCGGCGGGGACGCGTCGAGCCGATGAACATCTACCTGCCAATCGCCGCGATGGACATCAACGTCCTGTGGTTGGCCTGTGCGGGCATCGCCGTGGGCTTCGTCCAGGGTCTGCTCGGCTCGGGCGGGTTCCTGCTGACGCCCATCCTCATCATGATGGGCGTCAGCCCCGCCGTGGCCGCGGCGTCCGGGATCAACGCCATCGCGGGCGCCAGCGTCTCCGGCACGTTCGCCCATCTGAAGGCCGGCAGCGTGGACGTCCGCATGGGATTGCTGATGCTCGTCGGCGGGATCTCGGGCGGCGCGCTCGGAACCGACATCGTCAGGATGCTGCGGGCGGTGGGCAACCTGGATCTCGTCATCCTCGCCTGCTACGTGATCTTCATGGGTGTCATCGGCGTCACGGTCTTCGTGGAGGGCCTGGCCAGCCACGTGCAGGGGGAGCCGCAGGCCCGAGTCGAGTCACGCCTCCAGCGGATGCTGCAGAGGCTCCCGCTGCAGATGCGATTCCGCGTCTCGGGCGTCGAAACGTCCGCCCTGACGCCGTTCCTCCTCGGCGGGTTCGTGGGCATTCTCGCGGCCCTCATGGGCGTCGGGGGCGGTTTCATCCTGATTCCCGCGATGGCCTACCTCCTGGGCATGCCCATGCGCGTGGTGGTGGGCACGAGCCTGTTCCAGATGCTCTTCACGGCGGGCTCGGTGACGCTGATGCAGGCCGCCACGAACCACACCGTGGACGTCGCCCTGGCCGGCATCCTCCTGGTGGGGTCGGCGCTCGGGGCGCAGCTCGGCGCCCGCGCGGCGCAGCGGCTCCGGGCCGCCCAGCTGAAGGTGGTGTTCTCCGTGCTCGTGCTCGCCATGGCCGTGAAGATGTTGAACGGCCTCCTGACCACACCGGCCGCGCTGCTGATGGAGCTGGGAGGCCGATGATGCGGGGACGCTGGCTGGCCGTCGGGCTGGGCGTCCTCGTCTGCTGCGGTCCACGCCAGGCGTGGGGCCAGGACGCGCGCGACGACGCCGGCCCGTTGAGCAGCCTGACCGTGTCGGATCGCGACATCGAGGTCACCCCCCGGTACAGCGGGGAGCTCGTGAGGGTGCGGGGCACGGCCGCACGCGGGTGCGACGTGGTCGTGAGGCTGTCCGCCCCCGGTGAAGCCGTCACCTTCTCCCGGATGGGCAAGGTGGGGCCGTTCTGGCTGTCGCTCGGCCGCGTGCAGTTCGGCAACGTGCCGTCGATGTACAAGGTCAAGAGCACTCGTCCTCTGCTCTCGATCCTCTCTCCGCAGGAGCAGCTCCGGTATCACCTGGGGTTCCGCGGTCTCCGGGCGTCCCTGACGGTGCAGGACGAGCCGGAGTCGGAGCTCTATCTGAACCAGCTCATCACCGTGCGCGAGGCGGCGGGGCTCTATGCCGTGGACGACACGGGGGTCACCCTCGACGGGGAGCGGTTCGCCACGAGCTTCTTCTGGCCCGCCGGCGCGCCCCCGGGCCGCTACCAGATCCAGGCCATGGCCGTCCGCAACCAGCGCGTCATCGGCGTGCGGTCCGTGCCGGTCGAGGTCCACGAAGTGGGGATTGAGGCATTCATCAGCGCCCTGGCCCGTGCCCACGGAATCCTGTACGGCGTGTTCGCCGTCGCCCTGGCGGGCGCCGTCGGTTGGCTCATGAACCTGCTCTTCGAGACGGTCCGGCGCAAGGGCCGGAGACCGCCACCGGGACGCTTCATCCCGACAAAGGGAGTGTGATGTGGACGGTGGTCCCTCGGCCGACGAGGCTGTCGGCGTACATGTCCCCACCGTGTCGCTTGACGAGCCCGTAGCTGATGGAGAGACCCAGCCCCGTCCCCTTCGTCGTGTCCTTCGTCGTGAACGAGGGATCGAAGATATGCGCCAGGTCTTCCGGCGCGATGCCGCCTCCCTGGTCGGAGACGGTGACGCTGGCCTGATGGCCGGCGAGCAGGGCGGCGTTCACCGACAGCGTGCCGCCGCGGGGCATGGCCTGGATGGCGTTCTGGAACAGGTTGAGGAAGACGTGCCTGAGCTGGTTCGGGGCGCCCCACACGCAGGGCATGTCCGGCGGGATCTGGTTGGCGAAGGTCACGTGGGCCTGCTCCATCTGCCCTTCGAGCAGGTGCCGGCTCGATTCGACCAGGCTGCGGAGGTTGACGGGTGAGAGCACGGACTCGTCCTCGAGGATGAACTCCAACAGGCTCGCGATGGTTTCCTTGCCTCGCTGCATCTCCGCGGACCAGGCGCCGAGCAGACCGCACCGCTCGCACTCCCGGGCCCCCGGGCAGCGTTCGAGGAAGGAGGTGATGTACTGAGCGATGGTGTCGAAGCTGGCGCTCACCTGGCGCGCAAAGCCTGTGGTCACCATGCCGACGCCGGCCAGCCGGTCGGCCTTCATGACCTGCAGGTCGCGGGCACGCAGCTCGAGCAGCATGCGGTTCACGGCGAGGGACAGGTCCGAGAACTCGTCGTGGTAGCGCCGCTTGGGGTTCATGAGCGTGAAATCGCCGGCGGCGATCCGCCGCGTGGACTCCTCCAGCCGCCGCAGCGAGTCGGTCACCGCGCCGGCGAGCAGCCCGGCGATCCAGAAGATGATGAGCAGCATCACCGCGGCGAACACGAAGGGCAGCTTCTGCGAGATGCTGAGCACGCGATCGGCCTCCGAGGCCTGGCGGGCCTTCATCGTGCGCAGGAGGTCGAGGAGATCGGCGCCGGCGGCCTCGATCTGCCGATCGAGCGCCTGCGCGTCCCCCGCCGACGCCGTCCCGGCCTTGGCCAGCGCCAGGCCGTCGTCGAGGAGCTGGACGTAGTGCCCCATCTGGTAGTTGAGCAACGACAGGCTCTGCTCGCCGGTCGCCCCCATCACCTGGGCGCTCTCCTGCAGAAAGAGGTCGAACGCGCTCCGGGCGCTCGCGGCCGCCGTTTCCAGGTTCGTCTCATCGGGAAACCCCAGTTGGGCGAAGTGGGAGGCCCGCTGGATCTGCAGGGACAGACTCTGGGTGACGTCCAGGAAGTGGAGCTTGCTCCTGGCCTGGTAGAGGATCACGAGGTTGACGAGGCCGGTGATCGCCAGGAGGAAGAAGCAGAGCAGGAAGCCCGCCACGATTCGCACGCGGATGCTGACCCGTGGCCGCGCCAGATAGGCTTGTTCGAGCTGCCGGAGCCTCTCGGTCTCGGCCTGTCCCAACTGGTACTCGGGCGTATCCGTCTTCGATTCGCTCATGGCATCACCACCTGAGCGTACCTCAAGACTTGCGGCCGGGACCAGTGGGGGACGGCCACCGTGGGAGCCCTCCATGAACGTGGCGCTGGACGGGCGCGTCGCCGCGCATCCCCAGAGACCGGGCCGGCGGTCGCCCCGCGACGCCCCTTGCAGCAGAGGTGCCCCCGGATTAGAGTCATGGTGGGTGGTGAGATTGACAGGAGGGATCTGAATGGCCGTCCTGCTGATCTCCAGAGGTACGATGGCGGGAGGCCAGCTGGTCGCCCAGTGCCTCGCCCATACCGGCCACTTCCGCTGCGTGACCCGCGAGGATCTCGTGGCGTCGGTCAACCGGCATGGCGAGATCGCCACCCGCATCACCGCGGAAATCGAGAAGGCCACCCAGGCCTACGAGCGCTTCAGCGAGCTCCGCCGGCCGTACAAGATCCTGATGCGGCAGGCGCTCCTCGAGTACGCCCGCCAGGACAACCTCGCCTACCTCGGATACTCCGGACACCTGCTCGTCGAGGGGATCGCGCACTTCATCAGGGTCCGGCTCGTTGCGCCCTTCGAGCTGCGCGTGCGCCTCACCATGAGCCGGCTGGGCTGCGACGAGGAGGCGGCCAAGGACTACATCCGCAAGGCCGACGAGGAGCGCGCCCGCTGGGCGCGGTTCATGTACGGGAAGAATCTGCGCGACCCCGACCTCTACGACTTCTGCATCAACATGGAGCGGATGTCGGTGCCCACGGTGTGCTCGTTGCTCCTCCGGGCGGTCGAGGAGCACGAGCTCCAGCCCACGCCGGAGTCGGTCGCGGATCTGGAGGACGAGTTCGTGGCCACCAGCGTGCTGACGGCCCTGGTGACCGATCCGGTGACCTTTCCGCTGGAGATGGGCGCCACGGTGAAGAGCGGACACCTGCGTCTCGAGGGGCCGTACCTCGACGACGCGCTGCTCGAGACGGTCCGGGGGATCGTGCAGGCGGTCCCCGGGGTCGCGGAGATCGAGTATCAGCCGGGCTACGCCCCGGCGTTCAAATTCCTGGCCTGATCGAGGTGCCACCATGACGCAACCACACCCTGTGGCCGCCAGGCGCGGCGGGTTCGCCGAGATCCGATCGGTCCTCGAGCAGTCGGCGGATCTCGAGCGGACCCAGGTGGAGCTCATCCGGGAGCAGAACGAGCTCGCGCGGCGGCGCACGGAGGGCGCCGCGCACCTGCTGCAGTTCACGTCGGCGACGGCCCGGCACACCGAGTCCCAGACGGCCATGGCCCAGGAGCGGACCGCGCTCACCCGCGAGCAGACGCGCCTCTCGACGCGGAGCACCGAGCTCGGCAACATCCGCACGGGCCTGGCGCACGAGCGGACCACGCTGGCCGAGCAGCGCACCAATCTGGCCGTCCAGCGCTCCGAGATGGCGCGGCAGCGGACGTCGCTCGCCGAGGGGCGCACGCGGATGGCCGAGGAGCGCACGCACGCGGCGCGGGAGCGGACCGACATGGCCCGCGAGCGGACCAGCCTGTCGAAGCAGCGCACCGATCTGGCCCACGGACGCACCGGCCTGGCGCACCAGCGCACCGACCTGGCGCAGGGGCGCACCGACCTGGCGCACCAGCGCACCGACCTGGCGCAGGGGCGCACCGACCTGGCGCACCAGCGCACGGCGCAGTCGCTGCGCCGGACCGAGCTGGCGCGCGAGCGCAATCAGCTGGCGGAGAACCGGACGCTCCGGGCACGCACGCGCACGCGGCTCTCGATCGTCAGGACCGAGCTGGCGCGCAGCCGCACCTACCTGGCGCTCATCCGCACCGGCCTCGCGTTCCTCACGATCGGCCTGACGCTCTTCCGCTATTTCGGCGTGTCGTCGTGGACGCTCTTCGACGGCACGCTGGTGGTGGCCAGCGTCGGCCTGGTGGTCTGGGGCATCCGCGGCTACCGCCGGTCGCAGCGCGCCGAGGCGCGGATCGTGCACCGGCTGGCCGAGGACACCGGGTTCACGGACCTGGTGCTGTGAGGGGCTGCATTGTGGGGCCCTCCGCGCTGTGGTACCGTCGGTCGAAGGGGCGTGTATGAGGCGGTTGAGCGTGGTGCCGATTCTCATGGTGGCTCTCATCGCCACAGGACCTGGTCTCGTGCCCGTGCGGGCCCAGGACCAGCCCGATCTGGCCGGCCGATGGACCCTCGACCGCGATTTGAGCCAGTTCCCGACCGAGGTCGGGTTCGGCGTGCCCTGGGTCTCGACCGGCGGGTCCGGTGCGGGCACGACGGCGAGGGGCGGGGAAGGCCGGCGTGGATCCGGCGCGGGCGGCTTGACGGTCCCGCTCGAGAGCCAGGACGACGCGAGTCGGGTCCAGCAGTTGACCGCCGAGGTGAGCAGTCCCTCCCCGCATCTCACGATCGTCCAGACGCCGGCCGCCGTCACCATCACGGACGACCGGGGGCGATCGCGCACGTTTCACCCCGACGGCAAGGAAGACGAGCTTCAGCTCGATGGGGTGCCGGCGGGCGTGACGGCGAAATGGGAGGATGGCGCCCTGGTGGTCGTCTACGCGGTGGAACAGGGCCGGGAGCTGCGCTACGCCTATTCGCGCACCGCGAACCCTCCGCAGCTCGTGGTGGACGTGCAGTTCGTCGAGCGCGGCCGCGCGGGCGATCGCATCAGGCGCATCTATCAGCCCGCCGGCGCGGCCGAGGCAGTGGCGCCGCCACCCGCCGCGCCGCCCCCGGCTGCGCCGAAGCCCG
>JAHECP010000188.1 GCA_024641665.1 Acidobacteriota bacterium
GCCGATGACCGCGGCGCGCGCGCCCGCGAGCTCGAGACGCCCGGCGAGCGGCGCCAGGAACCCGGCGACGTCGGTGTTGCGCCCGCGCCACCGCCGCCCCTCGATTCGGATCGTGTTGACCGCGCCCACCGCCCGGCTCGTCGGGTCCATCTCCTCAAGCCGCGCCATCAGGTCCTGCTTGAACGGCGCGGTCACGCTGGCCCCCTTGAGCCCGATGGCCTCGGCGAACGAGACGAAGTCGCCGCCGTCGGCTGCGGCGAGCGGCAGGTACACGGCGTCGATGCCCTCCGCACGGAACCCGGCGTTGTGCATCGCCGGCGACACCGAGTGCGCGACCGGACGTCCGACGATCCCGTAGACGTCGGTCGCCGCCGTCGTCTCGCGGAACCGCAGCTCGTCGCGGAGGGCGTCGGGCTCGACCTGTCCGACCGCCCGTTCCAACCCGGCGTAGGTCCAGACGCTGCCGAAGCGCGCAGCGAGGGCGCGTGTCGCGAGGCCGGCCGCGCCCATCGCGAGCAGCACCATGCCGCGGCGCGGCGCCAGTTCGCGGCCGAGCGCCAGCAGCGGCAGCGTGTCGGCGAGGCGCTCGGCTTCGACCGCCACCTTGACGATCTCGGCCGCGCTCCGGGCGAGACCGCGCACGCGATCCGCGAGGTCGTGGCCGGGGACCTTGAAGTCGTGGACCGAGAGGACGATCCCCTGACCGCCCCGGCTCGCGACGAGATCGTCGAAACCCGCGCGCGCCTCGATGTCCACGTACTCCGCGCCCAGGCGCAGGGCTGCCTCCAGCAGCCGGCGGCGCTCCTCTTCCGCGCCGTCGAAGCGGCCGCCCTCCCAGACGGGCCGGCAGGTGAGGATCACCGGCAGGCGTCGCCCGGCGAGCGCGCCGGCGACGTCGGGCCGCGCCACGCCGTCGAGGCGAAGCTCCACGAGGTCGGCGCCCTGGACGGCGTCGCGGGCGGCGCGCAGGCCGTCCATGGTGGCGGCGGACACGGTGACGCACAGGCGTGTTCGAGGCATAAAAAAAGCCCCTTCAACCGGTTGGGCTGAAGAGGCTCACTGCTGTCGTCCAGGTCGCTATTCGGTCAGCTCTGGCGGATCGCCCCCTCGCCCCGGCGGCAATACCACCACCAGCGATACGTCGCCCCGAACGGCGTGGCGTCGCACGAAAGGGCCGGCACTCGGGCGTTCGTCATGAACCTGTCCGTCGGGCGCTCACCGCCCGGAATGCAAGCGACGATAGCAAACGCGCCCGCGCGCTGTCAATCCGCGCGGATGCCGGCCGGTGCCCCGACCCTCCAGGACCCGGCGGGCGACCGCTCCGCCGACGGCCCGTTCCAGCTGTTCTCCTTGACCGGCAGTAACGTGGTTGTTATAAGAGAGTTAGAGCCTCCTGATTCCCTCAACGCCAGGTGCACTGACAACGTTGCCTACCAGACTTCGCCCGATCCTCGGCGCGTTCACCCTCGCGCTGCTCTGTTGGGTGTCGCTTCCCGCGGCCACCGCGTTCATGCCGATCGACGACGTGCGCGCGGGCATGACCGGCGTCGGGTGGACGGTCTTCTCGGGCGAGCAGCGCGAGGAGTTCAAGGTCCACATCCTGGGCGTGCTGCGCAACGTCATCGGCCCGCAGCGCAATCTGATTCTCGCGCGGCTCGAAGGCGGTCCGCTCGCCGAGACGGGCGTCATCGCCGGCATGAGCGGCAGCCCCGTCTACGTGGACGGCCGGCTCGTGGGCGCCGTGTCCTACTCGCTCGGCGCGTTTCCCAAGGAGCCGATCGCCGGCATCACGCCGATTGGCGAGATGGTCGAGGCGACCGAGACCGGCGTGCGTGCGGAGGCCACGCGCGTGAAGCTCGATCTGCCCTTCACGCCGGAGCGGGTCAGGGCGGCGCTCGCCGCCGCGTTCGCGCGCGTGCAGCCCTTCGCGCGCGACGAGGCCGACCTCGAGGTGCTCGGCATGCCGCGGCAGGCGGGCGCGGAGCTGGGGCTCCAGCTCCGACCGATCGCCACGCCACTGGTGATGAGCGGCTTCGCCGGGTCGCCCGCGGACCTGCTGCGCGCCGCCGGGTTCGCGGAAGGGCACCTCCGCCAGGCGCCGGCGCCGGAGGCCGCGACCCTCGAGCCGGGCGACGCGGTCGGCGTCGTGCTGCTCGGCGGCGACTTCGAGATCGGCGCGACCGGCACGGTGACCTACGTGGACGGCCGGCGCGTGTACGCCTTCGGCCATCCGTTCTTCAACCTCGGCCCGATCGCGTTCCCGATGACGCGCGCCTCGGTCTACTCGCTCCTCCCGAGCTACATGAGCTCGCAGAAGATCGCCGCGCTCGGGACGGTGGTGGGCGCCGTGAGCCAGGACCGCGCGACCGCGATCGCGGGCGAGCTCGGCGCGCCGCCGCGGCTCATCCCGATGAAGGTCACCCTCACGTCGGACCGCGGGTTCACGCGCACGTTCAGCTTCAGCGCGGTCAACGACGACTTCTTCACGCCGCTGCTCACCTATCTCGCGGTGGCGAACACGCTGTCGAGCTACGAGCGCCAGGTGGGCACCGCGACGTTCGCCGTCGACGGCACCGCGCGGATCGCCGGCCACGAGCCCGTGCGCTTCGCGGACCTCTTCGCCGGCGTCAACGCCATGGTGGAGACCGCCTCCTACGTCGCGGGCCCGGTGACGATGCTCCTCGGCAACGACCTGTCGCCGGTGCGGCTCGAGTCGATCGATCTGACCATCACGGCGAGCGAGCGGCCGCTCACCGCGACGATCGAGCGCGTCTGGCTGGACGAGACGCGGCCTCGACCGGGTCGGACCGTGCCGGTCAAGGTGCTCGTGCGCGCGTACGGCGGCGAGGACCACGTCTACACCGTGCCCGTCGCGATCCCGGCCAACGCGCCCCAGTCGCTCACCCTGCTCGTGTCGGACGCCGCGAGCCTGACGGCGTGGGAGCGGCGCGAGCGGCAGCGGTCGGAGAAGGTCACCAGCGTGGATCAGCTGATCCGCGCGATCAACGATCAGCACCGCAGCAACCGGCTGTACGTCCGGCTCGTGGCCCGCGATGCGGGCGCCGTCGTGAACGGCGAGGCGCTGCCCTCGCTGCCGCCGTCGGTGCTCGACGTGCTCGCGGCCGATCGCGACGGCGGATCGTACGCCAGCCTGGGATCCGCCGTGCTCGGCGCCTGGGAGATCTCCACCGATCGGGCGATTCGCGGGTCCCGGCAGCTGACGATTACCCTCGACCGGAGCCGTCCGTAGGACGGGGAGATCCGACGCCGGTCGGCCTTTCACCCATTCCTTCAACACATGACCAAGCGAATTGCACGCATGCTCGGCGCCACGGGGGCCGTCCTGGGCGGGCTCGTCCTGCTGCACGCGGCGACGCCCACGTTCTGGGTGGTCTCGACCCAGGCCGATTTCCTCAAGGGCGAGGCCGACGGCCTCGCGATCGACAACCTCGGGCGCCTGACGCTCGGTCCGGCCGTCTCGCTCGTCGCCGAGTCGGCCGCCCCGGCGCTCTGGACGATCCTGCCCGCGGCGGGCGGCGGCTACTGGATCGGCAGCGGCAACGACGGTCAGGTGCTGCGCGTCGGCACCGACGGTCGGCTGGCCACGGCGTTCGACTCCCCCGAGATGGAGGTGCACGCGCTCGCGCCCGCGCCCGGCGGCGGCGTCTACGCGGCCACCTCCCCCGACGGCAAGATCTACCGGGTCGCGGCCGACGGCACCTCGACGGTTTTCTTCGACCCCGACGACAAGTACATCTGGTCGCTCGCCGTCGGCGCCGACGGCGTCGTCTACGCGGGCACCGGCGAAAAGGGGCTCATCTACCGCATCACGCCCGACGGCAAGGGCGAGCGGTTCTACGACACGCGGAGCACGAACGTGGTCGCCCTCGCCTTCGACCGCGAGGGCCGCCTGCTGGCCGGCACGAGCAACCCCGGACGCCTCTTCCGCATCGACGGTACCGGAAAGGGCTTTGTGCTGCTCGACTCGCCCTTCAAGGAGATTCACTCGCTGCGGGTGGACGCGAGCGGCACCATCTACGCGACGGCCGTGGACGGAGAGGCCCCGGAGACGTCCCCGCCGGGCGGCCCGACGAGCGCGCCCAAGTCGCCGACCCCGACGGCGTCGGTGTCGACCGACATCGTGACGTTCACCGTCGTTGGCACGAGCGGACAGAGCGGATCGAGCGCAGGCGCCTCGACGAGCAAGAGCACGTCGTCCAACCCCAAGGGCGCCGTCTACCGTATCGCGCCGGACGGGGTCTGGGAGACGGTGTGGGAGTCCGCCGACGACACGCCGTACGACATCGTCCCGGACGCGCCGGGCGGGCTGCTCGTGGGCACGGGGCCCAAGGGCAAGATCTTCCAGGTGGGCGCGGACCCCGCGCACGTGACGCTGGTCGGCCGGGCGGCCGCGCAGCAGATCACGCGCATGGTGCGCGACGCGCGCGGCGAGCTGGTCTTCGTCACGTCGAACCCGGGCAAGGTGTTCCGCCTCGCGGCGACGCCCGGCCCGCAGGGCACCTACCTGTCGGACGTGCGCGACGCGGAGACGGTCGCGACGTGGGGCGTGATCCGCTGGCGCGCAAACGGGGGCGGCGCCGTCGCCGTTTCGACGCGGTCGGGCAACACCAGCACGCCCGACGACACCTGGAGCGACTGGTCGGCCGCGTATCGCGACGCGTCCGGCGACGCCATCACCAGCCCGAAAGCGCGCTATCTGCAATGGCGGGCCGTGCTCTCGGCGGCGGGCGGCGGCGCGGGCCCCGTGCTCACGTCGGTGAGCGCGGCCTACCTGCCGCGCAACCGGCGACCCGAGGTGACGAGCATCACGGTGCACCCGGCCGGCACGGTCTTCCAGCGTCCGTTCCCCACCGGCGAGACGGTGGAGCTCGCGGGCTTCGACTCGACGCCGGTCGACGGGCGGCCGGGCATCGGGCCCGCGACCAGCGGGCCGCAGCCCACCCTCGGCCGCAAGCTGTACCAGAAGGGGCTCCAGACCTTCGCGTGGACCGCCGCGGACGAGGACGACGACACGCTGCAGTACGACGTGTACTACCGGCGCGACGACGAGACCGACTGGAAGGCGCTCAAGCGGGGCCTGTGGGAGCCCATCCTGGTCTGGGACACGACCTCGGTGCCCGACGGCGCCTACACGATCAAGGTCGTGGCGAGCGACGCGCCGTCGAACGCCCCCGACGCCGCGCTCGACGGCGAAGCCGAGAGCGACAGCTTCGAGATCGACAACACGCCGCCGCGCATCGAGGTCGGCGCCGCGCGCCATGAGGGCGGACGCACCATTCTGCCCTTCACGGTGCGAGACGACCGCTCGGCGGTGAATCGCGTCGAGTTCTCGGTGGACGCCGAGCAGTGGAAAACGATCTATCCGAAGGACGGTATTCCCGATTCACGGGTGGAGCAGTTCGAGCTCGTGCTGGACGGGAACGTCGCGGCGGCGAACGTGATCATCCGGGCGACCGACGCGATGAACAACATCGCGACGGCGACGGGCAGGCGGTAGCTGGCGGGCGCGCGGCGCCGCGCGCGCTACCCGACGATCTTGCCGCGCACGGTGGTGTGGGCGAACAGCCAGACCATGTTGACCGACGCGCCGCCGGCGCGCGTCGTGTCGAAGCGCGAAGTCTCGATCGCGCTCATCAGGTCGAGGATCTGCTGGCGGTCCCGATCGTTCTCCACCCAGCGCGGGTCGATCAGGCGGCCGTCGCGCGTGACGACGGCGGCCAGCGCGAGCACGGCCTCTTCCTCGGACATCGACCGCACCAGCGCGTTCCCCACCACGTCGTCGTAGGTGTCGGCGGGCACCTGGCGCACGAGGTTCGCGCGCGAGGAAACCATCGTGGCGATGATGCCGGCCAGCGAGTCGTCGCGCTCGGGCGACGCGAAGTGCAGGCAGGCGAGCGCCAGCGCGCTGCAGATGATCGTGGCCATGGCCGAGCCGAGCCCGATCCAGACCAGGTGCATGTCCTCGAACATCCGGCCGAATTGGGCGCGCCACGACTGCGCGTTCTCGGCCTTCATCCGGCTGATGATGCCGGGCTGGAGGCCGGCGAGCATGTCGGTGCCGGGCTGGAGCGTCGCCGCCGCCAAGCGCAGGGACTCGCCCAGGGTCTCGAGACCGGCTGCCTCCGTCGCGCACGGGGGGCACCCGTCGAGATGAGCCTCGATCGCGATCAGCTGCTCGATGGACAGCTCGCGATCGTGGTAGGCCGTCAGCCGTCGCCGTACCGACGCACAGCTCAGCGGAGTCATACATCCCTCAACTGCGCCCGGAGCGCCTCGCGCGCCCGGGCCAATCGAGACTTCACGGTGCCGACGGCGATGCCCAGCGAGAAGGCAATCTCGTCGTAGCTCAGGCCGTCGATCTCCCTCAAGACAATCGCACTCTTCTGGTCGAACGGCAGCCCGTCCAGCGCCTTCCAGATGCGGGCGGCCAGCTGCTTCTGTCCGAACAGGCGGTCGGGCGCCGCCGGGTTGCCGGGCGCCGGCAGATCGCCGTGGTTGCGGATGTGCTCGTCGAGCGACACCTGCTGCGCGCGGTACCGCCGACGCCACCAGCGCATCCGGTTGCGCGCCTGGTTCACCACGATGCGGTAGATCCAGGTGCGGAGGGCCGACTGGCCCCGGAACCGGTGGATGGTCCGGAACACCCGAAGGAAGACTTCCTGGGAGAGGTCGAGGGCCTCGTTGTAGTCCCCGAGCAGGTGCAGGGCAAGCTGGTGAACCATGCGCTGGTGCTCGGAGACGAGCTCGCCGCACGCGTCGTCGTCTCCGGCGGCACACCGCTGGACCAACGCCGCCTCGCGGCTGGCGACCTCCGACCAGGTGATGGCGCGAGCTGGCTTCACCGACAGTCCCTCAGCCATCTTACCATCCCTTGGCCGCCCGGACAGCCCTCGCCGCAGGCCCGCCGGACCGCCTGGTCACCGGTTCGTTGTCGATCGCTTAGACCCCCGGGGCGCCCAAAAGTTCCGCTTCTGCTACGATAAGCGGGTGAAGAGGCTCATGGCCGCCGTCACCGTGGCCCTCCTGCTGGGTGGGACCGCGTTCGCCTACGTAACCCTCTCCAAGGAGCGGGAATACCGGCGGCTGATCGAGGCCGGCAACGCCGCCCTGGCTGCCGACCAGACCTTCGAGGCCATCGAGGCCTTCTCTGGGGCGATTGCCCTCAAGAGCGACTCGATGCTCGCCTACCTGCGCCGCGGGGAAACCTACCACCGCCAGGGACAGCTCCAGGCGGCCGAGCGCGACCTCCGGCGGGCCTCGCGGCTCGACCCGACCGCGACCCGGCCCCTCGAGCAGCTGGGTGACGTCCATTTCGAGCTGCTCAACTACGCGCGGGCGGCCGACCGGTACGCCGACTACGTCGCGCTCGACGACCGCTCGCCGCGCCTGCTCTACAAGCTGGCCCTGTCGCGCTACCGCGCCGGGAACCCGGCCGGCAGCATCGAACCGCTGGTCCGCGCGGTGGCGCTCGACGACCAGTTCGCCGACGCGAACTACCTGCTCGGCGTGTGCCTGCGCGAGACCAACCATCCCGAGCAGGCCCAGCGTTCGCTCGAGAAGGCGGTCACGCTGGCGCCCGCGCTGATTGTCGCCCGCGAGGAGCTGGCGAGCCTGTACGAGCAGACCGGCCACATGAACCAGGCGATCGACCACCTCGAGGCGCTGAGCTCGCTCGACCCGCGTCCGTTGCGGCGCATCGCGGTCGGCCTGGCGCAGGCCCGGGCCGGACGATCCAACCAGGCGGTGCTCACGCTCGGCCAGGCGATCGAGCGGTATCCGGAGTCCAGCGGCCTCTACGTGGCGCTCGGCCGGGTATGGCTGGAGGCCGCGAAGGGGGGCAAGGATCGCATCGCGCTCAGCAAGGCGCTCGAGGCCCTCCAGGGCAACGCGGCCAGCAGCGACACGGGTCCGGAGGCCCAGTCGCTGCTCGGGCGCGCGCTGCTCCAGGCCGGCCAGGTCGAGATGGCCGAACGCGTGCTCCAGCAGGCGGCCACGAAGCTGCCGGCGGATCCGCAGGTGTTCCTCGATCTGGCCGACGCGGCCGAGCGGCTCGGCCACCTGGCCGACGCGCGGACGGCCCTGCTGAAGCACCACGCGCTCGTCGGCGACGATTCGAGCGCCGTCCGGCAGGCGCGGTTGGACATGCGCGTCGGCGAGCTGTCGCTGAAGCTCAAGGACTTTCCCACGGCGGTCCACTGGCTGGCGCGGGCGGCCGACGCCACGCCGTCGGCGCGGCTGCTCGCCGAGCTGGCGCAGGCCCAGCTGAGCGCCGGCCAGACCGACGCGGCGCGCGACACCGTCGCGCGCGGGCTCGAGCTCGAGCCGCGCAACCGCACGCTGCTCGCGATCTCCCGGCGACTGCGGTAAGCTGGCCCCGTCGTCACCCCGCGCCCTCATGCTCCGCTACCTGATCCGCCGGCTGCTCCTCACGCTGCCCGTGCTGCTCGGCGTCGCCACGCTGGTCTTCTCCCTGATTCACCTCGTGCCGGGCGATCCGGCGCAATCGATGCTCGGCGACGCGGCGTCGCCCCAGGAGGTGGCGGCGCTGCGCGAGCGGCTCGGCCTGGACCGGCCGCTCGCCGTGCAGTACGGGCACTTCATGGCTGGCCTCGTCCGCGGCGATCTCGGGACGTCGCTGCGCTACGGCACGCCGGTCGTCGGGGAGATCGAGGCGCGGGTCCCCCGCACGGCCGAGCTCGCGGTGGCCGCGATGACGGTGGCGATCTGCCTCGCGATTCCGCTGGGCATCGTGGCGGCGGTCTATCGCGACACGATCGTGGACCACGCCGCCATGACGGTGGCGCTCGCCGGTATCTCGATGCCGAACTTCTGGCTCGGTCCGCTGCTGGCGATCCTCTTCGCGGTCAAGCTGGGGTGGCTGCCCGTGTCGGGCACGGGCGACTGGACGCATCTCGTCCTGCCGGCGGCGACGCTCGGCGCGGCGCTCGCGGCCATCCTGGCGCGCATGACCCGGGCCAGCGTGCTCGAGGAGCTGCGCGAGCTGTACGTGATGGCGGCGCGCGCGCGCGGCGTGTCGCGGGCGCGCGCCGTGCTGCGCCACGCGTTCCGCAACAGCCTGATCCCGGTCGTGACGATCATCGGGCTGCAGCTCGGGGCCGTGCTCACCGGCACGATCATCACCGAGACGATCTTCGCGTGGCCGGGCGTGGGGCGGCTGCTCATCCAGGCCATCAACTTCCGCGACTACCCCCTCGTGCAGGGGTGCATCCTGTTCATCTCGGTCACCTACGTCGGCATGAACCTGATCACGGACCTGGTCTACGGCTGGCTCGATCCGCGCATCCGCTACGAGTGACATGGCCAGGGCAGGCGCCTTCATCGTCGGGCTCGCGGCGCTGGTCGCGCTGACGGCGTCGTGGATCGCGCCCTACGATCCGGCGGCCCAGGCGCTGGCGCTCCGGCTGCAGGGCCCGACGGCGGCGCACCTGTTCGGCCTCGACGAGCTGGGGCGCGACATCCTGTCGCGCGTGATCTACGGCGCGCGCGTCTCGCTGTTCGTGGGCGTGTCGGTGGTGTCGGTGTCGTCGATCGTGGGCACGGTGGTCGGCGCCACCGCCGGCTACTTCCGCGGCTGGATCGACGACGGCATCAGCCGGCTGATCGACGTGCTGATGGCGTTTCCGGGCATCCTGCTGGCCATTGCGCTCGTGGCCGTGCTCGGCCCCAGCCTCGGCAACGTGGTGCTCGCGCTCTCGACGATCGGCTGGGTGGGCTACGCGCGGCTGGTGCGCGGCGTGGCGATGCGCACGCGCGAGCTCGACTACGTGCAGGCGGCGCGGGCGCTCGGCGCCCGCCCCGCCCGCATTCTCGCCCGCCACGTCATCCCGACGGCGCTGCCGACGGTGGCCGTGCAGGCGACGCTCGGCATGGCGGGCGCGATCATCGCCGAGGCGGCGCTGAGCTTCCTCGGCCTCGGCGTGCAGCCCCCCACCCCGAGCTGGGGCACGATGCTCGACGCGGGCCGCTCGCACCTGTTCGACGCGCCGCACCTCACCATCTTCCCGGGCCTGTCGATCGCACTCCTCGTGCTCGGGTTCAACTTCCTCGGCGACCGCCTGCGGGACCGGATCGACCCTCGCACCGCGCGCGAGTCGACGCCCTGACACGGCGCGTGCCGTTCCACCGTACGGCCTTGAAAGCCCCTGCTCATCGTCCTTGAAGGCCTCTGAGCAAGTCGGCGAGCCGGTTGCGAAGGAACGGCGGAGGAACAAGCGGGTACGGCGCTAGCCCAGCCACGCGGCGAGGGACGCGAGGAGGCTGGCGCCGGCCGCGAGATCCGCCGGATCGATCTCGAGCCGCTTGAGCAGCTTTGCCAGCCCCTGGCGGGTCACGCCGAGCGCGCGGGCGGCGCGGCCGCGGTGCCCCCCGGCGCGCGCCAG
>JAHECP010000189.1 GCA_024641665.1 Acidobacteriota bacterium
CACGCCGCGCGACGGGCGCCCGCTCTACGACACCGACCTCACCGGCCCGGTGGCGGTGCTGCTCGGCGGCGAGGGTGCCGGCCTGGCGCCGGAGGCGGAAGGGATGGCCGACGAGCGGATTTCCATCCCGATGCGCGCGCCGGTCGAGTCCCTCAACGTCGCGGTGTCCGCGGCACTCGTTCTGTACGAAGCGCACCGCCAGCGCCGGCGCGCCGGCCGAACGCGATGACCGCCGACCTCTTCTCCGGCGACGCCCCGGTCCCGCCGGCGGGCGCGGCCCCGCTGGCCGACCGGATGCGCCCGCGCACGCTCGACGAGATCGTGGGCCAGGAGGCGCTGCTCGCGCCGGGCCGCCCGTTGCGCGAGGCCATCGAGCGCGACGCGCTGCAATCGATCATCCTGTGGGGCCCGCCCGGCACCGGCAAGACGACGCTCGCCCGCGTGATCGCGGGCGTGACACGCGCCCATTTCATCGCGTTCAGCGCCGTGCTCTCCGGCATCAAGGAGATCAAGGCGGTGATGGCGGAGGCCGAGGCGGCGAGGCGCCAGCTCGGCCGCCGGACGATCCTGTTCGTCGACGAGATCCACCGCTTCAACAAGGCGCAGCAGGACGCCTTCCTGCCGCGCGTGGAGGCGGGCGACCTCGTGCTGATCGGCGCGACGACCGAGAACCCGTCCTTCGAGGTGAACTCGGCGCTCCTCTCCCGTTCCAAGGTCTTCGTCCTGCAGCCGCTGCCCGAGCCGGCCGTCGTCGGCATCCTGCGGCGCGCCCTCGCGGACGCCGAGCGCGGCCTCGGACGCGAGGGTCTGGACGCGGACGAGGCGGCGCTCGCAGCGATCGCGCGCCACGCCAACGGCGACGCCCGCGTCGCGCTGAACCTGCTGGAGCTGGCGGCGGCGACGGCCGCCCGCGGGCCCGGCGGCCGGCGCGCCGCGCTCGATCTCACCCTCGTCTCGGACGTGCTGCAGCGCCGCGCGCTCCTCTACGACAAGTCCGGCGAGGAGCACTACAACCTGATCTCGGCCCTGCACAAGTCGATGCGGAACAGCGACCCCGACGCCGCGGTCTACTGGCTGGCCCGCATGGTCGAGGCGGGCGAGGATCCCCTCTACATCGCGCGGCGCCTCGTGCGCTTCGCGTCGGAGGACGTCGGCAACGCCGACCCGGTCGCGCTGCAGGTGGCGGTGGCGGCCAAGGAGGCGGTGCACTTCATCGGCATGCCGGAGGGGAACACCGCCCTCGCCCAGGCGGCGATCTACCTCGCCACCGCGCCGAAGAGCAACGCCGTCTACCTCGCCTACCAGCGCGCGGCGGGCGACGCCACCACGGACGTGGCCGAGCCGGTGCCGCTCGCCTTGCGCAACGCGCCGACGCGGCTGATGAAGGACCTCGGCTACGGCGAGGGCTACCAGTACGCGCACAACGAGCCCGACGCGATCGCGGCCATGGAGTGCCTGCCCGACAGCCTGAAGGGACGCACGTACTACCAGCCGAGGGACCGGGGCTTCGAGAAGGAGATCAAGAGGAGGCTCGAAGCGTGGGACGCCCTGAAGAAGAGACTGAAGCAGGACCACTGAGACACGTTCACCGCGGAGGGACGGAGACGTTCACCACGAAGGACGCGAAGGGCACGGAGATCTCTTTTCTGGAGATCACGCTGCTATCGCGTTCAGGCCGTCACACTGTCACGCAGTCCTGCAGTTTCACTGTGGCAGCAGGCCTTTCATTCGACATTCGCCATTCGGCCGGTGCCTACGACCGTATCAAGTAGGTGATCCCGGCCGCGACCCCAATCAGCACGACGACGAGCCGCAGCGTCGCCGGCCGGACCCGCCCGGCCAGCCGGCCGCCTGCGACCCCGCCGACGAGCGCGCCGACGGCCATGACCAGCGCGACCGGCCAGTTCACCTGCCCCGAGAACACAAAGAAACACGCGGCGGCCACGTTGACCGCGAGCGCGATTGCCTGCTTCAGGGCGTTCAGCCGCGTCAGCGTGTCGTCCATCAGCAAGCCGAGCACGGCCAGTACGATCACGCTAAGCCCCGCGCCGAAATAGCCGCCGTACACGGCGGCCAGCCCGATCGGCAGCACCGCCCAGGTCTCCGCGGCCGTCGACCTGGTGTGTCCCGCCCGGCGGAGGAGCAGGCCCCTCAACCGATCCTGCGCCGCCAGCAGTCCGGAGGCCAGGAGGATCAGGAACGGCACCAGCGTGCGGAAGACCCGCTCGCCGGTGTGCAGGAGCAGGATGCCGCCGACGACCCCGCCGACGACGCCGACCGGAAGGGTCAGCCACATCCGTCGCGTCTGGGTCCGAACGTCGTCCACCTGCGCGAGGGTGGCGCCCAGGTAGCCTTGGCAGAGCGCCACGGTGTTGGTGACGTTGGCCGAGACCGCCGGGACTCCGACGGCGAGGAGCGTCGGAAAGGTGATGAGGGTTCCACCGCCGGCGAGCGCGTTCGCCGCACCCCCGGCGACGGCGCTCAGACCCACCAGAACGAATTCGAATCCGCTGAGCATGCTCGGTTCAGTGTGACGGTATGACAGCGTGACAGCGTGACAGAAAGAAGGAGAACCTCCGTGCCCTCCGTGCCCTTCGTGGTGAAACGCCTTCGTGCCCTCCGTGGTGAACGTCTCCGTTCCCTCCTCACTCAGATCCTCTGGAAGTTCTTCTCGATCTCCCTCCGCGTGAGGCGCAGCACCACCGGGCGGCCGTGCGGGCACACCGAGGAGTAGGCCGTGCGGCGCAGCTCCTCGAGAATGTAGGCCATCTTCTCGAGCGTCAGGGGGTCGTTCGCCTTGACCGCGGCGTGGCACGCCGTCGTGGCCGCGATCCGTCGCAGCCCCTCCTCCACCGACGCCCCCCGGTCGAGCCCCTCGAGATCCTCCGCGAGCGCGCGCAGCGCGGCTTCGGCCGACGCCCGGTCGAGGAGGGCCGGCGTCGCCGCGAGCCGCAGGGCATCGCCGCCGAACTCGGCGACCTCGAAACCGAAGCGGTCGAGATCGTCCGCGTGCGCGACGAGCGCCTGGCGCTGCGGCGCGGACATCTGCAGGATGACCGGCTCCAGCATCCGCTGGCTCTCGAGCCGACCGGCGGTCAACCGCTCCATCACCTGCTCGAACAGCACGCGCTCGTGCGCCACGTGCTGGTCCACGATCGACACGCCCTCGTCGTCGATCGCGATGATGAACGTGTCGCGGAACTGTCCGAGCGGGATCATCGGCCGGATGTCGGCTCCGATCCCGGCCGGGCTGGCGGGTGCCTGCGGCGCCCCCTCGACCACTGCTGGGGCCTCGGGCGCGGGCGATCCTGGGGCCCGATCCGGGCGCGCGAACGCGCTCGTGGCGGCGGCCCAGCGGCTGGTGAACGTGCCGCCGGCCAGCACGTTGGGCAGCGCGCGCGGCGCCGGCTCGGGCGAGGCCGGCGCCACGGCGCGGAACTGCAGCTCGGGCGCGCGGCCCTCCCCGAGCGCGTCGGCCAGGGCCCGCCGCACCACCTCGTGCACGAGCGACTGCTCCAGGAACCGCACCTCGGCCTTGGTCGGGTGCACGTTCACGTCCACGCGGGTCGCGGGCACCTCCAGGAAGAGGTGCACCTCGGGGCTGCGCTCCTTGATCGTGGCGTTCGCGTAGGCCTGGGAGATCGCGTGTCCGATCGTGCGGTCCTTGACGATGCGGCGGTTGACGAAGACGTTCTGGGGCCCGCGCACGGGCCCTTGATCGCCGAGCGCGGCGACGAACCCGCTGACGCGCAGGCCGCCCGCCTCCTTCCGCACCTCGATCAGGTCGGGACGCTCGCCGTAGAGCTGGAAGAACCGGTCGCGCAGGCCCGCCGCCGGCGGACACTGCACCAGCGGCCGGCCGCCGCTCGTGAGCGTGAAGCCGACCTCGGGGTAGCCGAGCGCGAGCTGGGTCACGAGGCGCGACACCTGCGTCGTTTCCGCGGCGTCGGACTTGAGGAACTTGCGGCGCGCCGGCAGGTTGTAGAAGAGGTCGGCCACCTCGACGAGGGTGCCCTCGGGCGCGCCGGCCTCCCTGACCGACGCGACCGTGCCGCCGTTCACGCGCACCTCGGTGCCCGACACCTCGTCGCGCGCGCGGGTGCGCAGGCGGAAGTGCGACACCGACGCGATGCTCGGCAGCGCCTCGCCGCGGAAGCCGAGGGTGCGGATGCCGCCGAGGTCCTCGGCCGTCGCGATCTTGCTGGTGGCGTGGCGCTCGATGGCCAGCCGCGCGTCCTCGGGCGACATGCCGTCGCCGTCGTCTTCGACCCGGATGAGCTTCTTGCCGCCGAACTCGATCGCGACCGCGATGCGGCGCGCGCCCGCGTCGAGGGCGTTCTCGACGAGCTCCTTCACGACCGAGGCCGGACGCTCGACCACCTCGCCGGCGGCGATCTGGTTGGCCAGGTCGGGCGGAAGCAGTCGGATCCTGGGCATCGAGACCAATCCCTACATCCAGTGGCGCTTCTTGAACACCCAGAGCATCAGGCCCGAGACCGCGAGCATTGCGACGGTGATCTCCCAGAACGCGGCCGTCCCGCCAGGCCAGATGCGCGGGATGTCCACGTTCATGCCGAACAGACCGGTCAGGAGCGTCAGCGGCATGAAGATGGTGGCGATCACCGTGAGCACCTTCATCGTCTGGCTGAGCTGGTTGGATTGGTTGGCCAGGTGGGCGTCGAGCAGCGACGTGATCCGATCGTGGAAGACCGCGGCCTCCTCGGTGAGGCGGACCAGGTGGTCGTAGACGTCCCGAAACCGGTAGGCCAGCGACTCGTCGACGAAGGCGAACTCGCGGCGCGCCAGGCGGCCCACCACGTCGCGCTGCGGCACGGTGACGCGTCTGAGCGACGTCACGTCCTGCTTCAGATCGAGGATCGTGCGCAGCAGCTCCGATCGGGGGTTCTCGAAGACCTCCTCCTCCACCTGGTTGAGCTTCTCCTCGAGCTTGTCCACCTCCGGGCCGTAATTGTCGACCATCGTGTCGATGATCCGGTGCAGCAGGCCGCCGGGGCCTTCCGCCAGCACCTGCCCGCTCCGTTCGGCCAGAGCACGCAGGCGCTGCACCGATCGGGACGTGCCGTCGTGCACGGTGACCAGGTAGTGGGCGCCGATGAAGAAATCGATCGGGTGCGTCGCGAAGCCGTGCACCGCTTCCTCGAAGTCGATGCCGTGGAGGATTAGGTACAGGTAGCCGTCGTAGGGCTCGACCTTCGGGTGGTGCACGGTGCTCGTCACGTCCTCCACCGCCAGCTCGTGGAAGTGGAAGACGTCGCTCAACAGGCGCAGCTCGTCGGGTGACGGGTCGTGCAGGTCCACCCACACGACGCGCCCGCCGTCCTCCCGAAGCCAGGCCGGATCGACCCGGTCGGTCTGTCGCGTCTCGCCGTCGGCGTGAACGAAGATCGTCACCATAGGCAGCAGTCAGGGGTCAGCCGTCAGGGGTCAGTCCCCCACCTTCACCTTGAGCGCCGCCTGCGCGGCCGCCAGCCGGGCCACCGGCACGCGGTAGGGCGAGCAGCTCACGTAGTTGAGCCCGACGCTCTCGAAGAAGTGGATCGACGAGGGGTCGCCGCCGTGCTCGCCGCAGACGCCGAGCTTGAGATCGGGCCGGACCTGGCGGCCCTTCTCGCAGCCCATGCGCACGAGCTGGCCGACGCCCTCGGTATCGAGCGAGGCGAACGGGTCGCGCTCGAGGATCTTCTTCTGCTGGTAGATCCCGAGGAACTTCCCGACGTCGTCGCGCGAGAAGCCGAAGGTCATCTGCGTGAGGTCGTTGGTGCCGAACGAGAAGAACTCGGCGACCGCGCCGATCTCGTCGGCGGTCAGGGCGCCGCGCGGGACCTCGATCATCGTGCCGACGAGGTACTTCACCTTCACGCCCTGCGCCTTCATCGTCTCGGCGGCCACGCGGTGGACGATGGCGGCCTGGTCCTTCAGCTCCTTCACGAGCCCGACGAGCGGGATCATGATCTCGGGCTGCGTCTTCACGCCCTCCTTGGCGAGCTGGCAGGCGGCCTCCATGATGGCGCGCGTCTGCATCTCGGTGATCTCCGGATAGGTGATCCCGAGACGCACGCCGCGGTGGCCCAGCATCGGATTGAACTCGTGGAGCTGCTCCACGCGCCGGAGGAGCGTGCGCTTCTCGGCGAGCGTCCGTTCGTCGCCGCCGGTCGCCTCGAGCTTTGCCACCTCCACCATGAGGTCCTCCCGCCTGGGCAGGAACTCGTGGAGCGGCGGGTCGATGGTGCGGATGGTCACCGGCGTGCCGCGCATGGCCTTGAAGACGCCGTAGAAGTCGCCGCGCTGCAGCGGCAGCAGCTCGTCGAGAGCCTTGCGGCGGTCTGTCTCGTTGTCGGCGAGGATCATGCGCTGCACGATCGGGATCCGGCCCTCCCCGAAGAACATGTGCTCGGTGCGGCAGAGCCCGATGCCGCGCGCGCCGAAGGCATAGGCGGTCTCGGCCTGGTCGGGCTGGTCGGCGTTCGCCCGGATGCCCATGCGCCGCACCTGGTCGGCCCAGGTCAGCAGCTTGTCGAACCGCTGGTAGATGTCCGACGCCGCGGGCTTCATCTGCCCGGCGACGACCTGCAGGATCTCGCTCGGCTGCGTGGCCACCTGGCCGAGCTTCACCTCGCCGGTCAGGCCGTCGAACGACACCCACTCGCCTTCCTTGATCTTCCGGTCGCCGATGCGGAAGGTCTGGCTCTTCTCGTCGATCTCGAGCGCGCCCGCGCCGACGACCGACGGCTTGCCCATCTGGCGGCCGACGACCGCGGCGTGGGAGGTCATGCCGCCGGTGGCGGTGAGCACGCCCTGCGCCACGAACATGCCGTGGATGTCGTCGGGCACCGTCTCCTTGCGGACGAGCACGACCTTCTTGCCGTCGCGCGCGGCGGCCACGGCGTGGTCCGCCGTGAAGACGGCCTGGCCCGACGCGGCGCCCGGCGAGGCCGGCAGTCCCTTGGTCATGACCGGCAGCTTCTGCCAGTCGGCCGGGTCGAAGATCGGCGCGAGCAGCTGGGACAGCGCCTCGGGCTCGACGAGCAGCACGGCGTCCTGCGGCTTGATCAGCTTCTCGGCGACCAGGTCGGTGGCGATCACGACGGCGGCGTAGCCGGTGCGCTTGCCGTTGCGCGTCTGCAGCATGTACAGGCGCTCGTCCTGGATGGTGAACTCGAAGTCCTGCACGTCCTTGTAGTGCCGCTCGAGCCGCGTGGTGATGTCCCGCAGCTGCTTGTAGGCCTTCGGCATCACCTTCCCGAGCTCGCGAATCGCCTGCGGCGTCCGGATGCCGGCCACCACGTCCTCGCCCTGCGCGTTGACGAGGAATTCGCCGTAGAACTCCTTCGCGCCGTTGGCGGGGTTGCGCGTGAAACCGACGCCGGTGGCGGACCGGTCGCCGGTGTTGCCGAACACCATCATCTGCACGTTGACGGCGGTGCCGATGTCGTCGGGGATCTCGTAGATCCGGCGGTACTCCCGGGCGCGCGGGTTCTGCCACGAGCGGAACACCGCGTCGCGGGCCATGCGCAGCTGCTCCATCGGGTCCTGCGGGAAGCTGCGGCCGGCCTTGCGCCGCACGACCTGCTTGTAGCGCTCCACCACCTCGCCGAGCGCCGCCTCGTCGAGCTCGGTGTCGAGCCGGGCACCGTGCGCCTTCTTCACCGCCTCGAACTCGTGCTCGAAGGCGTCCTTGGGGATCTCGAGCACGACGTTGCCGAACATCTGGATGAAGCGGCGGTAGCTGTCGCAGGCGAAGCGGCCGTTCGACGTGCGGCGCTTCACACCCTCGACCGAGACGTCGGTGAGCCCGAGGTTCAGGATGGTGTCCATCATGCCCGGCATCGAGAACTTCGCGCCCGATCGGACCGACACGAGCAGCGGGTCGTCCGCGGCGCCGAGCGTGGTGCCGGCCACCTTCTCGAGCCGCCTGAGGTTCTCCACCATCTGGGCGTCGACCGACGCGGGGGTCTTGCGCCCGCCCTCGTAGTAGAGCGTGCAGGCCTCGGTCGAGATCGTCAGCCCCGGCGGCACCGGCAGCCCGGCGTTGGTCATCTCGGCCAGCCCGGACCCCTTGCCGCCCAGCAGATCCTTCATGTGCCGGTTGCCGTCCGCCTTGCCGTTGCCGAAGAAATAGACGTACTTCTTCGCGCCGGCCCGCCGCGCGGGCTTGCGCGCGGTCTGCTTCGCGGCCTTCTTCGTCGTGCGCTTCTGCGCCTTCTTCGCGGTCTGCTTCGCCATGATCTATGACTCCGTTTGAGGGACGACTTCCGAAATGTCGGCCAGCTGGAGGATCAGCCGCTCCAGCCGTTTCATCAGCCTGAGGCGGGCGCGCCTCAGATCCGGGTCGTCCACCATCACAAACACTTCGGTGAAGAAACGATCAATCGCCGGGCGCAACGTTGCGACTTGCTGAACCGCATTCTCGAAGTCACGCGGCGACTCGAGATTGCCTATAGCCAAACCGCTGAGCTTGTCCACCAAGTCGTGTTCGGCGGGCTCAGTCAAGCTCACCGGCGACTCCACAAGCCCTGCATCAGAGGGCAACTCCTTCGCGATGTTCTTGACACGCTTGAACACTTCGGCAAGCGCCTCAAGAGTCTCTGTTGGCACGGATTTCAGGGCATCCAGGACGTAGCGACAACGAAGCGGTCGAATGTCATCTCTGCCCGGGTATGCCACCGCATTCACATAGTCGTATCGGTAGCCGCGCTGTTCCAGAAGAAACCTGACTCGCTCCTTCACGAAAGCGACAAGGTCATAAGACAGCTTGACACCGTCGTGCGACATGGGACCGCCCGGTGGCACGTCCACGCCGTGGTGCCTTAGTGCCTCGTCGACCAGACGCTCAACAGAGACCTGCTTGCTCAGACCAGTGAGCTCCGGCAGGTCAAACAGGATCTTCGCCACTCCCTGCGCCTGCCGCCGCAACCCGAACGGGTCGCGCGATCCGGTGGGTCGCTCGCCCGCCGAGAACAGGCCCACGATCGTGTCCAGCTTGTCGGCGAGCGCCACGGCCGCCCACGCCACCGCCGCCCCGCCGAGCGCCGCGCGCACGGGCGGCGCGTCCGCCTCGACGCCCACCGGCAGGTAGTGATGGTAGATCGCCTTCCACACCGCCTCGGGCTGGCCCTCCTCGCGCGCGTAGATGCCGCCCATCACGCCCTGCAGCTCGGGGAACTCCCCCACCATGCCGGTCGTGAGATCGGTCTTCGCGAGGCGTCCCGCCACCTCGGCGAACGCCGCCTGGTCGGGCCGGCCGAGCGCCTCGGCCGCGACCCAAGCGGCCAGCGCCGCGAGGCGATCCGCCTTGGCCCGATAGCTGCCGAGCCGCTTGTGGAACAGCAGCGTGTCGAGGCGGTCGAGCCGCGTCTCGAGGCGGGCCTTGCGGTCGCTCTCCCAGAAGAAGCTGGCGTCGCGCAGCCGCGCCGTGAGCACGCGCTCGGCGTTGACGGCGATCGGCCGGGCGTCGGCCGCCGGAATGTTGGTCACCGCCAGGAACGCCGGCTCGAGCGCCCCGCCGCCGTTCACCACCGGGAAGTAGTGCTGGTGGTGGATCATCGTCGTCGTGAGCACTTCCTGCGGGAGCGCGAGGAAGGCCCGGTCGAAGGCACCCGCCACGACCGCCGGGTACTCGACGAGATCCGGCACCTCGTCGAGCAGCGTCGAGCCCCCGGCGACCAGCACGCGGCCGCCGAGCCGCGCCGCCGCGTCGTCCAGCTCGCGCCGGATGGTCGCCCTCCGGTCGGCGCGGTCGAGCACGACGAAATGCTCGGCGAGCTTCCTCCGGTAGTCGTCGGCGTTCTTCACCCGGATGGCCTTCCCCGGCCGGCCGGACGCCGCCAGGAAGCGGTGCCCGTAGGTCGCTCCGCCCGAGACGACGTCGCGGACGCCGGCGTCGGGCGCGCCGGTCCGCGTGATCACGACCGGCACGACCTTCCCGCCGAACAGGACGAGCAGCCAGCGGATGGGCCGCCCGAACAACAGGTCGCCGCGGCCGTCGTCGAGCCGCGCGTCCCACTTCATCTGCTTCGGGAACGACAGGTCACGGAGCGTGGCCGCGACGACGCCCGGCAGGACGTCCACGGCCGCGCGCCCGGGCTCGCGCCGCCGGCAGGTCAGGTACACGCCCTTGGGCGTCTCGACGCGCTCGAGCGCGGCGAACTCGACGCCCTGCTTGCGGGCGAAACCCAGGCCGGCCGGCGTCGGCTGGCCGTCCCGGCCCACCGCGGCCGACACGGGCGGTCCGGTGACCGTCTCCTCGAGGTCGGCCTGACGGTCGGCCACCCGCGCCACGACGCCGAGCCGCCGCGGCGTGCTGAAGGCCTCCGGCTCGCCGGCG
>JAHECP010000349.1 GCA_024641665.1 Acidobacteriota bacterium
GGCGGACGCGGTGGAATGTCTCATGCTCAAGATATTACAGCTATAGATACTGTAATATCAAGACCCTTCCTCCCATCCCTGCGCCTCGTCACGCGACGCCTCACTTTCCTGACGTGCGCCCGCCCCGAGTCCCGAGTTCCGTGAGTCGTGGACCCATGGAGTACAATACGGGTTTCGGTGTGATCCGTCCGTCCCGACCCCCCGCGCGGAAGGCCATCCGGCTGAAAGGGAGCGTCCGGTGAAATCCTCGTCACGCCTCGCGCTGATCGCCGTTGCGGCGGTGATCATCCTCGTGTTTCCGGCCCTGGTCACCTACTACACCGACTGGCTCTGGTTCATCCAGGTGGGCTTCCGGGAGGTGTTCGTCCGCCAGGTGGTCGCACAGGCGACCCTGGCCCTGGCCGTGGGCGTGGGCGCCTTCGCGCTGCTGGCCATCAACCTCCGGGTGACGCTGGCGCTCCTGGCGCAGCCCTACCTGATGCTCGGCACGCTGCAGGACGGGCGCCCGCTGGTGCTCGACCGCCGTCAGCTCCGGCGGCTGGCGCTCGTGGCCGCGGCGTTCGTGGCGATCGTGCTCGGCCTGTCGGCGTCGGCGAGCTGGCTCCAAGTGCTCGAGTACTTCCATCAGACGAACTTCGGCCAGGTCGATCCGATCTTCGGCCGGGACGTGGCGTTCTACGTCTTCACGCTGCCGGTGCTCGATCTGACACGCGGGCTGCTGCTGATCGTGGTGATGCTGTCGCTCATCGTGGCGGCGGGCACCTACGTGGTGAGCGGCGGCGTGAGCTTCGACCCGCGCACCGGGCTCAACGCGCTGCCGCGCGCGCGGCTGCACCTGTCGCTGCTGGTCGCGCTGCTCTTCCTGCTGATGGCGGCCGGCTCGTACCTCGACATCCCGCGGCTGCTCATCACGCAATCGGGCATCATCCAGGGCGCGTCCTACGTGGACGTGTACGCGCGCCTGCCCTTCCTGCGCGCGGGCATCGTCGTGCTGCTGCTGGGCGCGGTGCTCTCGGTCTACCACGGCTTCGTGTCGAAGACGTGGCCGCTCGTGACGGCGGCCGGGCTGACGCTCCTCGTGTGGGTGGGCGGCAGCCTGTACGCCGCGGGCGTCCAGCGCTTCGTCGTCGCGCCGAACGAGCAGCAGAAGGAGATCCCGTTCATCGCGCACAACATCGAGGCGACGCGCAAGGCGTTCGCGCTCGACAAGGTGGAGGAGCGCGAGCTGTCGGGCGCGGCGTCGCTGACGCGCGCCGACATCGAGAAGAACGGGGCCACCCTCGACAACGTCCGGCTCTGGGACCACCAGCCGCTGCTCGACACCTTCGGGCAGATCCAGGAAATCCGGACCTACTACGACTTCGTGTCGGTGGACAACGACCGGTACGTGATTGACGGGAAGTACCGGCAGATCATGCTGTCGGCGCGCGAGCTGAACTCGGACAGCCTGCCCAACCGCACGTGGATCAACGACCGGCTGACCTTCACGCACGGCTACGGCCTCACGCTCGGGCCCGTCAACCAGGTCACGACCGACGGCCTGCCGGTGCTGTTCATCAAGGACCTGCCGCCGGTGTCCACGGTGGACCTGAATGTCACGCAGCCCAGCATCTACTTCGGGGAACTGTCGAACGACTACGTGCTGGTTGGGACGACGGCCAAGGAGTTCCACTACCCGCGCGGCGACGACAACGTCTACTCGACCTACGACGGCGCGGACGGCGTCCCGATTGGCACCTTCTGGCGGCGCCTGCTGTTCGGCCTGCGCTTCCGCTCGACCGACATCTTCCTGACGGAGCAGATTACGCCCCAGAGCCGGATCCTCTTCCACCGGCGGCTGCAGGACCGCATCCGGACGATCGCGCCGTTCCTCAGCTACGACAGCGACCCGTACCTGGTCATCGCCGACGGCCGGCTGTTCTGGATGCAGGACGCCTACACGACGACGAATCAGTACCCCTACTCGTCGCCGGCGACCTCCGCCGGCGTCAGCTACATCCGCAACGCCGTCAAGGTCGTCGTGGACGCCTACAACGGGACGACGACCTTCTATCTGGCCGACCCGCACGACCCGATCGCGATCACCCTGGGCAAGGTGTTCCCCGGCCTGCTGAAGCCGCTCGACCAGATGCCGGCCGGGCTGCGCAGCCACATCCGGTACCCCGAGGACATCTTCACCATCCAGACGGCGATGTACTCGACGTACCACATGACGAACCCCGCGGTCTTCTACAACAAGGAGGACCAGTGGGACGTGCCGGCGATCGACACCGACAACCGCCCGTCGCAGATGCGGCCGTACTACACGATCATGAGCCTGCCGAACGAGAACAAGGCGGAGTTCATCGAGATGCTGCCCTTCACGCCGCGGCGCAAGGACAACCTGGCGGCGTGGATGGTGGCGCGCAGCGACGGCGCGCACTACGGGCAGCTGGCGGTGTTCCAGTTCCCGAAGCAGACGCTGGTGTTCGGCCCGCGCCAGATCGTGGCGCGGATCAACCAGGACCAGACGATCTCGCCGCAGGTCACGCTCTGGAACCAGCAGGGCTCGCAGGTCATCTGGGGCACGCTGCTCGTCATCCCGATCGAGGAGTCACTCATCTACGTCCGCCCGCTGTACCTCAAGGCGCCCTCCGGCCGCATCCCCGAGCTGAAGCGCGTCATCGTCGCCTACCAGAACACGATCGTGATGGAGAACACGCTGCAGCAGGCGCTCGACAGGATCTTCGGCGCCGGCGCGGCGCCCGAGGAGACCGCGGCCGCGGGCGCCGCCGCCCAGCCGCCGCCCGCCGCCG
>JAHECP010000190.1 GCA_024641665.1 Acidobacteriota bacterium
CGCGGCGGCGCCCGGCGCGGCCACGACCAGCGCGGCGGCGCCGTCGTTGATGCCCGAGGCGTTGCCGGCCGTCACCGAGCCGTCCTTCTTGAAGGCGGGCTTGAGCCCGCCCAGCTTCTCGGCCGTCGTGCCGGGCCGCGGGTACTCGTCGGCGGTCACGCGCAGCGGCTCGCCCTTGCGCTGCGGCACCTCGACGGGCACGATCTCGGCCGCGAAGCGCCCTTCGCGCGCGGCGGCCTCGGCGCGCTGCTGGCTCTCGGCCGAGAACCGGTCCTGGTCCGCGCGCGAGACGCCGTAGCGCGCCGCGATCGCCTCGGCGGTGACGCCCATGTGGCAGTGCTCGAGCGCGCAGGTCAGGCCTTCGCTCAGCATCGAGTCGACGACCGTGGCGTCGCCCATCCGGTAGCCCCACCGCGCGGCGGGCAGCAGGTACGGCGCCTGGCTCATCGACTCCATGCCGCCGGCCACCACGACGTCCACGTAGTCCGTGCCGATCGCCTCGGCGGCGTGGGCCACCGCCTGGAGGCCCGATCCGCACACGCGGTTGACGGTCTCGGCCGGCACCTCGGCCGGCAGGCCGGCCCGGCGCGCGGCCTGCCGCGCGACGTTCATGCCGGCGCCCGCCTGCAGGATGCAGCCCATGATCACGTCGCCGACCGTTTCGGGGGCCACGCCGGCGCGGGTGATGGCCTCCCGGATGGCGGCGGCGCCCAGGTCGACGACGCCGAGGTCCTTGAAGACGCCCCCGAAGCTCCCGATGGGCGTCCGACACGCGCTGAGAATGACGGCTGGCTCCATGGTGGGATTCCTTCCTCGCCGCGACGGGCTGAATGGAATTATAACGATTCCGGCGTGGTATCTTTAGCGGATGTGGGCCGCGGCGGGCACGCGGGGCGCGCGCGGCCGGCCGCCGAACGCACCTGCCACCCAGGAGGGTCCCCAGTGAACAAGGTCGTACGCGACGCGCGCGAGGCGATCGCCGACGTCGAGGACGGCGCCACCATCATGATGGGCGGCTTCGGGCTGTGCGGCATCCCGGAGAACCTCATCGACGCGGTGCGCCACAAAGGGGTCAAGGACCTCACCATCATCAGCAACAACGCCGGCGTGGACGGTCTCGCGATCAGCCGCCTGCTCGAGACCCGACAGGTGCGGAAGATGATCTCGACCTACGTCGGCGAGAACCGCCTGTTCGAGCAGCTGGCGCTGTCGGGCGAGCTGGAGGTCGAGCTGGTGCCGCAGGGCACCTTCAGCGAGCGCATGCGCGCCGGCGGCGCGGGCATCCCGGCGTTCTACACGCCCACCGGCTACGGCACGCTCATCGCCGAGGGCAAGGAGACGCGCGAGTTCGACGGGCGCATGTACGTGCTCGAGCGGGGGCTCACCGCCGACTTCGCGTTCGTGAAGGCGTGGAAGGGCGACGCCTGGGGCAACCTTGTGTACCGGAAGACCGCGCGCAACTTCAACCCGGTCATGGCGACGGCGGGCCGGGTGACGATCGCCGAGGTCGAGCATCTCGTGGCGGTCGGCGACCTCGAGCCGGACGCCGTGCACACGCCGGCGATCTACGTCCAGCGCGTCCTGCAGGGGTCGTACGCCGAGAAGCGCATCGAGAAGCGCACGGTTAGGAAAGGAGCGGCGTCATGAGCGAGCTCCCGAAGCGCGAGATCATCACGCGCCGCATCGCGCGCGAGATGCAGGACGGGTTCACGGTGAACCTGGGCATCGGCATGCCCACCTTGTGCGCGAACTACATCCCGGCGGGCGTGGACGTGCTGCTGCAGTCCGAGAACGGGCTGCTCGGCATCGGCCCCTTCCCGCTCGAGGGCGAGGAGGACGGCGACCTCATCAACGCCGGCAAGGAGACCGTCACGGCGCTGCCCGGCGCGTCGTTCTTCTCGAGCGCCGACTCGTTCGCGATGATCCGCGGCGGGCACGTGGACCTCACGGTGCTCGGCGCGATGGAGGTGGACGAGCACGGCAACCTCGCCAACTGGATGATCCCGGGCAAGATGGTCAAGGGCATGGGCGGCGCGATGGACCTGGTCGCGGGCGCCAAGCGCGTGATCATCGCCATGGAGCACACCGCGAAGGACGGCAGCCCCAAGATCCTCAAGCAGTGTTCGCTGCCGCTCACCGGTGTCGGCGTGGTGGACACGATCGTGACCGAGCTGTGCGTCCTCGACGTGACCCCGCGCGGGCTCGCCCTCCGCGAGCTGCGCGAGGGCGTCACGCGGGAGGAGGTGCAGCGCCTGACGCAGTCGACCCTGATCGTGGAGGGTGACATTCGACGGATGGAGTTCTGACACGAGGAGGATCTTCGTGAGGCCCAAGACTCTGCTCGCGGCGGTCCTGGCCGCCGCGCTCGTGGCCGTGCTGCCGCTCGCCGCCTCGGCGCAGTACCGCCGGGCGCCGACGCTCGACGACATGCTCGACCTCGTGCAGGTGTCCTCGCCCCAGATCTCGCCGGACGGTACGCGCGTCCTTTACACGCGCAGCGAGATCAAGGCATGGAAGGACAACAAGCGCGTCTCGACGATCTGGATCGCCGACGCCGACGGCTCCCACGCGTACCAGTTCCTCGGCAGCGACAAGGACCGCACCCCCCGGTGGTCGCCCGACGGCAGCCTGATCGCGTTCCTGTCCACCCGCGGCGAGGCCGAGGAGGGCGGCGGGCGCGAGGCCACGGCCCAGATCTGGCTGATTCGCGCGGCGGGCGGCGAGGCCTGGGCGCTGACCGCCCACAAGTCGAGCGTGCGGAGCTTCGAGTGGAGCCAGGACGGCCAGTCCATCCTCTTCGTGGCGCCCCAGGCGAAGACGGCCGAAGAGAAGGCGGCCGAGAAGGCCGGCGACGACGCCATCTCCGTGGACGAAGGGCCGAACGGCCAGGGCGACGGCTCCTACTCGAGCATCTGGACCGTCACCGTCGCCGACAAGGTCGAACGGCAGGTCACCAAGGACCAGATGCTGGTCGGCGCCTTCGCGCCCTCGCCCGACGGGCGGAGCGTCGTGTTCACCTACCGCACGGAGAACACCCGCAACGGGCAGTACCACGCCGAGGTGGCCGTGGCGGACGTGGCGTCGGGCGTCAAGCGCGACCTGACGAAGAACGCGGCGCCCGAGGGCGACGTGCGCTGGTCGCCGGACGGGAAGACGGTCAGCTTCACCGCGCCGTCCGACAAGACCTGGGTCCTCGCGCAGGACAAGCTGTGGACCGTACCGGCCGCGGGCGGCGCCGAGACGGAGATCTCCGGCCCCTTCGGCGGCGACATCCGCGACTACTACTGGTCGCCCGACGGCCGGTCGATCTACTTCGCCGGCGTCGAACGGGGCCGCTCGGGGTTCTACCGCCTCGACGTCGGCAGCGGCGCGACGCGCGCGCTCGCCGCCGGCGATTGGTCGGCGAATCTCGACTCGGTGACGCGCGACCTCTCCCGCGGCGCGGCGGTCGTTTCCTCGCCGTCGGCGCCGGGTGACGTGGCCATCGTCGATCTGGCCAGCGGCGAGCGGAAGCCCATCACCGACGTGAACCCGCAGATCAACATGCTGTCACTGGCCACCTGCAAGGCCGTCACGTGGAAGAGCCAGGACGGCCAGCCGATCGAGGGGCTGCTGTGGCTGCCGGCCGGCTACCACGGCGGCGCGCTGCCGCTGCTCCTCAGCGTGCACGGCGGCCCGGCCGGCGTATGGTCCACCTCGTTCCGGAGCATCAACGACGTGTACGCGGGTCTGGGCTGGGCCATTCTCGAGCCGAACGTCCGCGGCAGCACGTCGTATGGCGACGCGCTGCTTCGCGGCAACACGAAGAACATCGGCGGCGGCGACTACCAGGACCTGATGACCGGCGTGGACGCGATGATCGCGCAGGGCGTCGCCGACCCCGCCCAGCTGGCGATCCGGGGCTGGAGCTACGGCGGCATCCTCGGCGGCTGGACGATCACGCACACGACGCGGTTCAAGGCGGCCTCGCTCGGCGCGATGGTCACCGACTGGTCGTCGGAGTACGCGATGGGCTTCAACTTCGACGTCAGCCGCTGGTACATCGGCGGCACGCCCTGGACCAACGCGGAGGCGTACCACGAGCAATCGTCCTACTCACACATCGCCAGCGTGACGACGCCGACGATCCTCTTCCACGGCGAGCGCGACACGACCGACACCATCGGCCAAAGCATGATGTTCTACCAGGGGCTGAAGGACCGTGGCGTGCCGGCGCGCTTCATCCGGTTCCCGCGCGAGCCGCACGGGTTCCGGGAGCCGCATCACCAACGGATCCGCGACGCCGAGGAGATCCACTGGCTGATGAAGTACGTGCGCGGCGTGGAGTGGACCGCGCCTGCACGGGAGGACGAGGAGATGCAGAAGAAGAAGACCGGCGGTTCACCGGTCGGCGGCTGAACCGCCGGCGACGCGCCCCGTCTTCAACGCCGGGTTTGGCCGGCCGCCTCCCCCGCCCGCCGAGGAGGTGGCGTCGAAAGTAAGGGTCAGCGGCGAATTCCGGCGTGCAGCCTGGCCATCGCGCTCGCGCGTGCCGGCGGGGTCAGTCCTGCGGCATCCGCGTCTTCCAGGCCGCGGCCGCGTCGAAGATCTGCTCGAGGGTCTCGCCGCGGTCGAGGTCGGTCCGCAGATCCTGAAGGACGGCGATCAGGGCGTCCAGGGCGGCGCCGATCTCGTCGGCGTTCGTGCCGCAGATGTCGCGCCAGACGCCGGCCGGGCTCGTGGCCAGCCGGGTCGTGTCACGCAGGCCGCGGCCCGCGAGCGCCAGCCCCTCCGCGCCGACTGCCGCCCCCACCACCTGCATCAGCGCCGACGCGGTGAGCTGCGGCAGGTGGCTCAGGAACGCGAGCATTCGGTCGTGCGCCTCCGCGTCGATCGTGCGCGGCACGGCGCCGAGCGCGGCGACGAACCGCTCCAGCCGCTCCCGCGCGGGGGCCGGTGACGAGGGCCCGGGCGTGAAGAGCCACGGGCGCCCCACGAACAGATCCGCGCGCGCGAACTCGAGGCCGCCGCGCGCCGCGCCGGCGAGCGGGTGCCCGCCGACGAACGCCAGCCGCTCGGGCAGCGTCCGGGCGGCTTCGACGATCGCCCGCTTGGTGCTGCCGGTGTCGGTCACGACGGCCGCGCCCGGGACGTGCGCGTCGAGCTCGGCCAGCCGCGCCAGGTTCTGGCGCACGGGCGCCGCGAGCACGACCAGATCGGCCTCCTTCACGACCACCAAGTCGTCGGCCGCGACGTCGATCGCCTGCAGCACCATGGCCTTCTCGAGGACGTCCTTGCGGTCGACGCCGATCACGAGCCCCGACGGCCAGCGCTGTCGCGCGGCGAGGGCGATCGAGCCACCGATGAGGCCGAGACCCACCACGGCGATCCTGTCGAAGGGGGAAGCGCCCTCGAACGGGGGCAGGGGCCGAACAGACCCGACGACGGGCAGGAACCGGTCCGGCACGTGGGGTCAGACTCCCCAGCCGCGGCGGGCGACCGGCTCCAGGCAGATGCTGCGGCCGATGGCCGGCGCGATGATGCGCAGCTCCGCCATGAGGTGGTCGAAGTCGGTCGGGAACAGCGACTGGGCGCCGTCGCTCTTGGCGTGATCGGGGTCGCAGTGCACCTCGATGATGAGACCATCCGCGCCCGCGGCGACGGCCGCGCGCGCCATCGGCGCCACCTTGTCCCGCCGCCCCGTGCCGTGGCTGGGGTCCACGACGATCGGCAGGTGGCTGAGCTTCTGGACCACCGGGATCGCGCACAGGTCGAGCGTGTTGCGGGTGTAGCTCTCGAACGTGCGGATGCCCCGCTCGCACAGGATGATGTCGGCGTTGCCGCCGGCGAGCAGGTACTCCGCCGACAGCAGCCACTCCTCGATCGTCGCCGAGATGCCGCGCTTGAGGAGCACGGGCTTGCGGGTGCGTCCCAGCTCGCGCAGCAGGGTGAAGTTCTGCATGTTGCGCGCGCCGACCTGGAGAATGTCCGCGTAGCGCGCGACGAGCTCGATCTGGTTGATGTCCATCACCTCCGACACCAGCTTCATGCCCTGGCGGTCGGCGGCGCTCCGCAGCATCTGGAGGCCCGCCTCTCCCAGCCCCTGGAAGCTGTAGGGCGAGCTGCGCGGCTTGAAGGCGCCGCCGCGCAGCACCTTCGCGCCGGCGCGCCGCACGGCCGCCGCGGTCGCCTCCACCTGCGCCTCGCTCTCGGCCGAGCAGGGCCCGGCCATGACGATGACCTCGTCGCCCCCGACGCGCAGGTCGCCGATGACGACGACGGTGTTCTCGGGCTTGAAGGTCCGACTGGCCAGCTTGTAGGGCTCGGTGATGCGCACCACCTCCTGCACGCCGTCGAGCAGCTCGATCAACCGCGGGTCGGACTGCTGGGCGCCGCCGACGGCACCGAGCACGGTGCGAAGGGCGCCGGTGGATCGGTGCACGTCGAACCCCCAGTCGACGAGCTGCGCGATCACCCGCTGGATCTGGTCCTCACTCGCCCGCTCTTCCATCACTACGACCATGGCCGGATTCCTCGGACGCCGGACGGTCTGCGGCCGGCTCCCTCCGATGAGCCACGCCGTCGTCCGTCGTGGGTGCTGATTGACGCTCTATTGTAACGTGCGGCGCTTCCCCCGCGCTCGCGAGGCGTTCCAGGCGCCGCGCTTCGTCGATGATCCGCTCGAACAGCCGCCCCACCGCGCCGTCGTCGAGCGGGCCGCCGTTGGCCGCCCGCACGTGCCGGAGCACCGCCTGCTCGCGATCGGGCTGGTAGATCTGCAGTCCCATCTCGCGCTTGAGGTCGCCGACGGCCAGGGCGCAGCCGGCGCGCTCGTTCAGCAGGCGCACCAGCGACTCGTCCAGCGTGTCGATGCGACGCCGGAGCGCGTCCAGCGCGTGGGCGCGCGGGTCCCCATCGCTCATACCGGCGCCCGTGTCCCTTCACTCTTGAGCCACTTCACGTAGTCGGCGACCCGGTCCAGAAGGTCGGGCCGGCCGCCGTACTCGGCAATCACCCGGACGAGCCCGCTGCCCACGACGGCGGCGTCGGCCCAGGCGCCCACCTCGGCGACGTGCTCGGGACGTGAGATGCCGAAGCCGATCGCGAGCGGCATGGCGGTCACCGCGCGGACGCGGGCGGCCAGCGCCCTGGCGTCGTCGGCCACGCGGTCCCGGACGCCCGTCACGCCGAGACGGGAGATGCCGTAGAGGAAGCCCCGCCCGAGCGCCGCCGCCTGCCGGATGCGCTCGGTGGTGGTCGTCGGGCTGAGCAGAAAGATGGTGTCGAGCCCGCGCGCGGCCAGCGTCGCGCGCAGATCGCCGGCTTCCTCGATGGGCAGGTCGAGCGCCAGTACCCCGTCCACGCCCGCGTCGGCGGCGCGGCGCGCGAACGCCTCGAGACCCATGCGGGCGACGGGGTTCGCGTAGGTGAAGAGCACGATCGGGGCCGCGATGTCGGCGCGCACGCCGGCGATCATCGCGAGGACGCCGGAGAGCGTGGCGCCGGCGGCCAGCGCGCGCTCCGACGCCCGCTGGATCTCGGGGCCGTCGGCCAGCGGGTCGGAGAACGGCACGCCGACCTCCAGGACGTCGGCGCCGGCGCGGTCGAGCGCGCGCAGCACGTCGGCGGAGCGCGGCAGGCTGGGGTCGCCAGCCGAGACGAACGTCACGAGCCCCGTGCGGCCGGCCGCGCGCAGGCGCTTGAAGGTCGCGTCGATGCGGGAGTCCCGGCCTTCCGTCACGGGCGGCCCCCGTCGAGCGCCGCCTGGACGGTCTGGACGTCCTTGTCGCCGCGGCCGGAGAGGTTGACGAGCACGACCGCGGCCGGGCCGAGCGTGCGGGCGAGGTCGGCGGCGTAGGCGAGCGCGTGCGCCGACTCGAGCGCGGGCAGGATGCCCTCGAGGCGCGCCAGCGTCTCGAACGCCCCGAGTGCGGCGGCGTCGGTCACCCAGGAGTACTCCGCGCGGCCGAGGTCGTGCAGCCAGGCGTGCTCGGGCCCGACCGACGCGTAGTCGAGGCCCGCCGATACCGAATGGGTGCGCTGGATGTTGCCGTCCGCGTCCTGGAGGACGTAGCTGCGCGTGCCCTGGAGGATCCCGGCGAGGCCGCCGGCGAACCGCGCGGCGTGCCGGCCGGCGACGATGGCCTCGCCGCCCGCCTCGACGCCCACCAGCCGGACGTCCTGGTCGGGCAGAAAGGCGTCGAAGATGCCGAGGGCGTTGCTGCCGCCGCCCACGCAGGCGACGACCGCGTCGGGCAGCCGCCCGGCCGCCGTGAGGATCTGGCGCCGCGCCTCCCGGCCGATGCACGACTGGAACTCGCGCACCATCAGCGGATAGGGATGCGGGCCCAGCACGGAGCCGAGCAGGTAGTACGTGTCGGCGACGTTGGTCACCCAATCGCGCATCGCCTCGTTGATCGCGTCCTTGAGGGTCCGGCTGCCGGCGTCCACGGCGCGGACCTCGGCGCCGAGCAGGCGCATCCGGAAGACGTTGAGCGCCTGGCGCGCCATGTCCTCGGTTCCCATGTAGACAGCGCACGTGAGGTCCAGCAGCGCGCACACCGTCGCGGTCGCGACGCCGTGCTGGCCGGCGCCGGTCTCGGCGACGACGCGGCGCTTGCCCATCCGGCGGGCCAGGAGCGCCTGGCCGAGCGCGTTGTTGATCTTGTGCGCGCCGGTGTGGGCGAGGTCCTCGCGCTTGAGAAAGATGCGCGCGCCGCCGGCCGCCGCCGAGAGGCGGCGGGCCTCGTAGAGCGGCGTCGGCCGCCCGACGTAGTCCACGAGCAGCGCGGCCAGCTCGCGCTTGAACGCCTCGTCCCGCCGCGCCTCGAGATAGGCGACCTCGAGGGCCTCGATCGGCGCGACCAGCGTCTCGGGCACGTAGCGACCGCCGTACTCACCGAAGTATCCGCGCGCGTCCGGATCGCGCCGCCCGAAGATCGGGCCCACGCCGTCCGCGCCGGGGATTGTCTGGGTCATCGTGTCCTCTCCGGGTGCGCGGTCTCGCGCGCGCCGCCCGCGCCGGCGAGCGCGTCGAAGAAGGCGCGCAGCTTCGCCGGGTCCTTCACGCCGGGCCGCGCCTCGACGCCCGAGGACACGTCCACCGCGTACGGCCGCACCATGGCGACCGCCTGGGCGACGTTCTCGGGGCGCAGACCGCCCGACAGGATCACGCGGCGCCGCCACGCCACCGCGGCGGCGAGCGTCCAGTCGATCGTGCGGCCCGTCCCGCCGAGCCGCACGGGGTCGCGCGCGTCGAGCAGGACCGTCGCGGTCTGCGGGACGCGCAGGGCCTCGTCGGGCGCCGAGTCGGCGCCAATCGACACGGCCTTGATGACGCGACACGGCAGGTTCGCGTAGGCGGCCGGCGGTTCGTGCCCGTGGAGCTGCACGACGTCGAGGCCCACCGCCTCGGCCAGCCGCGCGACGTCGGCCGGGTCCTGGTTCGCGAAGACGCCGACCCGCAGCGCCGCCGGTGGCAGCGCGGCGGCCATCGCCTGCGCGGCGTCGACGTTCACCCTCCGCGGGCTGCGGGGCCAGAACACGAAGCCCACCGCCGCCGCGCCGAGCGACACGGCCAGCTCGGCGTCCTCGAGCCGCGTGACGCCGCAGATCTTCACCAGCGTCACGGCCGGCCCCCCGGCGGCCCTGCGTCGGACCCGCCCAGCGCCCGGCGCAGCTCGCCGAGCGCCGCGCCCGGATCGGGCGCCGTCATGAACGGCTCGCCAATCAGGAACGCGCGGTAGCCGAGCCGCTCCAGCTCGTCGACGTCACCGGGCGCCTTGAGGCCGCTCTCGGCCACCGCGACGACCCCCGCCGGGATGCGGCCCGCCAGACGCCGCGGCACGTCGAGGTCGGTCTCGAGCGTGCGCAGGTTGCGGCTGTTCACGCCGACGATGGCCGCGCCGGCGCCGAGCGCCCGGTCCAGTTCCCGCTCGTCGTGCACCTCGACGAGCGCCGCCAGGCCGTTCTCGGCCGCGCAGGCGTGGAGCTCCGCCAGCGCGGCGCCGGGCAGGGCGGCGACGATGAGCAGCACCGCGTCCGCGCCGGCCTCCCGCGCCTCGAGCACCTGGTACGGCGCGATCACGAAGTCCTTCCGCAGCACGGGCACCGTCACGCTCGCGCGGACCCGCCGCAGATCCTCGAGGTCGCCGTCGAAGAACGCCGGCTCGGTCAGCACGGAGATCGCCGCGGCGCCCGCGCGCTCGTACCCGGCCGCGTGCCCGGCCGGGTCGTAGTCGCGGCGCAGCACGCCGCGCGACGGCGATCGCCGCTTGCACTCCGCGATGATGCGCGGCGCCGGAGTGTCGGCGAGCGCCCGGGCGAACGCCTCGGCTCGCGGTCGCTGCCG
>JAHECP010000191.1 GCA_024641665.1 Acidobacteriota bacterium
TCGCCGCCGGCCGCGCGGGGCGGCCGGCGGCCGATCAGGCCGAGCGGCGCGAGCAGCGAGCCGACGAGCAGCGAATTGGTGAGCGTGTCGGGCGGCGCGGCGAAGCGCGCCCGGTACCGGTCCAGCGCGCCCAGCGAGTCGGCGAGCGCCGCTGGCGCCCGGTGCAGCTCCGGCGCCACGTGGCGCAACAGGCCCGACTCGCGCAGCGCCGCGAAGGTGGCCTCCGCCGCGCCCGACCGGAGGATCTTGTAGCACTCCTCGAGCAGCCGTGCGGGCGCCGCCGTGCCGATGAGCGCCTGGTTCCGCCGGATGGAGGCGGCCACCGCCGGATCGAGCGTGAGCCCGAGACGCGTCGCCAGGACCACCGCGCGGAGCATCCGCACCGGGTCCTCGCGGAACCGCACGTCGGGGTCGCCGATCGAGCGCACCAGCCGCGCCTCGAGGTCCTTGAGGCCGCCGACGTAGTCGATGATCGAGAAGGTGGCGATGTCGTAGAAGAGCGCGTTCACCGTGAAGTCGCGGCGAAACGCGTCCTCCTCCGGCGTGCCGAAGGTGTTGTGGTGGTGGTGCGGCGGCGCCGGATCGGCGTGGTCGTCGTGCGGCCCCGCGGGCGCGGCGGCGCCCGCGGACGGATCGCCCTCGGCCGGCGCCGTTTCGGGCACCTGGCGCCGGAAGGTGGCGACCTCGATCGTCTTGGCGCCGAACTTCACGTGGGCCAGGCGGAAGCGCCGGCCGATGATCCAGCAGTTCCGGAACAGCTTCTTGATCTCGTACGGGTGGGCGCTCGTGCCGACATCGAAGTCCTTGGGCCGCCGGCCCAGCAGCAGGTCGCGCACGCTGCCCCCTACGAGGTAGGCGGTGTGCCCGTGGTCCTTGAGCCGATACAACACCTTCAGCGCGTCGGGATCCACGTCTCGACGCGACAGCGTGTGCTCAGCCCGGGGAACGATCGTCGGCTCGACCATGGTCGCTCGACCGATTATAGATGGGCCGGGCCGTCTCGCGGCCCGCGCGCGTTCCCGCGCCTCAGCCCTTGGCCTCTTTCCAGCTCCCCCCGACCCCGACGTCGACCGTCAGAGGCACCGCGAGCGCGGCGGCGCCCTCCATGTGGTGCCGGACCAGGGCCCCGACCTCGTCCGCCTCGGCCTCGGGCACCTCGAAGAGCAGCTCGTCGTGGACGGTGAGGATCATCCGGGCGCCGGATCCCCCGCCCCTCGCCTCCAGGGCGGCGTGGACGTCGATCATGGCCCGCTTCAGGATATCGGCGGCCGTCCCCTGGACCGGCAGGTTGACGGCCATCCGCTCGGCCGCCATGCGGATCTGGCCGTTGCGGCTCGTCAGCTCCGGGACCAGCCGGCGGCGCCCGAACAGGGTCCGCACCGCGCCGGTCTCGCGGGCCTCGGCGAGCGTCCGGTCGATGAACGCGCGGACGGCGGGGAAGCCGGCGAAGTAGGCGTCGATGAAGGCCTGCGCCGCTCCCTGCGACACGCCGATGTCGCGCGCCAGCGTGAAGGCGGTCTTGCCGTACAGCAGGGCGTAGTTGACGATCTTCGCCCGCCGGCGGAGCTCGTGGCGGTCGAGGCCGCTCGTCTCGCCGAACACGCGGGCGGCCGTCTGATCGTGGATGTCGTCGCCGCGGCGGAACGCCTCGATGAGGGCGGCGTCGCCCGAGAGGTGCGCCAGCACGCGCAGCTCGATCTGGGAGTAGTCGGCCGAGATCAGCACCGACCCGGGCGCGGCGACGAACGCGCCGCGGATCTCGCGCCCGAGCTCGGTGCGGACGGGGATGTTCTGCAGGTTCGGGTCGCTGCTGCTGAGCCGGCCGGTGGCCGCCACCGCCTGGTTGAACGTCGTGTGCAGGCGCCCGGTTTCCGGGTTCACGAGCTGGGGCAGGGCGTCGAGATAGGTGCCCCTCAGCTTCTGCAGCCCGCGCCACTCGAGGATCTCGCGCGGCAGCTCGTGCACGAGTGCGAGATCCTCGAGCACGTCCACGGCGGTCGAGGCGGTGCGGGTCTTGCCGGTGCGCTTGCCAGCGGGCAGCTGCAGCTTCTCGAAGAGGACTTCGGACAGCTGCTTCGGCGAGTTGATGTTGAACTCCGCGCCGGCCAGCTCGTAGATCCGCCGCGTGCGCGCGGCGAGATCCTGCTCGAGCCGGCGTGACTGCGCGGCGAGCGCGGCCGTGTCGAGGCGCACGCCCGCCCGCTCGAGGGCGACGAGCACCGGGACGAGCGGCTGCTCCAGGTCGTCGTACACGGCGCCGAGGCCCTCCTGGTCCACGAGCGGGCGCAGCGAGGCGGCGAGCTGCAACGGCAGGTCCGCGCGCTCGCCCGCGAAGTCGAGCGCCGCGTCGAGCGGCAGCTGGTCGAAGCCGAGCGCCTTCGGGCCGCGGCCGCACACGGCCTCCTCGGCCAGCGCCTTGTAGCCCAGGTGCTCGAGCGCGAGGTCCTCAAGCGCCTGGCTGGACCGGTTGGCGTCGAGCACGTAGGCCAGCAGCATCGTGTCGGCCTCGAGGCCGGCGAGGCGCACGCCATGGCGCGCCAGCACCAGCGCATCGTGCTTCGCGTCGTGCGCTACCTTGCGGACGGCCGGGTCCTCCAGGATCGGCTTCAAGCGGGCGAGCGCGCCGGCCGGGCCGATCTCGGTCGCCGCGTCGAGCCCGGTGTGCCCGACCGGCACGTAGCGGGCGTGGCGCGGCCCGGTCGAGAACGCGAGGCCCGCGACGCGCGCCACGAGCGGCGGCGCGGCGTCGGTCAGCACGCGCAGGCCGAACCGGCCCGCGCGCGCCAGATCCGCGGCCAGCGCGTCGAGCGCCGCACGCGTGCGGACGAGCGCGTAGTCGTGGCCGACCGTGTCGGCGGTCGGCGCGAACTCCGTGACGATCGTGCGGAAGCCGAGCGCGCTGAAGAGCGCGAACGCGCGCTCGCGCGACGCGCCGCGGTAGCGCAGCGTGCCGGGATCGAACGTCACCGGCACGTCGGTGCGGATGCGCGCCAGCTCGCGGCTCCGGCGCGCGGCGTCCGCGTTCGCCACCAGCGCCTCGCGGTACCGCTTCTGCGGCACCTCCGCCGCGCGCGCGAGCAGCGCGTCGAGCGAACCGTAGGCGGCGACGAGCTCCTTGGCCCCCTTCTCACCGATGCCGGGCACGCCCTTGATGTTGTCGATCGCGTCGCCCATCAGCGCGAGCACGTCCACCACCTGCGCCGGCGTCACGCCGAACTTCTCGGCGACGCCCGCCGCGTCGTACCACGTGCCCTCGTCCTTCGGGTTGTAGACCTTGATGGCGTCGCCCACGAGCTGGAAGAAGTCCTTGTCGCCCGTGACGAGGGCGACCTCGAAGCCCGCGGCCGCGGCCTGCCGGGCCAGCGTCCCGATCACGTCGTCCGCCTCGAACCGCTCGAAGCTCAGGATCGGGACCCCGAGCGCCTCGCACGCCTCGTGCACCCACGGAATCTGCTCGGCCAGGTCGGGCGGCATCGGCGCCCGGTTCGCCTTGTAGTCGGCGGCCAGCTCCGTGCGGAACGTCGGCCCGGCCAGGTCGAACGACGCGGCGATGTACTCCGGCCGGTGATCCGCGAGGAGCTTGCGCAGCATCGTGACGAAGCCGTAGACGGCGTTGGTGGACCGCCCGTCGGGGCCGGTCAGGCCGCGGATGGCGTGGTACGCCCGGTACATCTGCGAGCTGCCGTCGACGAGGTAGAGGCGAGGCATCCGGCGATCCTTCTGTCGGCGACCGGCGATCGAGCCGCGCGGGTGCGTGAGGCGGATGACCGGACGACGGGTGACGGGATCGGCCGATCGGACCGCCGGGCGACCGCACGCGCGCCGCTGACGGGCCGATGAGTGAATCGGGACGCTCGGTCGCGGTGAGTCAGTATATCATTCGGCCGGTGCGACTTCGGCAGCTCCCGCCCCTCCTCGTGGCGGCCGCGATCGCCTCGGCCGCCTGCGCCGGCCTGGGGTTCGGCCGCGACTACGAATACGAGGAACAGATCTACCTCGACCTCGACGGCTCGGCCACGGTCATCGTCAACGCGTCGATCGCGGCGCTGGTGGCCTTACGTGGCCTCGACCTCAATCCCGACCCGAACGCGCGGTTCGATCCCGGCGCGGTGCGCGCCGCCTACGCGGCGCCCGGCGTCCGCGTCGGGCGCGTCAGCCGGCCCTGGTCGCGTCACGGCCGCCGCTTCGTCCAGGTGCGCCTCGACGTGGACGACATCCGCCGGCTGGGCGCCGACCCCCCGTTCGCCCCGGCCACCTTCCGCTTCACCCGCTCGGACGACACGATCCAGTACGAGGAGACGGTCGGCCCGCCCACCGGCCGTCCGGTCGGCGACGTCGGCTGGACCGGCGGCGAGCTGGTCGCCTTCCGGGCGCACATGCCCAGCCGCGTCCTCTACCACAATGTGCGCAACCTCGCCGACGGGTCGCCGGGAGACATCGGGCGGGGCAACATCCTGAGCTGGGAACAGACGCTGAAGGACCGGCTGCGCGGCGCTCCGCTCGACATGGACGCGCGCATCGAGGCGTCCTCCATCCTGCGGACGACACTCTGGCTGTTCGGCGTGTCCACGGTCGCGGCGCTGCTGCTGCTCGCCGGGTGGATCGCGTGGATGGTCAGGCGCGGGCGCAAGAGCGGCCTCGTGGCGCGCCCGCCCGCCGCGTGACGGCCTCCCGATCTTCAATCTTCAATCGGTAATCGGCAATCGGCAATCGGCAATCGGCAATGATCACCGATCCACCTTGAGGTCCTGCGCGACCGTCTCCCCCGCGCCGACCGTGACGCGCGCCGCGCCGGGCTGCAGCGTCTGCAGGAACGACGGGTCGAACCACTCGCCCTGCTCGACGTCGTCCACCGCGGCGAGGAAATAGGCGCCCGCGGGCATGCCGCGGAAGTGGAAGGCGCCGGTCTGGTCCGGCTGGACGGCCTGGATGGTGCGGGACTGCGCGCGCCACGTGGCCGGGTCGGTGGAGAAGAGGATCACCGTGTACCCGAAGACCGGCTGGCGGTGCTGATCGGTGAGCGTGCCGGCGACCGTCGCCAGGCGGTCGGTCAGCACGACCTGCACCTGCGTGAGGCGCTGGCCGTTGCGCACGTCGAGGGGCTCGTCGGTCACGTCGCGGCCGTCGACGAGCACCGACTGGAGCGACCAGCCCGACGGCGGGTTGGGCACGCGGATGAACCGGCGGCCGGCCGGCACGCCCGCCACCTCGAAGCGGCCGTCGAAGCCGACGCGCGAGTTCTGGTTGCCGCCGAACGGCACCGGGTCGATCGCCGGGAGCGAGAGGCGGATGCGCGACGGGTCGTCGGGCGGCTGCTGGACGGACGCGTCGAAGCTCACCACGCCCGAGATCGTCGCGCCCGGCGCGAGCGCCACGACCAGGTCCTTCACGTCCTGGCCGCCGACGACGAGCGCGTGCGCCGCGTAGTTCGCGCCCTCGCCGCGGGCGGCGCGGCTGCGCGCCCAGAGGACGTAGCGGCCCGGGGGCACGTTGTCGATTGTGAAGGCGCCGTCGGACCCGATGCGGCCCATGAGGCTGGCTCGCGCCGCCAGGTCGCTCTGATCCTCGGCCAGGATCACGTTGCCGCCCGAGAGCGGGCGGCCGTCCACGTCGAGCACCGTGCCCGACACGCGCGCCATGGCCACGAGCCGCAGCTGGAAGTCCACCCCGCCCATCTCCTGGCCGAGCGCCACGTTGACGCGCGCCGCCTCGGCGGGCGTCGTCACGCCCGGGTAGAACGTGGGCGCGTAGCCGAGCGTCTGCTCCGTCTCCTCGGCGCCGGTCGCCTGCAGCAGCCGGTCGATCGGCCGGTTGAGCAGGCGCGAGACGGCGCTGACGTAGTAGTCGCCGGGCGGCAGGCCGTAGATGCGGTACAGGCCGCGGTCGTCGGTCTGACCGCTGCCGGCCGGCACGAGCCGGCGCTCGCCGTTCTGGTACTGGTAGCGCATCACCAACACGGTCACGCGCGCGATCGGCTCGGCGTCCTCGTCGAGGATCTGGCCGGTGATCACGCTGCCGCGCGGGAGGCTGAAGCTGACGTTCTTGATCTCCTGCCCGTCGGCGACGTCGAGGGGCGTGCCGGGCCGCAGCGGCCGGCGCTGGCCGTAGACGACGTCCACGAAGCCGGTCTTCGACGCCGTGATGGTGTAGCGGCCCGCGGGCAGGCCGCGGATCTCGTAGTGGCCCTGCTCGTCGGTCTGCGCGGTGCGCAGCATGCCCAGCGCCGTGCGCAGCTGGCCCATCGGACCCCCGCCGCCCGGGCCCATCAGGTCCGCCCGGTTGCGCATCTGGCCCGGCATCGGGTTGCCGCCCAGCATCTCGACGAGCTCGGTGGCCTGCGCGCTGCCGCTCAGCACAATACGCACCCGCTTGAGCGGACGGCCCGTGTCGGCCGCCACCACGAAGCCCGAGATGATCGCGGTGCCGGCCGCGGCCGGCTGCGCCGATCGATCCCGGGCCGGCTGCTGCGCGCCGAGCGACACGGACAGGGCGGCCAGGCCGGCCGCGATCAGCGCCGTGGCGGGTGATCGGTGTGCCATGTGTGACTCCCGGGTGCGGATCCCGATCCCTCTTTGACCCCGGCGCGGCCGGAATGCTTCCCCCCCGGCCGTCTCGGGTCTGGCGAGCGGCGGCGCACGAACGGTCGTGCCGGGTCGCCCGCCGCTTGCACGGGCGCGCCCCTTTTCACTACAGTTCTGTTTCTGGAGCCCTTGTCGCCCGCCTGCCGTGGGCGCTCGCGTGCCGGTCGCCCGCCGGCCCGGCCCTGGCGCTCCAGGCGGGGCAGACCCTGCCCCGACATCAAGGACTCATCATGCCCTCACTCAACCTCGGCGCCAAGCCCACCGTTCTCCGGTGCTCCCGCTGCGGGCGCTTCGTCGACTGGGAAGACGCCCGCCTGCAGATCGTCTGTGGCTGCCGGGCCTACGTGAAGCTGCCGCCGGTCATCATCCGCGAGGGCGAGGAGCGCGACCAGCCGGGCATCACCGCGCTCTTCGAGCGGGACTTCGGCTACACCAACATCGTGTCGTTCGGCGAGGCGGTGGTGCTCGACGGCGCGCCCGCGCTCGTCGCGTGGATGAAGGGCGAGCTCGCCGGCGCGCTCGCGTACCGGCTGCTGCCGGACGCGCTGCTCATCCTCGCGCTCGCGACCGATCCGATGTGGCAGCGCTCCGGCGTCGGCGGCCACCTGGTCGCCGAGGGCGAAGCGCTCGCGCGCGCCAGGGGTCTCGGGCGCCTGCGCGTCTCGACGACCAACGACAACCTGCCGGCGCTCTATTTCTATCAGCGGCGGGGATTCCACGTCACCGAGGTCGTGCCGGGCGGACTGCTGGGGCACATCAAGGAACCGGGCGCGGTGGGCTTCGGCGGGATCCCGTTGCGCGACGAGATCCGGATGGAGCGCATCGTCGAGTAGGGGCGACCCCCCGGATCGCCCCTGCCCGTCCTTTCCTACGCACCCTTCTCCAGCGCCGCCTGCACTTCGGCGTCGGTCTTCAGGTCGTTGGTGACCGAGAGGGCGTCGAACTGCGTCGCGATCGATCGCGCGAGCATCCGCTCGACGTTCGAGTTCACCACGCCGGTCAGCGTCACGTGCCCGTTCTCGACGACGATGTGAATCGGGGGGTTCACCATCGCCGCGTAGTTCCAGAACGAGGGGTTGCCGTAGATGGCGCGCGCGATCTGATACCGGAGCCCGTCATCGAAGAAGGACACCGGCAGCACCTGGATCTTGTTGACCACCTGTGTGACCCCGTCGACCTTGGCCACGCGCTTCTGGATCTCCGACGACTTGAACGGCATCGTCACCTTGCCGGCGAGCGTCACGACCCCGTCGTGCACCGACGCGCTGACGTCGTCGAAGATGGTGAAGTAGGCGTACCGCTGCACCTCACGCGAGACGTCGTTGAACACCTGCAGATCTTTCCGTGGACGCTGCTGGTCGGCCGCCGCCGAGGCGAGCCCGGTTGCGCCCAGCAGGGCAAATACGACTACGACCGAAACGATTGACTTCCGCATGTCACACCTCCTGGCCGGCACGGTCTCCGGCCAGGGCTTCTGGCGCTGACGTTCGCCACCCACTGCTTTAGCAAGGGTGGTACCAGGTGGGACTCCGCGCGGATGTGCGTGCGTGCGGGGGAGTTGCACGGTTGAGCTGTCGGCCCGAGCGTCCTGCGGAGGGGCCGCTCCTGTCCCCTACAGCCAGGCGACCGTCATCACGCCGGCCGAGATGAGCAGCACCTGCCGCGCGCCGTTCGTGTCGATGTTGCTGCGGTGCAGCGACGGGATGAGGTCGGCCATGGCGACGTAGAGGAAGTTGCCGGCCGAAAAGCCCAGCACGTAGGGCAGCAGCGCCGGCACCAGCCGGCCGAAGACCACCATCGCCGCTGCGCCGACGATGCCGGCGAGCCCGGAGAGGCCGTTGAGGCCGAGGGCCTTCCAGCGCGACATGCCCGCGTGGAGCAGGATCGCGACGTCGCCCACCTCGGACGGAATCTCGTGGGCCACGACGGCGAGCGCCGTTGTGAGGCCGAGTGGCAGGGAGACCATCACGGCTGCGGCGATCACCACGCCGTCCACGAACGTGTGAAATGCGTCGCCGATGACGACGAGCCACGCCGCGCTGTTGTGGAGCTGGCAGTCCCCGGTCGCGTGGCAGTGCCGCCAGAGCACGAGCTTCTCGAGCACGAAGAAGGTGAGGATGCCGGCGAGCAGCGCGCCGAACACGGCCGGCGGCGCCAGCGTGTCGAGGGCCTCGGGCACGAGGCCGAGCAGCGCGGCGCCGAGCAGCGTGCCGACGGCATAGCTGATCAGCCACGGCACGATCATCGGACGCAGCCGGTCGCCGACGAACAGGAAGACCGACGCCACGAGCACGCCGCCGAGGCTGCCGAGCGCGCTCAGTCCGATGAATGCGACGAAGACGTTCACGGGGGAGATGATACTCGACGGGACTGGGGACTCGGGACTGGGGACTGGGGACTGGGGACTGGGGGCTGGGGGCCTGTTCTGCCGAAGCGCGACGAGCAAGGCGGATTCAGGGCTCACGGCCCGCGGCCAGCGGCGAGGCGACGTAGCCGCGGCGCGCGCGGACGCGGTAGTGGCCGTGGAGCACCTCGACGCGAATCGTGTGCCACCGGCCGTCCTGCACGCCGCTCGCCTCGTAGCCGAGGAAGTACTGCTTGCTCAGCTCGTCGGCGACGCTGGCGGTCGCCGGGTTGAGGTCGCTCGCGGTGCGGATGATCTCGGTCCGGCCGCCGCTGTCGTCGGTGATCGCGCGCAGCGCCTCGACGTTCACGCGCTCGTCGGCGTTGCCGCCCGACCGCGGCAGGTTGATCGGCGGCGTCGGCTGCTGGGGCGGCTCGAATGGCGGCCGCCGCCCGCCCGGCAGCGGGAAGGGCGACGGGATCGGCGGCACGCGCGGCGGGCGCCGCGGCGGAAAGACCGGGCGCTGGGGCGTCCCGAGCGTCGGCGTGGCCCGGCCGTCGATGCCGATCGCGTACACGAGCACCTCGGTCTGCCGGATCATCTGCTGCAGCGCGCCCACGTCGGTCTGGCTGCTCGTGTCGTTGCCGTCGGAGATGACGACGAGCGCCTTCTTCCGGTGATGGCCCGCCTGCGCGTGCGGCACCGCGTCGGCCACCGTGTCGTAGAGCGCCGTGCCGCCGCGCGGCGAGATGCGGGCCAGCTCCCCGCCGATCCGGCCGCGGTCGGTGGTCCAGTCCTGGATCAGGTCGGGCGCGTTGTCGAACGTGTAGACGAAGATCTCGTCGGCTGGATCCAGCAGGTCGTCAAGGAAGCGGTTGAGGGCCTTGCGAGCCGCCACGATCTTGTCGCCCGCCATGCTGCCGCTGGTGTCGAGCGCGATGCCCAGGCTGACCGGCACGCGCTCGTTGCTGAAATAGGAGATCTCCTTCCGGCGGCCGTCCTCGTAAACCGCGAAGTCTTCCTTGCGGAGGCCCGACACGAAGCGGCCGTCGTCGTCGATGACGGTCGCGGCGACGTTCACGAGCTCGATGCCGGTCCGGAAGCGGAAGCCGCCCTGTTGCGGCGTCTGCCCGCCGGCGGCGACGAGCGTCACGGCGCCGAGCGCGGCCGCCAGCATCGCGGCGGCGGGCACCCGATGCAACGCAGGTTCAGCGCGGTTCATGTCGCGGCCCTTCCGTGGTGATTTCAGTGGTCCTTCCGCGGACATTCCTCGGTCATTCCATGGTTCACTCCGACTGCGGGTGCCCGCTGTGCGCGGCGAGCTCGCCGGCCGGCGTCGGCGCGTCCGCCGCCGCCGCCTCGCGGCGCCGGTCCACGTGCGCCA
>JAHECP010000192.1 GCA_024641665.1 Acidobacteriota bacterium
CGTGCGCGCCGACGTGGCGCGCGCCCTGCCGTTCGCGGCGCGCTTCGACCGCGCGTTGCTCGACGCCCCGTGCTCGGGCCTGGGCACGCTGCGCCGCGACCCGGAGATCCGCTGGCGGCGCACGGTGACGGATCTCGCGCGCCTCGCCGACGCGCAGCTCGCGATGCTCGATCGGGTGGCCGGGGCGCTCGCCCCCGGCGGCCGGCTGATCTACGCCACGTGCTCGAGCGAGCCCGAGGAGAACGACGACGTGGTCGAGCAGTTCCTGGCGGTGCATCCGGAGTTCGTCGACGCCGGGTCGGACACGGCCGAGGCGGATCGGCCGGCGGGCGTGACGGCGGTGCTCGAGCCGTCGGGGCGGCTGCGCACGAGCCCGGCGCGGCACGGCCTGGAATCCTTCTTTGCCGCCATGTTGGTGAAACGCAAGCACTTGTAGTAGATTTGAAGGTTCATGGCCCTGAAGAAGCGGGTCTGGACCGCTGGCAAGCTCTTCGTGTTGACCGGCGCTCTGCTGGCCACCTACCTGGTGTTCGCGGCGGCGGCCATGCGTGTGGCCCTCCGGATGCGTGAAGTGACGGTGCCGGCCCTGGCCGGACGATCGGTGCCCCAGGCCACCACGATCCTCGGCGCGATCGGCCTGACGGTGACCGTCGACGACAGCGCACGCGTCGACCCGAAGGTGCCCAAGGGCGACATCGTCGCCCAGGACCCGCCCGCGGGGGTGCCGACCCGGCGGCAGCGCAGCGTGCGGGTGTGGCTGAGCGCCGGGCCGTACGCGCCGAAGATCCCGGCGCTCGTGGGCGAAGCCGAGCGCGCCGCGGAGGCGCGCCTCGAGGAGAACGGCGTGACGCTGGCGGACCGGGCCGAGATTCGATCGCGCGAGTATCCGAGCGGCGCGGTCGTCGCGCAGGACCCGGCGCCCGGCACGGAGGCGGCCTCGGTGGCGCTGCTGCTCAATCGCGGCGAGCAGGGCGCGACGTTCGTGATGCCCGATCTCATCGGCACCACCGGCGACGGCGCGGCCGATCTGCTGCGCGCCCGGGCGTTTCGGGTGACCGTGGTGGGCGACCACCCCTATCCCGGCGTGCCGCCCGGCATCGTGCTGCGGCAACACCCGCCCGCCGGCTTCCGCGTCGCGCCCGGCGAGCCGATCTCCCTCGAGGTCAGCCGGTGACGCTCCGCATCGCGCCGTCGATTCTCGCCGCCGACTTCACCGCGCTCGGCGACGCCATCCGCGCCGCGGAACGCGGCGGGGCCGACCTCATCCACGTGGACGTGATGGACGGCCACTTCGTGCCGAACATCACGATCGGCGTGCCCGTCGTGCGGTCGCTCAAGCGGGTGGTCACCGTGCCGCTCGACGTGCACCTGATGATTGCGGATCCGGACCGGTTCCTGGACGCGTTCGCCGAGGCGGGCGCGGCCACGCTCATCGTGCACGCCGAGGTGCTCCCGCATCTGCACCGCACGCTGACCTACATCCGCAGCCTGGGGCTCCGGGCGGGCGTGGCGCTCAACCCGTCCACCCCGGTCGTCGCGCTGGAGGAAATCGCAGGGAACGTGGACCAGGTCCTGGTCATGTCGGTGAACCCGGGCTTCGGGGGCCAGACGTTCATCCGGCGGTCGATCGCCAAGATCCGCGCGGTCCGCGGGCTGCTCGACGCGGCGGGCAACGCCGCGCCCATCGAGGTGGACGGCGGCATCGACCGCGACACCGCGCCGGAGGTCGTCGCGGCCGGCGCCGAGATCCTGGTGGCGGGATCGGCCATCTTCCGGACGGCGGATCCCTCCGCCGCCGTTCGCGAGCTGCGTGCCGCCGCCACGGCCGGCCTCGGGGTGCGGCGCCCCTGACGCGCCCGGTGCCTGCCATGCCGAAGTCCACCTCCCTCGTTCGCGTGCGGTACGCCGATACCGACAAGATGGGCGTCGCGTACCACGCCAACTACTTCGTCTGGTTCGAGGTGGGCCGGACCGACCTGCTGCGGACCCTGGGGTGGTCCTACCGGGAAATGGAGGCCTCCGGCGTGATCCTGCCCGTCATCGAGGCGCAGTGCCGCTACCGTCAGTCCTCGCACTACGATGACGAGCTGGAAGTGCGGACCGAGGGGCGGCTCGTCTCCCCCGTCCGGCTCGCGTTCGACTACGAAGTGGTCCGCGTGGCGGACGCCGTCACGACGGCGGTGGGCCGGACCGTTCATGCCGCGCTCGGGGAGGACGGGCGGCCGTGCCGGCTGCCCGGCCGCATCACGCAGGCGTTCGCATGAAGGCACTGGTCACGGGCGTCGCGGGGTTCATCGGATCGCAGCTCGCCGAGGCGCTCGTCGAGGGCGGCGCGGCGGTGACCGGCATCGATTGCTTCACCGATTACTACCCGCGGACCGTCAAGGAGCGCAACCTCGAGGGCCTGCGCGGGCACGCGCGGTTCGGTTTCGTCGAGTCGTCCATTCAACAGGCCGACCTCGGCCGGCTCCTCGAGGGTGTGACCCACGTGTTTCACCTGGCGGCGCAGGCGGGCGTGCGCAAGAGCTGGGGCCGCGACTTCCAGGTGTACACGGTCAACAACATCGAGGCCACCCAGGTCCTGCTCGAAGCGACGGTCGGCCGGCCCCTCCACCGGTTCGTCTACGCGTCCAGCTCGTCGGTGTACGGCGACGCGGCCGCCATCCCGATGACCGAGCGGACGCTGCCCCAGCCGGTGTCGCCTTACGGCGTGACCAAGCTGGCGGCCGAGCAGCTCTGCCACCTCTACCACGTGAACCACGGCGTACCGGCGGTGTCGGTGCGGTATTTCACGGTCTACGGGCCGCGGCAGCGGCCCGACATGGCGTTCCACCGGTTCCTGAAGGCCGCCGCGGCGGGACAGCCGATCCGGATCTACGGGGACGGCGAGCAGACCCGGGACTTCACGTTCGTGGCCGACGCCGTCGCGGCCACCCTGGCCGCAGGCGACCGCGGCCGCCCCGGGCGCGTCTACAACATAGGTGGGGGGTCGCGCGTGTCGGTGAACCAGGTGCTCCGCCTGGTCGAGGCCTGCACGGGCCGCCGGATCGAGGTGCGCTACGAGGCACCGCAGAAAGGCGATATGCGGGACACGTTCGCCGACACCAGCCTGGCCCGCGCCGACCTGGACTTCCGGCCTCGCGTGTCACTGGAAGACGGCCTGACGGCCGAATATCGCTGGCTGTCCACGACGACGGCCTTGACAGGACAATGACGGTGCGTATCAACGGGCTACCCACGGCGGCGCGCGCGCGCCGCCTCGTTTCGCTTCCTCGCCGCGCGGGCGCGTTGGGCGTCCTGGCGGCCGCCGCGGCGCTCGCCGCGCTGGGCGCCTGCGCGTCGGTGCCCAAGCGCCCGCCGACCGGGACGGCCAACGCGGACCAGTTCCTGTTCCAGCGCGGGACCGAGGCGCTCAAGGACCGCAAGTGGATCACGAGCCGCGAGTACTTCCGCGAAATCGTGGACAATTACCCGCAGAGCCCCTACCGGGCCGACGCGAAGCTCGGCCTCGGCGACAGCTACCTCGGCGAGGGGACGAGCGAGTCGAACGTGCTCGCCATCAACGAGTTCCGCGAGTTCCTGAACTTCTATCCGACCAACCCCAGGGCCGACTACGCGCAGTACAAGCTGGGGCTCGCCCATTTCAACGAGATGCGAGGGCCGCAGCGCGACCAGACGGAAACGAAGGCGGCCATGACCGAGTTCGAGACCTTCCTCGCGCGCTACCCGAAGAGCGATCTGGCGGGCGACGTCCGCACCAAGCTGCGCGAGGCCAAGGACCGGCTCGACGACTCCGACTACCAGGTGGGCCTCTTCTACTATCGCGCCAAGTGGTACCCGGGCGCGATCGACCGCTTCAAGGCGGTGTTGACCCGCGACCCCGAGTACACCTCGCGCGATGCCGTCTACTACTACCTGGCCGAATCGCTCGTGAAGGTGAACCGATCGGCAGAGGCGCTCCCCTATCTCGAACGACTCGTGAGCGAGTTCGCGCAGAGCCAGTATCTGGAGAATGCGAAACGCCGTATCGAGGAGTTGAAATCAGGTCATGACGCACACACACACTGACAACCGGCGGCGGCTGTGGACGGCGTTCGGCGTGGTCGGGTTGACGGCGGGCTTTCTGGCCGCCGGCGCGGCACCGGTCGGGGCCCAGGAGATGCCCACCGGGCCGCAGGCGCGCGAAGTCGAAGCGTTGGCGTGCGCGCCGCGCGCGATGAAGACGGCCCCGGTGCCCCTCGCGACCGTCACGGGGGGCGTGGAGCCGAAGAAGGCGCTCTTCGGCACCGGCGAGCGCATCATCGTGGGGGACATCGGATCCGACGGCCTCGTGGTCGGCAACCTCTACTACGTGCGCCGCGTGCTGGCGCCGACCGAGTACGACATGGGACGGCAGGTCTGGGTGAACCTCCACACGCTCGGCTGGGTGCGCGTGGACCGGATCGACGGCCCGCACGCGATGGCCACCATCGTCTACTCGTGCGCCGCGACGGAGGCGGGCGACATACTGGCGCCGTTCGAGGTGCCGACGGTGCCGAAGCCGATGGCCGATTCCGGCGAGCCGGACTTCGACAACGCCGCGACCGTGCTCTTCGGCCCCGAACGGACGACCATCGCTGGCCAGGCGAGCCTGATCGTCATCGATCGGGGGAGCGACAAGGGGCTGCAGCCGGGGCAGATGCTGACGATCTTCCGGCGGGAGCAGCCCGGCGGGCCCGCGCTCGTCGTCGGCGAGGCGATGGTCGAGCTCGTCCTGCCCGACACGGCGACCGTCCGCGTGACCAAGGCGAGCCAGCCGGTGTATCGCGGCGACCTCGTCGCGCCGCGAAAGTGAGCGTCGGAGGCACGCCCTTCGGCACGCTCAGCGCGCTCTGAGCGACGCCGAAGAGCGCGAGCGACCGAGCCGGGGTGTGGGGCGGAGCCCCACGTGAGTTCAGAGCTGCGCGCGGGGCGCGTCGGGCGCGGGACCCGCGGCCGTCGGCACGCGCGGAGCCGGCCGCGACGCGGCCGGCTCTGCGACGGCCACCCTCGGGCCGAGGACCTGACTGTAGCGGCGATAGTAGTCGATGGCGGAGACGACCGCCGTGGCGACGGCCACCCACAGCGCCCATTGCCCCACCACCACGAAGCCGGACAGATGATCGCGTCCGAGGATGAGGAGCAGGATCGCGACGACCTGCGACGCCATCTTCAACTTGCCGAGCGGCGAGGCCGGGATGGTGACGCCCCGGGCGTAGGCCAGGCTGCGCAGCACGGTGACGGCCAGCTCGCGGCCGAGAATCACGGCCACCATCCACGCCGGCGCCAGGTCCATCTGGACGAGCGAGACCAGCGCGGCGGTGATGAGCAGCTTGTCGGCCAGCGGGTCCATCAGCTGGCCGAGCGTGGTGACCTGCTGGCGGCGGCGGGCGAGGTAGCCGTCGAGCCAGTCGGTGAGCGAGGCCACCGCGAAGATCGCCGCGCCCACCAGCTCCTTGCGGATCCCCAGGATCAGGTGCCCTTCGAACTTCGTGAGGAGCACGACGACGAGCAGAGGCACGAGGAAGATGCGCCCGACGGTCAGCGCGTTGGGCAGGTTGAGCGGCAGGCGGCGGATCGTGTCTGACAGCGCGCGCACGCGTGGTCCCGTTGTGAGAAGCGGGGCCATTGTATCGCGGCGCCGCGCCCCCGACAACCCGCCGGCGGGCGGGCCGGACGCCGAACCGCTCTGATATGATGGGAGGCCGTCATGAAGGCCATTCTGCTCGCCGGAGGCAAGGGCACGCGGCTGCGCCCGCTCACGGTGCACACGCCCAAGCCGATCGTTCCGATCTTCAACCGGGCGTTCCTGTACTACCAGATCGACCAGCTCCGGCAGATTCCCGAGATCGACGAGGTCATCCTCAGCCTGAACTACCAGCCCCGCCGGATCGAGGACGTCTTCGGGGACGGCGCGGACATCGGCCTCAAGATCCGCTACGTCGTGGAGCCGATGCCGCTCGGAACGGCGGGCGCCGTGCGCTATGCCGGCGAGTCGCTCTCCGACTCGGTCCTGGTGTTCAACGGCGACGTGCTGACGCAGGTCGATCTCGCGGCCGTGCTGCGGCTGCACCGCGAGCGTCGGGCGCGGGCGACGATCGTGCTGACGCCCGTCGAGAACCCCACGGCCTACGGGCTGGTGGAGACCGACAAGGAAGGCAACGTCCGGCGGTTCCTCGAGAAGCCGAGCGCCGACGAGATCACCTGCAACACGATCAACGCGGGCATCTACGTGCTCGAGCCCGACACGTTCGACCGCATCCCGCAGGGGACGGCCTGGTCGATCGAGCGCAGCTATTTCCCGTCGCTCGTCGAGCGCGGGGAACCCTTCGTCGCCCACGTCGGCCGCGGGTACTGGATTGACATCGGCACCCCGGCCAAGTACCGGCAGGTGCACCACGACATCATGGACGGCCGGTTCGTGGCGCCGCCCTTCGAAACGGGCGACCGCGGCGCCGCGTGCGTCTCGCCGGAGGCCCGGATCGACGCCGGCGTGGAGATCGCGGGCCCGTGCTTCATCGACGCGGGCACCGTCGTGAAGGCCGGCGCGAAGGTGCTGCCCTATTCGGTCCTCGGCCGGCAGTGCCACGTCGAGGAGGGCGCGATCGTCGAGGGCGCGATCGTCTGGGCCAACGGCCGGATCGGACGCGAGGCCCACGTCCGCCAGGCGATCCTCGGGCGCCAGTGCCACATCGGCCGCAGCGCCGCGGTCGGCGACGGCGTCGTGCTCGGCGACAAGTCCGTCGTGACCGACTACAGCAGCCTGTGAGGCCGGCTCCCAGGAGGCCATGACCAGCATCGACCCCGGCGTGTTCAAGGCGTACGACATCCGCGGCATCCATCCGGACGAGGTGCACGAGGATCTCGCCCGCCAGGTGGGCCGCGCCTTCGTCGCCTACCTCGGCGCGCGGCGCATCGGCGTCGGCCACGACATGCGCCCGTCCTCGCCGGCGCTCGCCGCGGCGTTCATCGACGGCGCGCGCGCCCAGGGCGCCGACGTGGTGGACTTCGGCCTCATCGGCACCGACATGCTCTACTACGCCGTCGCCCGCGGCGGGCTCGACGGCGGCGCCGAGATCACCGCGTCGCACAACCCGAAGCAGTACAACGGCATGAAGCTGGTCGGGCGCGAAGCCCTCCCCCTGAGCGGCGACAAGGGCATCTCGGACATCCGCGACATGCTCCTCGGCGGCACGCTGCCGGCGCCGGCCGCCGCGCCCGGCGCGGTGAGCCGCCAGGCCGTGCTCGACGACTACGTCGCGCACGTGCTGTCGTTCATCGACCCGGCGGTCGTCAAGCCGTTCAACGCCGTGCTCGACGCCGGCAGCGGGATGGCGGGCCTCGTCGCCCCGCCCATCTTCGAGCGGCTGGCCTGCCGGACCACGCGGCTCTGCTTCGAGGTGGACGGCACGTTCCCCAACCACGAGGCCAACCCCCTCATCGAGGAGAACCGTCGCGATATCGTCGAGCGGGTGGTCGCCGAGGGCGCCGACATCGGGATTGCGTGGGACGGCGATGCCGACCGCTGCTTCTTCATCGACGGGAGCGGCGAGTTCATCGCCGGCGACTTCGTGACGGCCCTGCTCGCCGAGGCGTTCCTGCGCAAGCAGCCCGGCGCCAAGGTGGTCTACGACGTGCGGGCGAGCTACGCGGTCAAGGACGTCGTAGCGCGCTACGGCGGCCAGGCCCTGATGAACCGCGTCGGGCACGCGTTCTTCAAGAAGCGGATGCGCGAGGAGAACGCCGTCTTCGGCGGCGAGGTCACCGGCCACTACTACTTCCGGGAGAATTTCTACGCCGACAACGGGTTCATCCCGGCACTGCTGATCCTGGAGCTGATGTCGGTCAAGGGCCAGACCCTGCGCGAACTGCTCGCGCCGCTGCGCGCGCGCTACTTCATCTCGGGCGAGATCAACACCAAGATGGGCGACATGCGCCTGGTCGAGGAGAAGCTCGCGGGCCTGGCCGGGCGCTACGAGGACGGCCACACCTACCGGATGGACGGGTTCTCGGCGGAGTTCTCCGACTGGCACTTCAACGTGCGCCCGTCCAACACGGAGCCGCTGCTCCGGCTGAACCTCGAGGGCCGGACCCCGGAGATCATGGCGGCGCGCCGGGACGAGGTGCTGGCCTTCATCCGGGCATGAGCCCGCCTTCAGGTGCCGTGGGGTGCTAGAATAGCCGGACGTCGGATAACCTTCGAGCGGGCTTAGCATAGTGGTAATGCCCTGGCTTCCCAAGCCAGTTAGACGGGTTCGATCCCCGTAGCCCGCTCCAATTCCCCGGCTTCCCCTTCGTCCCTTTCCGGTCCGGTGCTATAGTCGCATCGCTTTCCCGAGCGTCTCCCGCATGCCTGACACCCAGACGGACCTCGGTCGGCTGGCGTTCGATCTCGGTCCCGCCGAGGCGGCGGCGCGCAAGGCCCGCCGGCGCCTCTACCTGAACACGGTGGAGATCCCCCGCCTGCGCGCGTTCGGGACGGTGCTGCTGGCCGTGGGCGCGCTGGTGCACGACCGCTTCCTGCTCGACGACTTCCAGTGGCACACGTGGCTGACGATCGTCGCCATCCTGGGCGCGTACGCGGTCGTGTCGTGGCTGGCGCTGTCGCGCTTCTACGCGCGGGTCCACGCGTTCGACCTGTCGGTGCTCTTCCTCGGACTCGACCTGCTGGTCTGGGCCTCGGTGATCTACCTGACGGGGGCCACGCGGAGCTGGCTGTTCTTCATCCTGCTGGGGCGGGTCGCCGACCAGATCCCGATCTCGTTCCGCCGCGCCCTCGTCTTCGCGCACCTGGCGCCGCTCTCCTACGGGCTGGTGGTCGTGGCCGCCGACCTGCGGGGGCTGCCGTTCTCCTGGCCGGCCGAGATCGCCAAGATCTCGTTCCTCTACATCACCAGCCTGTACATGGCGTCGGTCGCGCGGATCGCCGAGCGGCACCAGGTCCAGCGGGCCGGCGCGCTGCGGCTGGCGAAGGAGCTCGTCCAGCGGCACGAGACGCAGTCGGCCGAGCTCGCGACCGCCAAGCTCCGCGCCGAGGCCGCCCTGGACCAGCAGGGCGCGCTCGCCGTCGAGCGCGCCCTGCTCTACGACCGCGCGCGGCGCCAGCAGGTGCACCTGCAGCGGATCTTCGACTCCACCTCGGACGGCCTGGTGCTCGTGGGGCCCGGCGGTCGCGTCGAATCGGCCAATGCGAAGGCCGCCGAACTGATCGGCTTCGACGCGACCCAGGCGACCGGCTCGAACGTCGTGGACCTGATCGGCTATTCGCTGCGGGAGGTCGGCACCGGCGTCCGCTGGCGCCCGGCGTTGCTGGCCATCCTGGACGCCCCGGAGCGTCCCTGCCAGGGCGACGTGCAGGTGGCCGCCGACGGACGCATCCTGCAGTGGACGGCCGCGCCCGCGCGCGACGAGCTCGGCATCGCGACCGGCCTGACGCTCACCTTCCAGGACGTGACGCATAACCGGGAGCTGATCCGCCAGATCGGCGACACCTCGACCGAGCTGGCCGACACGAACCGCCGCATGGAAGAGGCCCACCGCGCGAAGGAGGAGTTCCTCGCCAACGTGAGCCACGAGCTGCGGACGCCGCTGAGCGCCATCATGGGCATGTCGCAGCTGGCCGCCGAGGCGGCGACCGAGCCCGAGCGGCGCCGCTATCTCGAGATGCTCCGGGTGGCGTCCGACGAGCTGGCGACGATCATCGACGACATCCTGGATTTCTCACGGATCGAGGCGGGCCGCTTCTCGCTCAGCCCCGCGCCGTTCTTGCTGCACGAGGTGCTGAACGCCGTCGTGGACACCGTACGCCTGCCCGCCGAAGCCAAGCAGCTCGACCTGCGGTGGCGCGTCGTGCCGGCGGTGCCCGACCGGCTCGTCGGCGACGCCGCGCGGCTGCGGCAGGTGCTGCTCAACCTGGTGTCGAACGCGGTGAAATTCACCGAGCGCGGCGAGGTGGTGCTCGACGTGACCGTGCTGGAGCGCACCGAGGACGCTGCCGTGATCGCGTTCGCCGTGAAGGACACCGGCATCGGCATCCCGCCCGAGAAGCTGCAGACCATCTTCGAGGCGTTCGTGCAGGCCGACGGCTCCACCACGCGCCGCTACGGCGGCGCCGGGCTCGGACTCTCGATCTCGTCGCAGCTGGCCGAGTTGATGGGCGGTGAGATCACCGTCGAGAGCGCGGTCGGCGCCGGCAGCACGTTCCGCTTCACGGTGCGGCTCGGCCTGGCGCCGGCCGCCCCGCCGCCCCCGGCGCACGCCGACGCCGACGCCGCCT
>JAHECP010000038.1 GCA_024641665.1 Acidobacteriota bacterium
GCGCTGCTGGCCGCGGCGGCGATCGGCTGCGGCACACCCGGCCCGGCCAGCGCGCCGGCGGACGGTCCGGCCGCGGCGCCGCAGCCGAACCTGTTCAGCGTCCCGGCGAACCAGCTGCCGAACCTGCAGATCGCCACGGTGGCGCGCGCGTCGTGGCCCGTCGTGGTCCGCACGTCGGGCACGGTGGGCTGGGACGCCGACCACACCACGCAGGCCATCACCCAGGTCAGCGGTCCGGTGACGCGCATCCTCGTGGACACCGGGGCGCGCGTGCAGGCGGGCGACCCGCTGCTCTACGTCTCGAGCCCCGACTTCGCCGGCGCCGTGTCGGCCTACCGGATGGCGCGCAACCGCCTCGACCTCGCGAAGCGCACGCTCGACCGCAACCGCGACCTGCTCGCGCACAAGGCGATCGCCGAGAAGGACCTCGAGCAGTCGGAGGCCGACTATCACGACGCGGCGACGGAGGTGCAGAACACGCTGGACGCGCTCCGGATCTACGGCGTGAGCCCGGCCGACCTCCAGGCCGCCGACGAGCAGGACGGCCCGGTGACGCCGGAGCTCGCCGTGCGCGCGCCGATCGCGGGCACCGTCGTCGAGAAGAGCGTGCTGCCGGGGCAGGTCATCCAGGCCGGATCGACCGTGTGCTTCGTCATCAGCAACGTCTCCACGGTGTGGGTGCAGGGTCACGTCTACGACAGCGACCTGGCTGGCGTCCGCCGGGGCGACGAGGTCGAGGTGACGAGCCCGGTGTTCCCGCACCCCTACGCGGGCGTGGTCGGGTACATCGGCGCCGCGCTGGACCCGGCCACCCGCACCACGCCGGTCCGCATCGTGACGCGCAACACCGACGGCCTCCTGAAGAAGGACCTGTTCGTGGACGTGGCCATCCACACGGCGACCGAGAAGGACGCGGTGGTCGTGCCGACCTCGGCCGTGCTCTACAACGAGGACAACTTCCCGTTCGTGTACCTGGAGGCGAAGCCGGGCCAGTTCGCCCAGCGGCTGGTGAAGACGGGCGCCAACCAGGACGACATGGTCCAGATCCTGGACGGCCTCGCCCCCGGCGATCGGATCGTGTCCCAGGGCAGCGTGTTCCTGCAGTTCGCCCAGACCTACCAGCGGTGATGAGGCGAGGTTCCCGATGATCGACCGCATTGTCTCGTTCGCTCTGTCGCAGCGGTTCCTCGTCGTCATGACGATGCTGGCCCTCGGGGCGTGGGGCGTCGTGTCGTTCCAGCGTCTGCCGATCGACGCGTATCCCGATCTGTCGCCGCCCCACGTCGAGATCGTCACGCAGTGGCCCGGCCACGCCGCCGAGGAGGTGGAGCGGCTCATCACCATCCCGATCGAGCTCGAGATGAACGGCATCCCGAAGCTCGAGGCGCTCCGGTCCATCTCGCTGTACGGGTTGTCGTCGGTCAAGATGAACTTCGAGTACGACGCCGACCCGTACTTCGCGCGCGAGCAGGCGTTCGAGCGCGTGCCGAGCGCCGCGGTGCCCGCCGGCGTCAGCGCCGACATCTCGCCGCTCTACAGCCCGAGCGGCCTGATCTACCGGTACGTGCTTCAGAGCACCGATCGCTCGCCCCAGGACCTGAAGACCCTCGAGGATTGGGTCGTCGAGCGCCGCTACCGGGCGATCCAGGGCGTGGCCGGTGACTCGGGCTTCGGCGGCACCACGATGCAGTACCAGGTGCTGCTCGACCCGCGGCGGCTCCTGTCGTTCGGCGTCTCGGTGCCGCAGGTCGTGGCCCAGCTCGCCGCGAACAACGCGAACGCGGGCGGCGGGTTCTACTCGCAGGGCGGGCAGTTCTACTACGTGCGCGGCCTGGGCCTGGTCCGCACGCTCGACGACATCGGCAACGTCGTGCTGACGGCACACAAGGGCATCCCCGTGCACGTGCACGACGTGGCCAACGTCGAGATCGGCCATGCGGTGCGCCTCGGCCAGTTCGGGTACATGAAGCAGGACGAGGCCGTCGAGGGCGTCATCCTGATGCGCGTCGGCGAGCAGGCCCAGGTGATCCTGAAGCGCGTGGAGCAGGTCACCCAGAACCTGAACGAGCACGTGCTGCCGCCCGACGTGAAGGTGGTGCCCTTCTACGATCGCTCCGACCTCATCGCCGAGACGACGAAGACCGTGGAGCGCAACCTGCTCCGGGGCATGCTGCTCGTGCTGGTCGTGCTGGGCCTGCTGCTCTTCAGCGTCCGGACGGCCATCATCGTGGCCGTCACGATCCCCTTCTCGCTGCTCTTCGCGTTCATCTGCCTCGACTGGGCGAACATCCCGGCCAACCTGCTGTCGATCGGCGCGATCGACTTCGGCATCATCGTGGACGGCTCGGTCGTGATGGTCGAGAACATCTTCCGCGAGCTGGCCGAGCGCCACGGGCAGGAGTACGACCTCATCGAGGTGATCCGCGCCGCCGCGCGCGACGTCGAGCGGCCGATCTTCTACGCGGTGGCCGTGATCATCGCCGGCTACCTGCCCATCTACGCGCTGTCGGGGCCGTCCGGCCGGCTGTTCCACCCGATGGCCGACACGATGTCGTTCGCGCTCATCGGCGCGCTGCTGTGCGCGCTGACGCTTTTGCCCGTGCTGTGCGCCTGGTTCCTGCGGAAGGGCGTGAAGGAGCCGAGCGTCGCGCTCTACGAGAGCGTGCGCCGGCTCTACGGCCGCCTGCTGAACGTCGCGCTCACCTACCGCAAGGCGACCGTGGCGTTCTGCCTGGCCGTGTTCGGCGCGTCGCTGCTCCTCGTGCCGTTCATCGGCGCGGAGTTCATGCCCCACCTCGACGAGGGCGCGCTCTGGGTGCGCGCCACCACGCCCTACACCATCTCGTTCGACGAGGCGTCGGCGCTCGCGCCGAAGATCCGCAACGTGCTCCTCGGCTTCCCGCAGGTCACCGTGGTCGGGAACGAGCTCGGCCGGCCCGACGACGGCACCGATCCCATCGGGTTCTTCAACGACGAGTTCTTCGTGGGGCTCAAGCCGTACGACGACCCGGCGTGGCAGGGCGACATCCGGACCAAACCGCAGCTCATCGCGGCGGTCCAGGAGAAGCTGTCGGTGTTCCCGGGCGTGATCTTCAACTACACGCAGCCGGCCGAGGACGCCGTGGACGAGGCCGAGACGGGCCTCAAGAGCGCGCTGGCCGTGAAGATCTTCGGCCCCGACCTCCCGACGCTCGAGCAGAAGGCCGAGGCGGTGAAGCGGATCATCGAGAAGGTGCCCGGCATCACCGACATCACCATCGTCCGCGAGCTGGGCCAGCCGAGCCTGACCGTCGAGCCGAACCGCGAGAAGCTCGCGCGCTACGGTCTGAACGTGTCGGACATCAACGCCGTGCTCGAGACCGGCGTCGGCGGCACCGCCGCGACCCAGGTCATCCAGGGCGAGCAGCAGTTCGATCTCGTCGTCCGCATGCAGGAGCCCTTCCGCAAGGACATGGACGCGATCAAGCACCTGCTCGTCGCGACACCCGACGGCCAGCAGCTGCCGCTCGGCGAGTTCGCGGACATCAAGGTGAGCAAGGGCGCGTCGTTCATCTACCGCGAGTCGAACTCACGCTACATCGGCATCCAGTACAGCGTGCAGGGCCGCGACCTGGCCAGCGCCGTCGACCAGGCGCGAGCGGCCGTGGCGAGCGCCGTGCCGCTGCCGACCGGCTACGCGTACGACTGGGGCGGGGAGTACAAGGACTACCTGGCGGCGCGGTCGCAGCTGGACGTCATCCTGCCGCTCACGGTCGTGCTGATCCTGGGGATCCTGTTCGCGCTCTACGGCAACCTGAAGTTCCCGCTGATCATCATGTTCAGCACCCTGGTCACCGAGCCGGTGGGCGGCCTGCTCGCGCTCAAGCTGACGGGCACCAACTTCAGCGTGTCGTCCGTGCTCGGCTTCCTCGCGCTGATGGGCGTGGCCGTGCAGACCGACGTGATCCTCTACTCGTTCATCAACAAGCTGCGGCTCGAAGGGAAGGACATCCTGACGGCCACGCACGAGGCCGCCCTGCTCAGGCTGCGGCCGATCATGATGACGGCGCTCGTGGCGTGCCTGGGCCTGCTGCCCGCCGCGATGTCCACCGGCATCGGCAGCGACTCGCAGAAGCCGTTCGCCATCGTCATCGTCGGCGGCCTGCTGTCGCGGCTGGCGCTGTCGATTTTCATGGCGCCGGCCCTCTACGCCCTGCTGGCGCGCAAGGGGGACATTCTGAAGGTGTAGGGGTCAGGGGTCAGGAGTTAGGGGTCAGGGGTCAGGGGTCAGGAAGAGCGTTGAGACCGGCGGTCCGACCGGGGAGAGCATGAACACGCGCGCAGAGGACGGCTGGAACGCCGGCGATACGTACGAGACGTTCATGGGCCGTTGGAGCCGTCCTCTCGCCGAGACGTTCCTCGACTGGCTGGACGCCGCACACGGCGGGCATTGGCTCGACGTCGGAACGGGCTCGGGTGCGCTCGCCGCCGCGATCTGCGCTCGGGCCGCGCCGGCATCGGTCATGGCCTGCGACCCTTCGCCTTCTTTCATCGATGCGGCCCGCCGCAAACTGGCCGACCCGCGGGTGACCTTTACGGTTGCGGGGGCTGGAAGCCTCCCCCGCCGTGACGGTGGATACGATGCGGCCGTCTCGGGCCTCGCGCTCAATTTCTTCCCAGACCCGTCTCTCGCGATCGTCGAGCAGCTCGACGCGGTCCGCCCCGGCGGGCTGGTGGGCGCGTTCGTCTGGGACTACGCCCGAGGGATGGAATTCCTGAGGCACTTCTGGGACGCCGCCGCGACAGTCGAGCCTCGAGCGGCGGAGGCAGACGAAGGGCTCCGCTTCCCGATCTGCAACCCCCGTCGCCTCGAGTCGCTGTTCCGGTCTGCCGGCGCAACACGGATTCGGGGAGCGGCCTTGTCGGTGCCGACCGTGTTCTCAGGCTTCGAGGACTACTGGCGCCCGTTTCTCGGCGGCACCGGCCCGGCACCAAGCCTGGTGGCCACCCTTTCTGAAGAGCAGCGCGCCGGTCTTGTGTCTGACCTCAGGCGCCGCCTCGGCGCGCAGGGCGATGGCAGTATCGCCCTTCGGGCTCGCGCCTGGGCGGTGGTTGGCTATAGGAGCTCGGCTACGCCCCGTTGAACGTCGGGGGCGGCTCGACGGCCGTGGGCACGACGCGCAGGAACTGGCCGCGCTGGAGCAGCTCGCGGCCCTTGCCGCCGCGGCCGGTCACCTCGTACTTCGCGGTGCTGATGGTCTGCTCGGCGCCGCGGCTCGTCTCGACCGTCATCAGGTCGCGGTCGCCGCTCGAGGCGACGAATCCCAGCACGCGGTCCTCGCCCTTCTGCAGCTTGATCAGGATCACGCCCTTGCCCGGGCCCGAGAGGAAGTTGACCTCCTCGACCGGGCACAGCATGGCCCGCGCCTGGCGGGTGGCGGCAATCACCGTCTCGCCGCCGGTCAGGCGCGCCACGCCCACGACCTCGGCCTCGCCCGAGGGCCGCGCGTAGCGGCGGCCGGTCCGCGTCGAGGGCTCGACGAACGCGTCGAGGCCGAAGCGCAGGCTGTAGCCGTCGCTCGTCACCGCCAGGGCGTGCACGGGCGGCACGTCGCTGCCGGGGACAGGAGCCTTCCTGCTAGCTGAGACAGGCTCCTGTCCCCGAATGTCTCCAGCCACGCGGGGGTCGAGGCTCAGCGCCGCGATGACCCGCTCGCCGTCCTTGAACTTGAACAGCCGCTGGATCGGCTCGCCGTAGCCGGTGGACGCCGGGACGTCGATGATCCGGCACGTGTACGCCACGCCGAAGTTGGTGAAGAACACCACCGTGGCGCGCGTGCTGCCGGCGAGCGCGGCCAGGACGGCGTCGCCCTCGCGCAGCCGCGTGGACGCGAGGTCCTTGACCTCCTTCTGCCGTTTCACCCACCCGTCGCGCGACACGATGACGACGTTGTCTTCCTCGACGATGAAGTCCTCGGCGGAGTACTCGGCCTCGTCTTCGACGGCCTCGATCGCGGTGTGGCGCCGGTCGGCCCTGGCGTCGCCGTAGGTCCGCTGCACCTCCTCGATCTCCTCGCGCACGATCTTCCAGCGGCCGGCCTCGCTCCGGAGCAGCGCGCCGATCTGCTTCGCGCGCTTCCGCTTCTCCTCGAGCTCCTGGCGTACCACGAGGATCTCGAGGCGCGCCAGGCGGTAGATCTTCAGCTCGAGGATGGCGTCGGTCTGCTCGGCGTCCAGGTCGAAGCGCTTCATGATCTTCTCGGCCGCGTCCTTCTTGCCGTCGGACTTGCGGACGATCTTCAGGATCTCGTCGAGCGCGTCGAAGACCTTTTCGAACCCCTCGAGGATGTGGATGCGCTTCTCGAGCGCGGCCAGCTCGTGCCCCAGCCGGTTGGTGACGACGTCGAGGCGGAAGTGGAGGTAGTGCCAGAGGATCGACTTCAGGTCGAGCCGCTCGGGACGTCCCACCTCGGGGTTCTCGGTCGGGATGAGGCAGGTCAGGTTGACCGGAAAGTTGGTCTGCAGCGGCGTGTGCTTGAAGAGGTACGCCATCACCATCTTCTCGTCGGCGTCCTTCTTCAGCTCGAGCGCGATCCGCACGTCGTCGGTGGACAGATCCTTGACGTCCACGAGCTGCGGCAGCCGGCGGCCCAGGACGATCTCGCCGATGCGCTCGACGAGCGCGGCCTTGTTCACCGTGTAGGGCACGCTCTCGATGTAGATCGTCTTGGTCGCGCGCGACTCGGGGCCGATGTCCCAGGTGCCGCGCAGCCGGATCGTGCCGGTGCCGGTCTTGTAGATGTCCTTCAGCTCGTCGGGCGTGTTGAGGATCTGGCCGCCGGTCGGGAAGTCCGGGCCCTTGATGTAGCGGCAGAGCTGCGTGACGCTCAGGTCCTCGTTGTCGAGCAGCTTGACGAGCGCGGTGCACACCTCGCCGAGGTTGTGCGGCGGGATGTTGGTGGCCATGCCGACGGCGATGCCGGTGGCGCCGTTCACGAGCAGGTTCGGCACGCGCGCCGGCAGCACGACGGGCTCGGTCTTCGTGCCGTCGTAGTTGGGCCGGAACGGCACGGTGTCACGGTCGATCTCGACGAGGAGCTCGTCGGAGAGACGCGCGAGCCGGCATTCGGTGTAGCGCATGGCCGCGGCGGCGTCGCCGTCGAGCGAGCCGAAGTTGCCCGAGCCGTCCACGAGCGGGTAGCGCAGCGAGAAGGGCTGCGCCATGCGCACCAGCGTCTCGTAGAGCGCGGCGTCGCCGTGCGGGTGGTAGCTGCCCATGACGTCGCCGACCACCTTGGCGCACTTGCGGTGCTTGGTGTCGGCCGTCAGGTTCTGCTGCCACATCGTGTAGAGGATGCGGCGCTGGACGGGCTTGAGGCCGTCGCGCACGTCGGGCAGCGCGCGCGCCGTGATGACCGAGAGCGCGTAGTTCAGGTAGCGGGTCTGCGCCGCCTCGTGGAGCGCCACCGCATCGATGCCACCGGACCGCGTTCCGACGCCGACGCCGACCCCGCCGTCGGGCTGATCGAAGAGGGATGGACTGTGCCTGGAGCCCCGACGCTTCGCCAACGAGCTGTGCCTCCCGGGGGACTATCGTAACCCAGAACGGCGTCACGCTCTCTTCGCCGCCCACGTACGTCAACCACGATGACACGAAGGCCACGAGGGCTGCGGGCACGAGGCTGGCGACCTGGCGGCCCGACCACGGGCGGGCCGCTCGGGGCGACGCGTGAGATCGCGAGAACGAAACGCGCGCGATGGCAGTCTTCCGGGCTCAGGCGCGCTTCGTTCTCGCGATCTCACACGCCGCCCGGCCGCCTCCGGCGGCCGAGGTCGCCAGCCGGAGGTGATCGTCCACTTGTATTGAATGATGAGGAGATCACGAAGCGACGTCACGCGTGATGCAGCGTGACAGCCCATCGTGCCCTTCGTGGGACCGCTGAGGCATCGTCGTGCCATCGTGGTCACTCGCGCAGCGTGCGGATCGGGTCGATGGCAATCGCGCGGCGAGCCGGGACGTAGCTCGCCAGGAGCGCGACGGTCGCGAGCACCAGCGTCACACCGCCGAAGGTGAGCGGGTCGTTCGGCCCGACCCCGAGCAGGACGCCCGCGATCACCTGCGCCAGCGCACGCCCGCCCAGCAGCCCGAACGCCAGGCCCACGACCAGGAGCTTGACGCCCTGCCCCATCACGAGGCGCATCACGTCGGCGCCCCGCGCGCCGAGCGCCAGGCGCACGCCGAACTCCTGCGACCGCTGCGCCACCGAGTAGGACATGACGCCGTAGAGCCCCGCCGACGCCAGCAGCAGCGCGACGAACGCGAACGCGGTGAACATGCCGTACAGCAGCCGGTCGCTCGCGAGCTCCTCGTGGAACCGCTGGGCCATCGTCCGCGCGTCGTAGACCGCCTGGTCGGGATCCACCTCGTGGATCGTGCTGCGCACCGCGGCCAGCAGGCCGCCGGCGTCCGTCGTCGTCCGGACCGCGATCGCCATGGCGCGCGACGGATGCTGCGCCGCGGGCACGTAGAGCTGCGGGTTCTCGGGTCCGTTCAAGTCGGGGTTGTTCAGCACGTCGCCCACCACGCCGACGACGGTCAGCCAGGGGCCGGCCTGGTTCGGATCGCCCAGCCTGATCCGCTGGCCGACCGGATCGCCGTCCGGCCAGTAGCGCCGCGCGGCCTCCCGGCTGACGAGGGCGACCCCCGCGGCCTGGGGCCCGTCGTCGCGGGTGAAGACCCGCCCGCGCACGAGGGGGATGTCGAAGGTCCGGAAGTAGTCGGGGCTCGCCGTGGTCCGGAGCGCCCACGGGCGGTCGGACAGCGTCGGCGCGGGACGCCCCTCGATCGAGAAGTCGGTCGATCCCGGACTGCCGAAGGCCGGCAGGTCGTCGACCACGGCGGCCGTCGCGACGCCCGGGAGCCGGGCGAGCCGATCGACCACCGTGTCGTAGAACAGCCGGGCCCGCTCGTCGTCCGGGTAGCGCGGGCCGGTCAAGTCCACGTGCATGGTCAGCACGTTGGCCGGATCGAAGCCGATGGCGAGGTGCGCCTCCGCGATGGCGGTCCGGATGATGAGCCCGGACAGGACGAGCAGCGTCATCGCCAGGCCGAGCTGCGCGACGACCAGCGCGTTGCGGCTGCGGCCGCGACCGCCGCCGCTCGTCCGCCCGCCTTCCTTGAGCGCCTCGTTCAGGTCGAGCCGCGAGGCCTGCAGCGCCGGGAGGAACGAGAAGAGGAGCGGCGTCAGGAGCGAGAGCGACGCCGCGAAGACCAGCACCCGATGGTCCAGCACGATCTGCTGGAAGAACGGCTCGTAGGCGACCGCCTGCATGATCAACAGGCCGCCCTTGGCGATCGCGAGGCCGACCGCGCCGCCCAGCAGGCCGAGCAGCAGGCTCTCGGTGAGGATCTGGCGGACGAGGCGCAGTCGGCCCGCACCGAGCGCGGCGCGCAGCGCGATCTCCTTCCGCCGCGCGACGGCGCGCGCCAGCATCAGGTTCGCCACGTTCGCGCACGCGATGACGAGCACGAGCGACACGAAGACGCCCAGCAGCCCCAGCACGAGCCAGCCGTTGGCGCCCGTCATCGCCACGAGCGCCGGCACCACGCGCGCATTCCATCCGGTGTTCGTCACGGGGTGATCCTGCTGCAGCTGCCGCGCGACGGTCTCGACCTCGGCGGAGGCCTGCGCGACGGTGGCGCCCGGACCAAGCCGGCCGTACACCCGCAGGTCGCGCGTGTCGCGCGGGGTGTCGGCCGGAAGCGCCAGCGGTGTCCAGACGTCGATCAGGCTCAGGTTGCCGAGCTCGGCTTCGGGATCGAGCACGCCGACGACGGTGTACGGCTCCCCGTTGAGCGTGATGGCCTGTCCGACGATGCCCGGGTCGGCGGCGAACTGCCGGCGCCAGAACCCGTCGGACAGGATGACGGCGTGGCCGGCGCCCGGCGCGTCCTCCTCGGCCCGGAAGTTCCGCCCGAGCTCGAGCTTGAACCCCCAGATGTCGAGCAGGTTCCACGAGACCCGCTGGGCCTCGACGCGCATGGGCTCGCCGTGGCCCGAGAGCGTGTAGGTGCCCGAGGTCATCGCTCCCAAGGCCGAGAACGTCCGCGTCTTCGCCTGCCAGTCCAGGAAGTCCTGGTACGACACGCGCGCGCGGTCGCTGCCGCGCTGCGGGTCAATGGCAAAGATCGACGCCAGGGTGTCGATGTTCCTGAGCGGCAGCGGCCGCAAGAGCATGAAGCTGACGATGCTGAAGATGAGCGTGTTGGCGCCGATGGCGAGGGCCAGCGTGAGGCCAACGACGGTGGTGAAGCCCGGCTGTTTCACCAGCAGCCGCGCGCCGTATCTGACGTCCTGCACGAGATCCCGCATCGTCCGCAACCTCCCGACCGGCGGTGTGGCAGTCTGGCAGAGAAGCCGGCGCCGACGCGCCGCCCCGAGAGATCTTACGCGCCGGCTGGCGGCGCGGTTCCGGGGCGCTGGGCGTTGGGCGCTGGGCGTTGGGCGCGCGTGAGCCGTCGGCCGTCAGCCGGCGTGAGCCGTAAGCCGTGAGCCGTCAGCCGGATGTATACTCTTCCCTCCAGAGGAGTCAGTCAGGAGGGGCAATGCGAGGGGCAGTCCGGCGTGTGGTTTGGATGACGGCGTGCGGCGGGGCGGCGGCGATGCTCGCGGGAACGGCCGCCATGCAGGAACCCGGGTTGCGCGGCTTCACGCGCGACCAGGTCGCGGCCGAGCGGCAGCAGGAAGATGCGTTCCGTGCGCTGCCGAAGGCCGAGAGTATCCGGGAGTACAACAAGACCATCAGCGCGGACCCCCACAATGCGGGCTCGCCCGGATCGATGAAGGTCGCCTCCTACATCCTGGACCAGTTCAAGGGCTGGGGTCTCGACGCGCACATCGAGCAGTACCAGGCGCTGATGCCCACGCCCGTGAACCGAGTCGTCGAGCTGGTGGCGCCAGAGGAGTACACCGCCGTGCTCAAGGAGCCGGCGATTCCGGAGGACCCGGACTCGTCCGACGCCGGACAGCTGCCCACCTTCAACGCCTACTCGGCCGACGGCGACGTCACAGCGGAGGTCGTGTACGTGAACTACGGCGTCCCGGCCGACTACGAGGTGCTGGCCAAGCAGGGCGTCGACGTCAAGGGCAGGATCGTCATCGCGCGCTACGGCGGCAGCTGGCGCGGCATCAAGCCGAAGGTGGCCGCCGAGCACGGCGCGATCGGCTGCCTCATCTACTCCGACCCGCGCGACGACGGGTACTTCCAGGGCGACGTCTACCCGAAAGGGCCGTTCCGTCCCGAGCAGGGCGTGCAGCGCGGCAGCGTCATGGACATGCCGCTCTATCCGGGCGACCCGCTCACGCCGGGCTGGGCCGACGAGAAGGGCGCGCGCCAGCTGACGCGCGCCGAGGCGAAGACACTGGTGAAGATCCCCGTGCTGCCGATCTCCTACGGCGACGCGCTGCCCATCATGCGCAACCTGGGCGGGCCGGTCGCGCCCGAGGACTGGCGCGGCGCGCTGCCGGTGACCTATCACCTCGGCGCGGGGCCGGCCAAGGTGCACCTGAAGCTGTCGTTCGACTGGGAGGTGCGCCCGCTCTACGACGTCATCGCCACCATCCCCGGTTCCGAGTTCCCCGACGAGTGGGTGATCTACGGCAACCATCACGACGCGTGGGTGAACGGCGCCGACGACCCGGTGAGCGGCCAGGCGGCGCTGATGGAGACGGCGCGCAGCTTCTCGGAGCTCCTGAAGACCGGCTGGCACCCGAAGCGCACCATCGTCCTCGCGGCGTGGGACGGCGAGGAGTGGGGGCTGCTCGGCTCCACCGAGTGGGCCGAGAAGCACGCCGACGAGCTGAAGCAGAAGGCCGTCGTCTACATCAACGGCGACAGCAACGGGAAGGGGTGGCTGAACGCGAGCGGGTCGCACTCGCTCCAGACGCTCATGACCGGAGTGGCGCGCGACATTCGCGACCCGAAGACCGGCAAGAGCGTGCTCGACGCGCGGCGCGCCCACCAGCTGGACGAGGCGAAGACCGACGAGGCGAAGAAGAAGATCGAGGCGCAGAAGGGGCTCGAGCTCGGCGCGCTGGGCTCGGGGTCCGACTACACCGCGTTCATCGACCACCTCACCATCGCGTCGCTCAACCTCGGCTACGGCGGTGACGACCCGGGCGGTATCTACCACTCCATTTACGATTCGTTCACCTGGTACACGCGCTTCGGCGACCCCGACTTCAGCTACGGCGTGGCGCTGGCGCAGACGAGCGGCACGACGATCATGCGGTTGGCCGACTCGACGGTGCTGCCGTTCGAGTTCACCAACTACGCGACGACGCTCGCGACCTACGCCGACCAGGTCGCCAAGCTGAAGAAGGACAACGCGGGCGCGACGGCGGTGGACCTGAAGCCGCTGAGCGCCGCGATCGCGAAGCTGAAGACGGCGGCCGCGGCGTACGAGAAGGCCTACGCGGGCCTCGCGGCCGTGCCGTCGGCGTCGCTCGCCGCGAAGAAGGACCAGGTCGCGGCGCTCAACGAGCTCGTCTATACGACGGAGCGGAAGCTCGGCTACGCGCAGGGGCTCCCGCGCCGCGACTGGTTCCAGCACATGATCTACGCGCCGGGCTTCTACACGGGCTACGGCGTGAAGACGCTGCCCGGCATCCGCGAGGGGCTGGAGGAGAAGACCTGGAACGAGGCCGAGAAGTACGTGCCGATCACGGCCGGCGCCATCACGGCGATGGCCGACCAGGTGCAGCAGGCCGCGACGGCGCTCGGGGCGCTGGTGCGGTAGGCGCTGGGCCTTGGGCGCTGGTCGGGGACTGGGGGCTGGGGACTGGGGGCTCTGAGCTGACCCCTGACCCCTGACCGCTGAGGAGGGCCGGCGTGAGCCGGCCCTCCTCATTTCGGCATCTTGATCGTCGTCTCGGTCTTCACCTGGAACCTGCGGAAGTTCCCGTAGGTCGCCTTGCCGTAGATGCGATCCGACCGCGACCAGTAGGTCTCCCGCATCTCGACCGGCACCCAGAGCCCCAGCTCGTCATCCGGACGGTACAGCACGGTCGTCTGCATCCGGAACAGGCCGTCGGTGGTCTCGAGCTCGGTCTTCACGATGCGGCCCGTCACCGGGTCGATCCAGAGCGTGCCGGATGCGGGCATGTCCTTGTTCGACCCAAGCTGCCGGATCAGCGTGGGGCGGCTCCTCTCTTCGTAGCTCACGCGGCGCGCGCGCACGCTTTCCACCATCTCCTCGCCCCCGTCGCGGAACCAGAAGCGCGGCTGGTTCTCCGGCAACAGGAACATGAGCGGCAGGACCGGCTGGTTGATGTTCCTGACGATCCTGCCGATGTTGTAGCGCGCGCTCTCGTTCAGGATGCGACGTGCCGTCGTCAGCGCACCGGGCGGCATCTCGAGGAAGAGCTTCCGGAGCCGATCGTCACGGTCGCGCACGGGCTTGCCGTCGACCTCGAAGACGTCGCGGAAGGGCGTCCAGCCGGGCTCGTCTGGCAGCCGCACCAGCAGGAAGTCGGATCGCAGCCGGCGGGAGGCTTCCACCATCACGGCCTGGTGGCCAAAGCCGGGCGGCCCGCTGACGGTCTGCTCGTACGTTTCCTCGCTGACGACGGAGGACAACTCCTCGGCGTAGTCCCGCACGTACTCGGTCGTGCGGTCGATCAGCTCCTCGAGCCCCGCCGGCGGCGGACGGAGGACCGCGGGCGGCAGTACCGCTGGCGGAGGTGCGGCGGCCCGCGCGGCCACTTCGGCCGTCGGAGGCGTGGCCGGAGCCGCCGCGGTCACCCGGAAGTCCAGCTCGCGGCGCGCAGCGAGCGTGCCGTCGAGCGCCGCGTCGATGCGCAGGCGGTAGGAGCCCGGCTGCAGCGCGTCGAGCGGCAACGCGACGCGATACTCGGTCTCGCCGCTTGGCCCGAACGCAGCCGGTAGACGTTCCTCGGACGACGTCCATGCCGTCTTCCCGTCGTCGAGGTGAATGACGGATGTCGTCAGGAAGGCCGTACCCCCGCCCGCGTCCCTGCCGCGATACACGCGCGCGTACGCCCACACCTTGTCGTCCGGCGCGAATTCACGGGTCAACACGGGCTCGAACGGCACCAACGAGGCGCGCGCGTCGGTGCTCGCCACGGGCATCGGATCGCGGGTCGTTGCCCATCCGATGACGAGGCCGCTCAGCGAGAGGGGCCGCGCGCGAAAGTCCGGCACGGTGACGTCGTAGTAGACGCTGCCCGCGCGGCCGGCGACCGCGCTACGCGCGCCGAGGCGGAGCTGGTACTGGCCGGGCGGGACGTCCAGGCGCGTGCGCAGCAGGTAGCGCCCGGCGCCGAGCGCGGCGGCCTTCTCGGCGTCGAGCGCCACGTGGGCCGTCACCTGCCGCGTCGCGCGCACCTTCTCGCCCGGCTCGATCGCCACGACGACCAGCTCCACGTCGTCGCGGAAGCCCGCGTCGCGCGTCGCCGGCGCGAACTCCGGCGCCCGGACCTCGACCGCGATCTCGATCGCCTGTTCCTTCCGGCCCGCGTCGCGGAAGGGCGCGGCGAAAGCCGCCAGGCCCAGGTCCGCTGTCGGCACGAGGTCGCGCACGGCGCCCGCCGCCTGGTCGCGCGCGCTGACGCTCGCCTCCGGGGCCTCGGGCATGTAGCTCCGTCTCGCCAGGACGCGCACGTCTGTGCGCGTCGTCCTGACCTCGATCGCGCGCTCGCGTTCGCGGCCGCTGGCGGGCTCGGCGTAGTAGCCGAGCAGGTAGTAGATGCTCGTGGCCTCCACCACCCGGTCGACGGCCTGGTCCACATCGGTGCGGAAGCTGACGAAACCTCCCGTGGCCCTGGCAAGCCGCGCGAAGTCGCCGACGGCCTGCGGCGCGTTCGCCTTGTCCGGATGGGCGGGATCCGGCGGGCCGCTGGGATCGATCGAGTAGAAGGTGACGTTGGCGTCCCTGTCGGCGGCGATGGCCCTCGGCAGGAGTGGATCCATGGCCGACGGAGGGAACGCCGCGGCGCCTGAGGACACCGGCCTGCTGCCGTCCACTTGAAAGCCTGGTCCGCTGCTCCCACCGGGCAACCCCTGCCTCCTCTGGCCCTGGCCGATGTAGACAATCACTTTGCGGCGCCGCTCGGCACTCGCCAGGTACCTGCCGACGTCCTCAGCGACGCGGAACGGCCGTTCGGCGTCGAAGAACGCCTTCAGGTTCATGCGCGCGAGCTTGCGACTCTCATCGCTCATCGCGCTTTCGCCGGTCGGGTCGTCGGGCAACTCGGCCTGGGCGTTGGGGCCCGCGCGCCGCACGATCCGGGCCTGTTCGGCCTGGAACGCATCGATCGCCCGCAGGATGGAGGCGTGGTCCGTCGTGAACTCGCGCGCGCCCTGCCGCTTCAGGCTGACCCAGAGGAGCGCCACCTGGTCCTGCGACGCGAGCTGCTCCACGACGCGGCGCGCCGCGCGCTTGATGGCCTCGGTCCGCGCCGACAGGCTGTTCGGGTCGTCGAGCACGAGGAGGATCATCCGCCCTTCCTCCGCCCCCGCGTTGGTGGCGACGTCCGATCGCGGCGGCTCGCGCGGCGGGAGCGCTGGCAGCGCGACTCGCGTGAACGTCACGATGTCCTGCGGCTTCCCGTCCTCGAGGACCTGGAAGTCGCGCTGCTCGAGGTCGGCGACGGGCTGGTTCGTCGCGTCGAGCACGACCGCGTCCACCACGACGAGATTGACGCCGGCGCGGAAGACCGGCTTCTGCGGGGCCTGCGGAGACGGATCCTGGGCTGGCGGGCGGGCCGGCGCGGCGTGAAGAACGGCGAGGATCAGTGCGGGCGCGAGAAGAACGGCGAGGACGCGCGAGCGGCGCATGGCGGCCTCCGTTCACGCTGGCAGCGACATGATACACCGGGGCGCCTTCGCCAAGGCTTCGGCGGGCCAAGGGCGGTGGGCGCTGGTGCGTACGCAGTGCCTGGCTTCAGCCGGGCCCGACAGGCCGGCCTGACCGCCGACCACTGACAAGGAGTAATCTCTTGGGGATCCGTCTCTCCGGGAGGCATCCCTTGTTCGAACGCGCGTGGCAGCCGGTCCTGTCGCGTCAGGCCTATCTGCGGCGTCTCGCGGCCAGCTTCGGGCTGGGCGGCGCGGTCCTCGCCGTGTCGCTCTTCGCGGGCATGATCGGCTATCGCGCCACCGAAGGCCTGAGCTGGGTCGATTCGTTCCTCAACGCCTCGATGCTGATGGGCGGCGAGGGGCCGCTCGATCACCAGCGGGGCACCGCCGGCAAGCTCTTCGAGGGTTTCTACGCCCTCTACTGCGGCCTGGCCGTCATCTCGATTGCCGGCATCATGTTCGCGCCGGTCGTGCACCGGTTCCTGCACAAGCTGCACAAGGCCCATCCGCCGGCGGACGGCCCCCACCAGGGCTGATGCGATCGATGGCAGAGGTCCCAGGGCCGGCACCGGCGCGAGGCGGACGCCCCATCGTCGACGTCCCCCGGTCGCCGCTCGAGCGCGCGCTGACGGTGCTGGCCGCCGCCATTCTGATCGCCAGCTTCACGGTGGTCGGCTGGTACTGGCAGCGGCTGCCGGCCCGCGTCCCGATGCACTTCAACGGCGCCGGCGACATCGACGGCTACGGGAGCAAGGGTTCGCTGGTGGGCTTCGCCGCGATCTTCACTGCGATCTTCGTCGTGCTGAGCGCGCTCGAGCGCGTGCCCCGGATCTACAACTACCCGTGGCGCATCACGCCGGAGAACGCCGCGCGGCAGTACCGCCTCGCGCGCCACCTCATCGTCGCGCTCAAGCTCCTGATGTCGCTCCTGTGCCTCGTCGTCGTGGCGGCCGTCGTGAGCGGCGCCCTGCACGGCCGGGCCGCCGGTACGGATCTCTTTCCGGCGCTGCTCGCGACATTTGGCGCCGTGGTCGTCGTCTACTTCATCGCCGCGTATCGCGCCCGTTAGCGGCTTCAGCTGCGGTCGGCCATGGATGCGATCGACGAGACCCCGGCGTCCGCGGACGTGAGGGTCGCCCCGGGCGTCTACTACCTCGCAGGCCTGCTCCTCGGCTTCGCCGTGGACCTCTGGGTCTGGTCTCCCGTCTCGATGCCGCGGTGGCTCTCGGTCTGGGGCGGCTCGCTGGCGCTCGTGGCGGGCGCGGCGGTGGGGATCGCCGGGGGCCTCTCGCTGCGCCTGGCCGGCACGGCCTTCGACCCGATGAAGCCGACGACGACGCTGGTCACGACGGGCGTGTTTCGATGGTCGAGGAACCCGACGTATCTCGGGCTGACGCTCGCCTACGCCGGCATCGCGCTCGTGGGCAACAGCGTCTGGCCGCTCGTGCTGCTGCCCTTCGTCCTGGCGCTGTTTCAGCGGCGGGTGATCCGGCGTGAGGAGCGGTATCTCGCTCGTGTGTTCGGCCCCACGTACGAAGCGTACGCCCGGCGTGTCCGGCGGTGGATCTGACGTGAAGGGCTCACGACCCAGGAGCAGCCCAGGTCGGAGACCTGGGCCACTTGGCGCGATTTCCCTGGCCTTTCTGTGGCGATTTCCGTGGTCCTTCCGTGGCCGTTCCGTGGACCTTCCGTCGCCCCCGCCTCGCCCCTACGCGAGCGCGGCCTTGACGCGCGCCGGCGTCATCGGCAGCTGCCGCACGCGCGCGCCGACGGCGTCGAATACCGCGTTGGCGAGCACGCCGCCCATCGGGACGATGGCCGGTTCGCCGCCGCCGTGCGAGGCCTGGTCGGACGACGGCACGAGCACGGTCTCGATCTTCGGCACCTGCGAGAAGCGCGGCAGCTCGTAAGTGTCGAAGTTCTTGTCGAGCACCTCACCGTTCCTGAACCGCACCTCCTCCGACAGCGCGTAGCCGAGGCCCATCGTCAGGCAGCCTTCCATCTGCTGCCGCGCGCCCTCGGGATTGACCACGACGCCCATGTCCTGCGCGGAGACGAGGCGCACCACCTGGATGCGGCCGGTGGCCTTGTCCACCTTCACCTCGGCCATGTTGGCCACGTAGGTGTCCGCGTCGATGCCGCACGCGACGCCGAAGCCCCGGCCGCTCGGCGCCGGCTTCGGCGTCCAGCCGAACGTCTTTGCGGCGGTCTCGAGCACGCGCTTCATGCGCGCGTCCGTCAGGTTCCGCAGGCGGAACTCGACCGGGTCCATGCCGGCCTTGGCCGCCAGCACGTCGACGTGCGACTCGCGCGCGAAGGCGTTGGCGTTGGCGCCGGGCGCGCGCCACGGCCCCACCGCGAACGGGTGCATGTCGGGCGGGTTGCCGCCGCCCCACCCGCTGCGCACGAACGTCCGGTGGTTCGGGACGTCGTAGAACTGCGCGGCGCCGCGCTCACCGGCGCCGATCACGGTGTAGTCCCAGAACACGATCTTCTTCTGCGCGTCGAGGCCGGCGCGGATCGTGATGACGGCCGCCGGGTCGAACGTGTCGAAGAAGAGCTCCTCTTCCCGGCTGAAGACGACGCGCACGGGCCTGCCGGACGCCATGGCCAGGCGGGCCGCTTCGATCGCCTGCTGCGACGCGCTCTTGCCGCCGAAGCCGCCGCCGACGTACGGCGTGATCACGCGCACCTTGTCCTCGGGCAGGTTCAGCGCGCGAGCCACCTGCGACTTGAGCGGGAAAGGCGTCTGCGTGCCGGCCCACACCGTCACCTTGCCGTCCTCGACGGCGGCCACAGCCGAGTGCGTCTCCATGGCCGCGTGTGAGACGTAGCCCTTGAGGTACTTCTCCTCGACGGTCTGGGCCGCCAGCTTCTCGCCGTTGGCCAGATTGCCGCCCTCCGCGGCGGCGCGTCCCGCGGGCGCGGTCTTCACCAGGTGGTCGAAGATCGTCTCGTCGGTCACCGTGGAGGGCGACTTGGTGAACGTCGCCTTGACGAGATCGAGTGCCCGATCCGCCTCGTCGCGGTGCGGGTGCAGCACGGCGATGAAGTCACCGTCGCGGATCACGCGCACGCCCGGCACGGCGCTGGCGGCCGCGACGTCGGCCTGCTCGATCGTCGCGCCGTGCGCCGGCACGCGCAGGATGCGCGCGTGCAGGGCGTCCTTCGGTACGACATCGCCCGCGAACTTCGCCTTGCCGGTCACCTTGTCGCGGCCGTCGCGGCGCGGCGCCGACTTCCCGACGACGGTGTAGGCGGACACCGGCTCGACCGCGGCCTGGCCCTCGAGGCGCCGCTCGATGCGCTTGCCCGCGGTCAGCTCGCCGTAGCTCGCGTGCTTCGTCCGGTCGGCCGTCGAGCGCACGACGCCGTCGACCACCTCGAGGCTGGCGGCGGGCATCTGCAGCCGGTCGGCCGCCATCGCCACGAGCATGGCGCGCGCCTCGGCCGCCGCGGCGCGCAGGACGGGCCCGAACTGGCGGATGCTGAGCGAGCCGAACGTGCCCATGTCCCACGGGCAGACGTCGGTGTCGCCCATCACGATGTCGACGCGCGTGAGCGGGACGTTCAGCTCCTCGGCGGCGAGCTGCGGCAGCGACGTCATCGCGCCCTGGCCCATCTCGATCTTGCCGACCAGGCAGGTGACGCGGCCGTCGGCGCCGATGTGCACGTAGGCGTTGGGGTCGGACGGGTACCCGCCCCGGCGGCCGCCGGGCTGGCGGGCGCCTTCCTGGCGCCCGAACACCGGCTCGATCGTGAGCATCACGAGCAGGCCCGTGCTCGTCAGCTTCAGGAAGTCGCGCCGGTCGAACGTCTCGACGAAGCCCCAGCCGGCCGGCACTTCGAGCTCGTGGTCGTGATCGTGGCGGGTCATCGCGCACCTCCCGCCATCGCGGCCGAGGCCGACTCGATGGCCTCGAGGATCCGGACGTGCGCGCCGCACCGGCACAGGTGCGGCTCCATGTGCTGGACGATCTGAGCGCGCGTCGGCCGGGGGTTCTTGAGCAGCAGCGCGTGCGCGCCCATGATCATGCCGGGCGTGCAGTAGCCGCACTGATAGCCGAGGTGCTCGACGAAGGCCTCTTGTAGCGGGTGCAGGCGGTCGTCCTTGGCGAGGCCTTCGATCGTGACGACCTTCTTGCCGTCCACCTCGCTCACCGGGGTCATGCACGAACGCACGGCCTCGTCCTCGACGAGCACCGTGCAGGCGCCGCAGACCGACTCACCGCAGCCGAACTTGGTGCCCGTCAGGCCGAGGTCGTCGCGCAGCACCCAGAGCAGCATGCGGGTCTCGTCCACCGTCAGGCGGCGCGCAGATCCATTGAGCATGAAGGTGATTGTCTTCATAAGGGCTGTACTCCGGCGGGGGCGCGGGGACGTGTGGGAAGGCTGCCCCCCGACCGGCTATTCTAGCGCCCCGCGGCGCCCGGCGCCACCCGCATGCAGCGGGGGCGGCGCACCCCGGAAGCTGTGCGCTACACTCTCCCCATGCACTACCTGCTGTTCTACGACGTCGTGGAAGACTACGCCGAGCGCCGGGCCGCGTTCCGCACGGCTCACCTCGCCCACGCGCACGCCGCCGTGGACCGTGGCGAGCTGGTGCTCGGCGGCGCGCTCGACAAGCCCGCCGACGGCGCGGTGCTGCTCTTCCGCGGCGCCTCGCCGGAGGTCGCCGAGTCGTTCGCGAAGGCCGACCCCTACGTGAAGAACGGCCTCGTCACGCGCTGGCGGGTGCGCGAGTGGACGACGGTCGTGGGGCGGGATGCGGAGGTGAAGCTCCAGACAGGTGGCACAGGTCTGTGACCTGTGCCGGTGTCAGCCAGGCTCATGCCTTGGCCACCAGACGGGCCCAGCGGCGGTCAGAGACCGGGGCCACTCGGCTCGCTTGGCGGCACGCCCCCGTTCGGTGACGGCAGGCCCAGCACGCCGGGCGCGACGGTCGGCGCCGGCGCCTCGTCCTTCCGGTAGGCGCGCAGGCGCGGCGTCGCCGCCGCCACCCATCCAGTGGCCACCAGGCAGCCGAGGCCGCCGGTCACCACCGAGAGCGGCGCGCCGATCCAGTTGGCCACCAGCCCCGCCTCGAGCTCGCCGAGCTGCGGGCCGCCCATGAAAAACACCATGTTGACGCCCGTCATGCGGCCGCGCAGCTCGTCGGGCGTCTCGAGCTGGCGGATCACGTTCCGGTAGATCGTGCTCACGCTGTCGGCCCCACCCGAGAGCGCCAGCACCGAGAAGGTCAGCCAGAAGCTCGTCGACAGGCCGAAGGCGACCGTGGCCAGGCCGTAGACGACGACGGCGACGAGGAGCGCGACGCCGCGCCGCTCGATCACTTCCACCGCCGGCACCATCAGCGCGCTCGCCACCAGCGCGCCGGCCGCCGGCGCCGCGTAGAGCCAGCCGTAGCCGTGGGCGCCGACGTGCAGGATGTCCTGCGCGAAGATCGGCAGGAGCGCCGTCGCCGACGAGAAGAACGTCGCGAAGAAGTCGAGCAGCATCGTCGAGCGGATGAGCGGCGCCTGGAAGACGAAGCGCAGCCCCTCGAACGCCGCCTTCACCGTGAACCCCTCGCCGGTCCGCTCGGGACGCTCCTTCACGCCGTGCATCATGAGCAAGGCGACGACGACGGCGCCGTACGAGAGCGCGTTGAACGTGTAGACCCAGCCGAGACCCAGCGTGGCGATCGCAATGCCGCCGAGCGACGGTCCGACGACGAGGGCCGCCTGCAGCATGATGCTGCTCAGGCTGATGGCGCTCGGCAGGTGCTCGCGCGGCACGAGCATGGGGATCAGCGACTGGCGCGCCGGCAGGTCGAAGGCGGCGCCGGCGGCGCTGAGGCCCGTGATCACGTAGATGGGCCACACGGTCGAGAGCCCCGCGAAGGTGAGCGCGGCGAGCACGGTGGCGAGGGCCGCCAGCACGAGCTGGGTGACGACGAGCATCTTGCGGCGGTCGAGGCTGTCGGCGGCCACGCCGCTCACCATCGAGAAGATCAGGATCGGGGCCACGCGGGAGAGCCCCACGAGCCCCAGCGCCAGCGCCTTCCGATCGTCGGGCACGAGCAGCGACACGTGCCAGAGGATGGCCGCGTTCTGCATGAACGTGCCCGTGTAGGACACGAGCAGCCCCACCCAGATCAGGCGGAAGTTGCGGTGCCGAAGGGCGACCAGCGACTGGAAGCGGGAAGAAAGGGACACGCGGATGCGGCCGGGCCGTCCTCCTATCCTACGCGATCTGACCGCTGGCAGAGAGACCGACGCGTGGCCCGGCCCGGGAACTCAGCCGACGGACTCGCCGGGAGGGAACACCGGCTCAGTACACGACGGCGCCGGTCGCCTTCAGCCTGAAGGGCACGGCCTCGAGCGCGGCGTGCTGCGGATTGGCCTCCGCCGCGGCCTTCGCCTCGTGCCCGGCCGTCCCGGGCGCCACCTTCTCGAAGACGCCCTGGGCCGAGGCCCGCTTGCCCTTGGCCGACACCGGGAACACGATCACCCCGTCGTCCACCTTGATCTGCACCGAGGGCCCCGACTCGGTCTCGGCAATCTCCATCCAGCAGCCCATCTCCTCGCACACGGCCTTCACGACGCCGTCCACGCGGATCGTCTGCCCGACGTACTTGTCCGGGGTGGCGAGGAGCGCCGCGACGGGCGTCGCCTCGGTGAGCGACACGCCCGCGCCGAACTTCTCCTCGGCCCGCGGCGCCACGACGAGCACCGCCACGGCCGCCAACGCCAGGCCGATTCGGTAGCAACACGACATCACAGTCCTCCACCGGGATGAACACCCGCCGTCATCCTCCTGGTTCGAATGAAGACACCGCGACAGTCTGATCCTGAGGCGGTGCCGAGTCAAACTCAGCCGGAAGGCGCCGACCGCGCAGGATGGCACGCAAGCGTTCCATTGTGAAACATGGCGATCTTCAGATATGAACACCCTCAGCGTGGCAGCATGCCGCATGCAGAGAAAACTCGCGTGTTTCGCTGTGCCCACGTGTGGCACAGACCATGCTGCGAATGCGCGCTAGGCTTCGCGGTTCAACCGCTCCGAAGGGGGTCGACCTTGATCCTTTGGGGGTCGGACAGCCCACTCGGCTGAAGCGCGCCCGGTCGCGTCGGCCCCGGAGGTCGCGACCGGAGGGGCGGCGAGGGCGCCTCGTGCGCTCTCGCCGCTTCCGTTCTTCCCCACCGCCCGGCCGCCTGCCTGGCGCGGCCTTTCACGGATCGGGTCACGCGCCGAGGGCGGCAAGGCGCCCGCCCGGCACCGCGCAACGACCCTGAAGACCGAGAGTCGTCACGGCCGCGCTCAGCTCCGGGCCGGCTCGATATCCACGACAATCGAGCGCCATTTCTCCTGCCGGAAGCGGAGCACGCTCAGCGTACAGCGGGTGAAGTGGCCGAGCACGATCGCCACCCAGATGTGCCAGGCCGTCAGCCCGCTGGTGGCCTGCAGCACGAAGCACAAGCCGAGCGGCACCACGATCTGCGACACGATCGAGATGTAGAGCGGGCTGCGCGTGTCACCCGTGCCCTGAAGCCCGCCGGTGTAGGTGAGCGCGACGGTCACGAACAGGCCCGAGATCGCGAGGAGCCGGAGGAGGTGCGAGCCGAGGCGCAGCACCGTCGGGTCCTCCATGCCGAAGAAGCCCAGGAGCACGCGCGGCACGAGCATGAAGACCAGGCCGAGGCCGGCGGCCGCGATCAGGCCGATGCGCGACGCGGCGCGGACGGCCTGCACGGTCCGGTCGGGCCGGCCGGCGCCGAGGTTCTGTCCCGCGACCGCCGCCGTCGCGCCCAGCAGGCCCGACGAGGTCCAGGCGATCAGCGAGAAGAGCTCGGTGTAGCCGACGGCGTAGGCGGCCTGCGCCTCGGCGCTGTGCTCGAGCGACCCGATGAAGCGCAGCAGCAGGACGCCGGCCACGTTCATGGCCACGCCCTGGAACCCGCTCGGCAGGCCGAACCGGAAGAGCGAGCGGACGATGCTCCAGTCGGGCCGCCAGCTCATCGCGCGCGAGAACCGGACGACGAGCGTGCCGCTGAACAGCAAACCGATGCCGATGACCCCGACGATGCCCGAGGCCAGCACGGTGCCCATCGCGGCGCCCTTGGTGCCGAAGGCGGGGATCGGGCCGAGCCCCTTGATCAGGATCACGTTGAAGAAGATGTTCATCACGGTCAGCAGCACGCCCAGCCGGAGCGGCGTGCGCGCGTCGCCCGCCGATCGCAGCGCGCCGCCCAGCATGAAGAACATGAGCATGCCGATGCTGAAGACGAACATGATGCGCAGGTACGGCAGCGCCTGCGCCTCGACCTCCGGCGTCGCGTTGACGAACGACAGCAGGCCGGGCGCGAGGAAGTAGCCGAGCGGCGCCAGCACCCCGATCGACAGGACCACCGACACCAGGAACGCCTGGTAGACGGTCCGGTTGGTCTTCTCGGGCTCGTTCCGGCCGGCGAACCGCGCGACGAGCACCGCGGTGCCCGTGTAGAGCGACGCGATGAAGACGATGACGACGAGGAAGATCTGCCAGGAGACGCCGATGGCCGCGTTGCCGACGTAGCCCACGTAGTGCCCCACCATCACGTGGTCCACGATGCCCTGCATCCCGCCGATCACGTTCTGGAGCATCGTCGGCCAGGCGAGCTTCCAGACGGCGGGCCCGATGGGGCCCTCGACGATGGACCGGTCGAAGTGGCTCGATGTCGACGACGGCAAGCTCATCGGCGCGTGCGACGGGGAAAGGCCGATTCTACTCCACGCGCAGGGCCACGATGGGATCGACGCGGGCCGCGCGGCGGGCCGGCAGCCAGATCGAGAGGAGGGCGACGGCCAGCAGCAGGAGCGGCGCCGCCGCGAACGCGAGCGGGTCGCGCACGCTCACGCCGTAGACCAGGCTCCGCAGCAGGCGCGTGAGGCCGAAGGCGCCGGCCAGACCCAGCGCCACGCCGGCGGCTACCGTCGTCAGGCCCTGGCGGAGCACCAGCCCCAGCACACGGCCCGACGTCGCGCCGAGCGCGAGGCGCACGCCGATCTCGCGCGTGCGCTGCTGCACCAGGTACGACAGGACGCCGTAGATGCCGACGGCCGCGAGCACCAGCGCGACGAAGGCCAGCGCCCCGACGAGCAGCATGTTGAACTCGCGCGACCCGAGCGAGCGCGACACGACCTCGTCCATGCGCAGCACGTTCGTGATCGGCTGGTCGGGGTCCACCGCCCAGATCGCGCGCTCGACGGCGGCGGTGACGCTCGCCGGCTCGACACCGGCGCGCACGACGACGTTGGCCGGCAGCAGCCGGACGATCATGCGGCCGATCGGCGGCGCCATCTGGCCGAGCGGCACGTAGACGATCGCGGGCGGCGCCGCGTCCAGTCCCTGCTCCCGCACGTCGCGGACGACGCCCACGATCTCGCGCGGCGAGGCATCGGCCAGCTCCGGCGCGATCGGCTGCCCGAGCCAGATGTGCTGGCCGATCGGGTCGGCGTCCTTCCAGTACTTGCGCGCCGCGGTCTCGTTGATGACGGCCACGAGCGGCGCGCCGGCCCGATCGGATTCGGCGAAGCCGCGACCGCGGAGGAGCGGGATGCCCAGCACGTCGAAGAACCGCCGCGTCACGGGCCGGTACTGCGCGCCGCCAGCCCCTTCGCCGTTGCCGCCCCGCGTGTAGCGGCCTTCGATCGTGAAGGGCAGATCCGGACCGCCCTGCATCGGCAGCGTCACGGTGAGCGCCGCGGCATTCACGCCGGGCACCTGCTCGGCGTGCTCCACGACGGCCTCCGCGAACCGGTCGAGCGCCGGCATCTCGCCGTACTTCGCCTCGGGCAGCGACAGCTTCATCGTCAGCACGTCGGCGGTGCGGAAGCCGGGATCGATGCCGCGCAGGCCAACGAAGCTCCGGATGAGCAACGAAGCGCCGACCAGGAGCACGATGGCCAGCGCCACCTCGCTCATGACGAGCAGATGGCGCGTCCGCGCGCCGCCGGCGCCCGAGGTGGAGCGCGTGGAGCCCTCGTTGATCGCGCCCGCGAGGTCGGGCCGCGCCGCCTGGACGGCCGGCACCAGGCCGAAGAGCAGGCCCGTGACGAGCGAGAGCGCCGCGGTGAACGCCAGCACGGTGCCGTCGATCGGCACGTCCATGCCCCGGATCGCGCCGGGCCCGAGCGCGACGAGCGCCGGGATGGTCCAGTACGCGACGAGCAGGCCCGCGCCGCCGCCGGCCAGCCCGAGCAGCGTGCTCTCGGTGAGGAGCTGCCGGACGATCCGCGACCGCCGCGCGCCCAGGATCGTGCGCAGGGCAATCTCGCGGCGCCGCGCGGCCGACCGCGCGAGCTGCAGGTTGGCGAGATTGACGCAGGCGATGAGGAGCACGAAGCCGACGGCGCCGACGAGTACCATCAGCGCCGGGCGCAGATCGCCGTACAACACGTCCTGGATCCGGTAGACGCCGAACGACTCGCCCTGCGCCACCTCGTCCGGGTACGCCTTGGCGTAACGTTCGGCGAACCCCTTCATCTCGGCGCTCGCGTCCCCCACGGTCATGCCCGGCTTCAGGCGCGCGACCACCTCGAGGTAGTTGGCGATCTCGTGGCCCGCCTCGTTGGCCTGGAGCGGCGTCCAGAGCGACACCGCGCGCGGGAACTCGAACCCGCGCGGCATCACGCCCACGATCGTGTAGGCTTCGCCGTTCAGCGTGACCTCGCGGCCCAGCACGCCGGGATCGGCCCCGAACCGGCGCGTCCACAGCCCGTGACTCAGCACGACCACCCGGAGACCGCCGGGCCGGTCCTCCTCGGGGCGGAAGCCGCGGCCGATGGCGGGCTGCACGCGCAGCACGTCGAAGAACCCGCGCGTCACGCGCGACCCGATCACGCGCTCGGGCGCGCCCTCGCCAGTCAGGTTGAACCCCGAGCCGAGATCGTCGTAGGCCGCCATCGACTCGAACGTGCGCGTGCCGTCGCGCCACATCACGAACTTCGGCACCGACTGGGTGCCCGTCGAGCCGTCCTGGAAGATCCGGACGATCTGGTACAGCCGGTCGGGCTCGGGGAACGGCAGCGGCCGGAGCAGCGCCCCGTTCACGACGCTGAAGATGGCGGTGTTGGCCCCGATGGCCAGGCCGAGGGTCGCCACGGCCACGGCTGTCGAGGCGGGGTGCTTCAGGAGCACCCGCAGCGCGAAGCGAAGATCCTGGCGAAACGTGGACATCGGAGGGCTCCCACCTCGGACGGACGCTCGGACGGCGGCTCGTCGCACGTCCGCTCCAGCCGCCTCAAGCATAGACGTGCCCGCTCGAGTCCCGGTTCGGACGGCCCGGTCGGGCGGAGTCAGCTGCTACAGGAGTTGGCTGCTACAATGGCGGCTTCCACAGGAGATTCCCGATGTTCATCGGACACTTCGGTGCCAGCTTCGCCGGACGCACCGTCGCGCCCAAGCCGTCGCTCGGCACGTGGATCCTGGCCGTCCAGTGGCTGGACCTCATCTGGCCGCTGCTGCTCCTCGCCGGCCTCGAGCACGTGCGGATCGACCCGGGCAACACGGCCGTGACGCCGCTCGACTTCTTCGACTACCCCATCTCGCACAGCCTGCTGGCCGTCGTCGGGTGGTCGGTGCTCTTCGGTGGGGTCTACTTCACCCGCCGGCGCGACCTGTTCAGCTCGGCGATGCTCGGGCTGGGTGTCCTCAGCCATTGGGTGCTCGACGCGATCGCCCACCGGCCGGATCTACCGCTCTGGCCGGGAGGCCCGCTCGTGGGCCTCGACCTCTGGGCGTCCGTGCCGGCGACCGCGGTGGTCGAGACGCTGATCTTCGGCGGGGGCGTGTGGCTCTACGCGCGCGCCACCCGGGCGCGCGACCGCACGGGACGCTGGGCGTTCTGGGGCCTCGTCGGGTTCCTCTACGTCGTGTACCTGGCGAACCTCGTCGGCCCGCCGCCGCCGAGCGTGCCGGCGCTCGCCTACACCGCGCTCGCCGTCTGGCTGTTCGTGCCGTGGGGCTACTGGATCGAGCGGCACCGGACGGCGAGACCCTGAGGGCCGCAAGGTATAATAGGTGGGACATCCCAGAAACGATCGACCTGTCCCGTCCGGCCCGGCATCGTCCGGTGCGCGGCGGTGCGAGGAGACTTGCGTGTACCCAGAGTTCCTGACTGCCCCGATGCGTGAGGAGCTGACGCGGCTCGGCGCGCGCGAGCTGCGGACGGCGGCCGACGTGGACCGGACGCTGACCGAGACCGACGGCACCGTGATGGTGGTAATGAGTCACGGACCAGGGGTCAGGGGGCAGGGGTCAGGCAGGGTAACGGCGTGACAGCGTGACGGTACGAAAAACGTACCTCCGTGTCCTTCGTGCCCTCCGTGGTGAACGTGACTCCGCGTCTCCGCGTGAATCCGCAGCCTCCTCAGTCGAGGTCCCGCAGCTCATCCGCGAGGCGGTCTTCGTAGGTCACGTCGGCGCCCGCGGGGGATCCGCCCGGCGCGGCGGGCGCGAGCGCGCGCGGCCGCGCCATGCGCTTCACCAGGACCGCCAGCAGCAGGCCCGTGCCGACCAGCAACACGACCGGCAGGACGAACAGCGTCAGCTTGTAGCCGCGCGCGCGCGGCACGGCGAGGATGCGCTCGCCGTACCGGGCGACGAACGCGTCGAGGATCTGGTCCTCGGACTTGCCGTCCCGGAGCCAGGCGCGGATCTGCATCCGCATCTCATCGGCCGCGGCCGACTGGTGCACCGACACCTGCTGCGTCCAGCAGCACGGCGCGATGACCAGCTCTTCGATGTGCCGTGCCTCCTGCTCGAGCGCCGGCGGAAGCGCCGGGCTGGCGGCGGGCTGGGCGGCGAGTCCCGCGGCGAACGCGAGCGCGGCAATCAGCGTCATGGACGGACCCTCCCCGCGTCTGGCCTTTCCAGTGTACATGGACCCGCGCGGGCGCGGTAGGTGACGGGCCCGCGCCCGCCGCGAAGAAATCCGGGCTCCGACCGGCGGGCCCGGCGATAATCTCCTTCTATGAACGAATCTCCGCGGCGCGCGCAGGAGTCGAGCTGGCGCGTGACGCGCGGCACCAAGAGCCTGCCCGAGGTGCACGGCACCATCCCCGTGCCCATCACCTCGTCGTTCTGGCGTAAGCTGTGGGCGTTCACCGGGCCCGGCTACCTGGTCGCCGTCGGCTACATGGACCCGGGCAACTGGGCGACCGACCTCGCGGGCGGCGCGCGCTACGGCTACACGCTGCTGAGCGTCATCATGGCCTCGAACCTGATGGCGATCCTCCTGCAGGCGATGGCCGCGCGCCTGGGCATCGCGACGGGGCGGGACCTCGCCCAGGCGTGCCGCGACACCTACTCGCGGCCGGCAACGCTGGTGCTCTGGCTGCTGGCCGAGGTGGCGATCGCGGCCACGGACCTGGCCGAGGTGATCGGCGCGGCCATCGCGCTGCAGCTCCTCTTCGGGCTGCCGCTCATCTGGGGCGTGTCGCTCACCTCGCTCGACGTTCTCGTCGTCCTCTACCTGCAGAAGCACGGGTTCCGCTGGGTCGAAGCGCTCGTCGTCCTGCTCATCCTGGGGATTGCGGGCTCGTTCGCGGTGGAGCTGTACCTGTCGCGGCCGGACATCGGCGCGATGCTCTGGGGCTTCCTGCCGAGGTCCGAGGTCGTGACGGACCCGGGCATGCTCTACATCGCCATCGGCATCCTCGGCGCCACGGTGATGCCGCACAACCTGTACCTGCATTCGTCGATCGTGCAGACGCGGAAGTACGCCGACGACTTGGCAAGCCGCAAGGACGCGACGAAGTTCGCGTCGATCGACTCGTTCGTGGCGCTGACCTCGGCGCTCTTCATCAACGGCGCGATCCTGGTCATGGCGGCGGCGGTGTTCCACGGGACGGGGCACGAGGACGTGGCGGACATCTCGGACGCCTACCTGCTGCTGGCACCCCTGCTCGGCACGACGGCCGCCAGCGTGCTCTTCGCGGTGGCGCTGCTCCTGTCGGGCCAGAACGCGACGCTGACCGGCACGCTCGCCGGCCAGATCGTGATGGAGGGCTTCCTCAGCATCCGCCTGCGCCCGTGGCTGCGGCGGCTGATCACGCGGCTGGTCGCGATCGCGCCGGCCGTCGCGGTGATCGCCGTGGCGGGCGAGCGCGGCGCCGGCTCGCTGCTGATCCTGAGCCAGGTGGTGCTGAGCCTCCAGCTGCCGTTCGCGGTGTTTCCGCTGCTGCTGTTCACGAGTGACCGCCGGCGCATGGGCGAGCTGGTGAACCCCTGGTGGATGACGGCCCTGGGCTGGCCGGTCGCCCTGTTGATCGCGGCGCTCAACGTCTGGCTGATCGTGCAGGTGTTCACCGCTGCCTGACGCGCGAAGGAGGCTGCCATGTACACGCGCATTCTCGTACCGCTCGAGAACTCGGCGGCCGACCGAGCGATCCTCGCGCACGTGGAGCGGCTCGCGCGGTTCACCGGCGCGCGGCTGCTGCTCGTGCACGTGGCCGACGGGTGGGTGGCGCGCCACTTCGAGGAGCTGCAGCTCCGCGAATCGGAGGAGATGCAGCAGGACCGCTCGTACCTCGACACAGTCGCGCGCGAGCTGACCGACAAGGGTCTCACCGTGGAGGCCCGCCTCGCGATGGGCGACCCGGCCAGCGAGATCATCCGCATTGTCGACGAGGAGCAGGTCGATCTGATCGCGATGGCCACGCACGGCCATCGGTTCGTGATGGACCTCCTGCTCGGCAGCACCGTCGGCAAGGTCCGGCACGTCGTGACCGTGCCCGTGCTGCTGGTGAAGGCGACGAAGGGTTGACCGCCGCGGCGTGCGCCTCGATGAGGCATAATCAGACCACCCGCCGCTGGAGGCGGTCCCCCGCTCAGCGAGCCATGGAGGAGTGCCGGCCATGCCAGCCATCGAGCGACCCAGCCCGTCGGAGTACGCGGAGTACTACCGCAAGTACGTGGATCTCGTGCCCAACGGCGATCTCATCGACATCCTGACGGACCAGTTCGACGAGACCGCTCTGCTGCTCGGCCCGCTCACCGACGAGGAGGCCTGCCGCCCCTACGCGCCGGGCAAGTGGAGCGTCAAGGAGGTCGTCGGCCACGTGACCGACACCGAGCGGATCTTCACCTACCGTGCGCTGCGGATCGCGCGCGGCGACCGGACGCCGCTCGCCGGCTACGACCAGGATGCCTACGTGAAGGCGGGTGGCTTCAACGATCGCTCGCTCGTCGGCCTGCTGGCCGAGCTGCGCCTGGCGAGGCACTCGTCGGTCGGACTCTTCAAGGAGCTCCCGCCCGCGGCGCTCGCGCGTACGGGTGTCGCGAACAACAACCCGGTGAGCGTGCGCGCGCTCGCGTGGATCATCGCCGGACACGAGCGGCACCACGTGAAGATCATTCGGGAGCGGTACCTCCCGCGCTAGCTCGGCCGGCCGGGCCCCAGTTCGCCGACACGACGCCGCGGTTCATGACTCCAGGAACCTTGAGACGCGGCTCATGGCGTCCGTGTACTGCTCGTCGATCGAACGGGCCAGACCGAGGGCGCGCGCGCTCGGCCCCTTGGGCACCTGAAGGCTGTCGGCGAAGTCCAATAGGCTCAGCTGGAACTCGGAGGGCGCCACGCCGGCGGCGTCGAACCCGGCATCGAACGCGGCGGCCACGCCGGGCGGCAGGTCCGTCGTGGTGCCGGGCGCAGGCCCGGTGGGCCGCGGTGCCACCGCCGGCGCGTCGGCGCGCGCGCCGGCGCCGAGCAGGCGCGTGAACGTGGCAGCCTGCCGGTCGCGCTCGGTCAGGAACTTCTTCAGCCCGAAGATCTCCTTCAGCGTCGCCAGCAGCGACGTGTGATCGTAGACCGTGCTGTCCACCGTCCCCTTCGCGATGCGCGGCGACACCAGCACGGCCGGCACCCGAAGACCCAGCCGCTCGAAGGTGCACGGCGGGTCGGCCGATACCTTGCCGTCCGGGTTGACGGTCGCCGGCGGCAGCACGTGGTCGTAGATGCCGCCGTGCTCGTCGTAGACGATGACGAAGAGGGACTTCTCCCAGGCCGGCGACGCCCGCAGCGCGTCGTGGACGTCGGCGATCAGGTGCTCGCCGAGCTGCACGTCGTGCGGCGGGTGCTGGTCGTTCGCCTTGCCCAGTGGGGTGTTGAAATAGCGCGGCTCCAGGAACGTGTAGTGCGGCAGGCGCCCGCCGGCCGCGTCGCGCGCGAACTCCGGAAACAGCTTGAACCGGCTCCGGCGTGCCGGCGTTTGCAGGCGCTCCAGCGTCAGCGACTGCGGGATGTCGTGGAAGTAAACGCCCCACTCGAGCCCGGCGTCCTCCAGGTTCTCGTAGATCGTGCGCATCGGGAACTGCCGCAGCTTGTTGTCGGCGAACCCGCCCGAGGTGGCGCAGTGCAGGAAGAAGCGGTTGGGCCACGTCTGCCCGGGCACCGACGAGTACCATTGGTCGCACACCGCGTACTCGCGCGCGAGCGAGACCAGCGCCGGCAGCCGCTCGGGGTCGAAGCACTTCATGATGTTCGGGGCCTGCGGCGCGCCGGGCTGCTGGCCATAGTTGAGCACGAACCCGACGTTGTGGAGGCCGTCCGGGCGGGGCGTGCCCGCCGCGCCGTACAGCTGCACGTTGACCTGCGTCACCTCGTGCGAGGGATCGACGTCGAGGTCGCCGAGATAGGCCGCGGTCTTCGAGATCGCCACGCGGGTCGAGTACGAGTCTTCGGGGTCCGTCAGGTTGTACTCATCGCCGCTCAGACCGTTCGGCGTGCCGAGGAATCCGAGCATGTGGTCGAACGAGCGATTCTCCAGGCACAGCACGACGACGTGCTCGATACCGGTCGGAAACCTGGCCATCGTCAGCACCTCTTGCGTCCCCCGGCCTCCGTCACCCGGCCTCCGGCCTCCGGGCTCTGGCCCCCGGCCTCCGGCCGGCGGGTCACGCCGGAGACAGGAACACCTTCGTGACGTCCCGCCCGTCCACCTTCGACTTCAGGGTGAGCGACGAGGCCCGGTGCGCGCCGTCCACCGCCGCGAGCAGCGCGTCGAACACCGCGAAGGTCGTGTTGACCGACTCGCCGAAGTCGCCGAGCGTCTCGAGCGCGCCGCCGATCCGGCCCAGCGCGCGCTCGAAGTCGCGCGGCCGGATCGGCGGGCCGCCCCGGCGCGCGGCCTGGACGAGGCCGTCGAGCGCCAGCAGGCCGGCCGTCAGGTCGTCCTCGATCGCGTAGAGCGCCCCGAGCACCTGCTGCTGCATGGGCGGCAGCACGACGCGGCCCGGCGCCGCGAGCTCGGCGAAGGGCGACGCCGCGGTGGGGAACTCCCGCGCCGACGTCTTGGCGAACGACGCCGGCGCGGCCTTCCAGAGGTCGTAGATCCCGGGCGTCCAGTACGCCCAGCCCAGGTCCGCCAGCGCACCCCGGAAGCGCACGTAGCTGGTCAGCACCACCGTTCGCATCGTCCGGCGGACGAGCGCCTCGTCGAGCGGCTGGTCGAAGAGCTTCGCCAGGCCGGCTTCCTCGTAGCGCACGTCGTAGCTCACCGTCATGGGGCCGTAATCGCCGGTCGCGATGGGCGGCAGCAGCGCGTCGATCGCTCCGGGCTGGAGCGCCGTGTCCACGATGCCGAACGCCTTCGCGAAGCCCAGGTAGTAGGCGAGCTCCTTGCCGGTGGTGCGGTCGTCCTCGAATCCGAGTTCGTAGCGCGCGCGCATGCGCGTGATCGTGTCGATCAGGTACGCGAGGTTGGCCGGGTCCCGCTCGATCACGCCGTGGGATTCGCCGAGGAAGCGCAGCAGGAAGTTCGTGCGAATGCGCTCGTGGGTCTTGCGAAGGATCGTCCCGCGCTCGCGCTCCTGCGTGAGGTCCACGATCGAGTACACGGTGAGGCCGCCGCGGTCGTCCGGGACGATCTGCTGATCCGCGTGCACGATGACCCGCTCGAGGCCCTGGAAGTGCCACCCCGTGTGCCAGCCCACGACGTTCACGGCAATCGTGGTCTTCCTGACGACGTTGTGCGTGAGCCGTCCCTGGAAGAGCCGCACCAGCTCCGGGCGGTACTCCGCCAGCGCCGACTGGAAGTCGCCGACGGCGGCGGCGCGGAGCCGCTCGAGGCCGGCCGGCGTCGCCAGGTTGATCGCGAGATCGACGAGCGCCTCCTCGTCGCTGGCGCGGCCGTACTCGGCGTGCAGGTCGAAGGTCGCCTTCTGCTTCGCGGCCTCGACGAGCGTCGCGTAGGCACGCTGCTCGAAATCGGCCACGCCCTGCAGCACCTGGTGCACGCGCGTCACCGCAGTGCCGAGCTCGCTCGCCTGCAGTTTCGCGAGATCGTCGCCCAGGAGGCGCTCGACGAAGGCCCCGAGCCGCTTGCCGGCCTGGGCCTTCAGCTTGGGCACCGTGTCGATCGCCTTCAGCTGCTCGAGGAGCGGGTTCAGGCCGAACTCCTCCTTCGCCAGGCGGATGGCGGCGCCCAGGTCGGTGGTCGCGATCGAGCGGCCCAGCGCCAGCACGGCCGAGGCGCGCGCCTGGAGCAGGCCGACGCCCTTTTCGAGCATCCAGCCGAGCGGGTCGCCGTCCGTCAGCTCGTTGACGAGCTTCCACGCGAGCGGGTTGACGTTGCCTTCGAGCGCGTCCCACGACGGCAGGTGCGCCAGCTTCTCGAGCTCCGACGCGACCTGGCTGCCAAGCCCCGGCTTGGTGAGATGGTCGAAGTAGCGATCCACGGCGTCGACCACGGTCGTGTCGAGCGTGTCGACGGCGTCGACCACCCGCTTCACGCGGGCCAGCGTGTCCGCGAAGGCGGTGTGCGTGAGGTCGGCGTACTCGCGGCCGAGCCACGTGCTCACGTAGTCGATCGCGAGGTCGTCCAGCTCGGAGCGCAGCTGGTCCCAGTCGGTCAGCGTCCGGACGTGCGCGAGGAGGTTGAGCCAGCTCCGGACGTTGACGCCGGCCAGCGCGCCGAGGAACTCGTTCGGCGATTCCGGCAGGCCCTTCAGATCGGAAGTCGCCGTCACCGACGCGTCGGCCGCGCACGCGAACTCGCGCGCGCGCGTCTTGCGCACGGTCACCCGCGCCCACCCCGGCATGGCGGCGCCCGCGGGATCCTCGGCCTCCCGGATCTCGACGCTGAAGAAGCCGCCGACCTGCGCCCGCAGCCCGAGCTTGCCGACGACGCTCAGCCCGTAGCGCTCCGACAGCCGCAGCGCGCCGAGGTCGAGCGACGGCGTGCCCTTCACCTCGTACCCGATGCCGAGGCTCGCGCCGAGCTGGAGGTAGCCGCCGTACTGGAACCGGAGGATCTCGCCGGGCGCGGGCGGCGCGTCCAGCGCGGCGGGCAGCCGCACGTGACCGAAGAAGCCGGTCACCAGGTCCTTGAGCGGCGGGGACGCGGCGCACCCGCGCGCGTAGGCGAAGCTCAGATCCGACCCGGCCTCGAGCGTGGCCGCGGCGGTCAGCGCCGCGTAGCGCATCTTCCCGGCGAAACGCCCTTCCGCGGTCGCGCCCACGGTGAACACCAGGACGACGTCGTCGGGATGGCCGGCGAAATACGCCTCGAGGCCGTACTGCCGCACGAGGGCGCCGCTCGTCCGCCAGATCGCGGTGAGCGTGGCGGTGCCGCCCGTCTCGAGGCCGACGGTCCACGAGCCCACGCCGCCGAGCGCCATCGGTCCGCCCCCGCTGCCGGTGGCCTGCACGTCGAACACGGTCTCGACGCCGAGGGCGAGCGGCCGGTCGACCGCCCTGGTGCCGGCGCGGATCGTGAACGCGCCGGCGCCGCCGAGCACGAAGGGCAACGAGGGTCCGTGCAGCACGAGATCCGCCATGGCACGCTCCTGGGGTGGACGGACACGGCACGACCGGGCGGTTCGTCTGTCGAGGGTGTCTGCGAAGGAGGTACTACAGACCAGCGTTCGGCCGGAGTCAAGCGGATTCGCGCGCGGCGGGGGACAGCTCTACTGTTCTACTGTTTCTCGATGCGGACGGTCTTCAGCTCGACGCGCTGGATGGGCGCCTCGCCGTCGCGCGCCACGCCCTCGATGGCGTCGACGACGTCCATGCCGGCCACGACGCGCGCGAACACGGTGTACTGCCCGTCGAGGGCGGGCTGATCGACGACGCACACGAAGAACTGCGCGCCGCCGCTGTTCGGGTTGCCGGGCTGCAGCACCGCCGACACGGCGCCCCGGGTGTGCCGCTCGGCGTTGGGCTCCTGCGCGAGCACGCCGAGGCCGCCGCGACCGTAGAGGTCCCTCCTGGCCGGATCCTTCGACAGCGGGTCGCCGCCCTGGATGATCCCGTACTTGACCAGGCGATGGAACGTCGTCCCGTCGTAGGCGCCCTCGCGGGCCAGCTTGATGAAGTAGCCGACGTGGTTGGGCGCCGCGTCGGGCGTCAGCGGCGTCGTGAAGAAGCTCTGCGGCGCGGCGGGCGCCTGGGCGGCAAGCCAGGCCGACAGCACGAGCGTGGCGTACACGGCGACCTCCTGAACGGCGGGATTATCGCGTGCCCGTGCGGGGCGTCTCGGGCATAATGATGGCGGATTCCAGCGAGCCCCTCCGTGAGCAACCTCACGATTGCGACCGACCGGCTCGAGCTCGTGGCCGGAACGGTCGACACGGCGCGCGCCGAAATCGACGACCCCGCGGCCGTCTTCCGCCTGCTCGGGGCCGAACGGCCCGCCGACTGGCCGCCGCCGCTCAACGACGCCGAGTCGATGACGTTCTTCCTGAGCGGGCTCGAGAAGGGGCCGGAGCTGGTGGGCTGGCTGACGTGGTACGTCGCCCTCGGCCAGCGCCGGCGGGGCCGCCGCGTCATCATCGGGAACATCGGCTTCAAGGGCCGGCCCGACCCCGACGGCACGGTGGAGATCGGCTATGCCATGCGGCCCACCTTCCAGGGGCGTGGCTACGCCACCGAGGCCGTGCACGGCCTGGTCACCTGGGCCTTCTCGCAACCCGGCGTCCGCCGCGTCGCCGCCGAGACGTTCCCCGATCTGACGCCCTCCATCCGCGTGCTCGAGAAGAATGGCTTCCACCCCGCCGGCCCCGGCTCCGAGCCGGGCGCGATCCGGTTCGTGCTGGAAAAATAGGGGCCGCCCGCCCCGTTCCCCGCGATGTCTGATAGGGTACGACGCGTCGAGCAGCCCGCGGGCTGCCCGCGTCGAAGTTTGGGGGCACACATGGATGTGGACAACGTCATCGACATCGGTCGGATGAGGGTGCCGCCGGGCCTGCCGCGGCTCGTGCGGCTGGGGGTGCTGGCCGTGGTCGTGCTGGCGGCCGTCTGGAGCACGGTCTACCAGGTGCAGGCCGAGCAGGTCGGCGTGGTGCTGCGGTTCGGGCGCTACGTGCGCACCACGGATCCCGGGCTGCATTTCAAGCTGCCGTTCGTCGAGGAGGTCCGGAAGGTCTCCGTGCAGCGGCAGCTCAAGGAGGAGTTCGGCTTCCGGACCGAGCAGCCCGCGGTCCGCACCACCTTCTCGACGGCCCGGTTCGATCAGGAGTCCGTGATGCTGACCGGCGACCTGAACGTCGCGGTGGTCGAGTGGATCGTGCAGTACCGCGTGACCGATCCGTACAAGTACCTCTTCAAGGTGCGGAACCTGACCGACACCTTCCGCGCGATGAACGAGGCGGTGATGCGCGAGGTCGTGGGCGACCGCACGGTCACCGAGGTGCTGACGGTCGGGCGCCAGGAGATCGCCAGCACGGCCGAGCAGCACCTGCAGGAGCTGGTGAACCAGTACGAGATGGGGATCACGATCGACCAGGTGGTGCTGCAGGACGTGAACCCGCCCGATCCGGTCAAGCCGTCGTGGGACGAGGTGAACCAGGCGCAGCAGCAGCGCGACCGGCTGATCAACGAGGCGCGCGCCGAGTACAACAAGGTGATCCCGCGCGCCAAGGGCGAGGCCGAGCAGACGATCCTGCAGGCGCAGGGCTACGCGCTCGACCGCGTGAACCGCGCGCAGGGCGACGCCACGCGCTTCAAGGCGCTGTACGAGGCCTATCGCCGCGCGCCGGACGTGACGCGCCGCCGGCTGCACCTGGAGACCATGCAGCGCGTGCTGACGAAGCTCGGCGGCAAGGTGTTCGTCGACAAGGGATCGGCCACGGTGGTGCCGCTCGTGCCGGCCGACCTCTTGAAGAGCCTCGGCGGTGACGCCGCGGCGAAGCCGGGAGGTGGACAGTGAAGCGCCCGACCCTGGCCGTCCAGATCGTCATCCTCCTGCTCCTGCTGGTGCTCGCGTCGGCGTCCGCCTACCAGGTGGGCGAGGCCCAGCAGGTGATCATCACGCAGTTCGGCGACCCGGTCGGCGGCCCGATCGAGACGCCGGGCCTGCACTTCAAGGTGCCGTTCATCCAGACCGCGAACTTCTTCGACAAGCGCTTCCTCGAGTGGGACGGCAGCGCCAACCAGATGCCCACCAAGGACAAGCGGTTCATCTGGGTGGACACCTACGCCCGCTGGCGCATCGTCGATCCGCTGAAGTTCCTGCAGCGGCTGCGTGACGAGCGCGCCGCGCAGTCGCGGCTCGACGACATCCTCGACGGCGAGACGCGCAACGCCATCGCCCGTTACGACCTGATCGAGTTGGTGCGGAGCACCAACCGGCCGGCCGATCAGACGGCCGTCGAGTCGGGCGAGGAGGCGGCGGTGCTGGAGCCGATCCAGAAAGGGCGGCCGGCCATCACGGAGGAGATCCTGCAGGCCGCGCGGACCGGGACGAGCGACCTCGGCATCGAGATCCTGGACATCCGCCTCAAGCGCCTCAACTACGTGGACGAGGTGCAGAAGGACGTGTTCGCGCGCATGATCGCCGAGCGCCAGAGGGTCGCCGAGCAGTACCGGTCCGAAGGGCAGGGCGAGGCCGCGCGGATCAGCGGCGAGCAGGAGCGCGAGCTGAAGCGGATCCAGTCCGAAGCCTACCGCTCGGCGCAGGAGCTGAGCGGCAAGGCCGACGCGGAGTCCACGAGTATCTACGCCGAGGCGTACAACCGCGACCCGGATTTCTACGGGTTCGTGAAGTCGCTCGAGACCTACGAGCAGACGATGGACCAGCGGACGTTCTTCGTGCTCAGCACCGACAGCGACCTGCTGAAGTACCTGCGGGCGCCCCGGTAGGCGGGAGGGCGGCGCGCCGCGCCGCCCCCATTCGTCACTCCCGGCGGCCGTGCGCCGAGCTGGCCAGCCGCTCGTAGAACGCTTCGATGGCGGCCGGGTCGGTGTCCTGGAATTCCACGCCGGCGCGGTAGCGGGGCGGCGCCCCCGGCGGCAGCTCGAAGGCCGCCCAGGCGACGCCCGCCCGCGTCCGCACCACCACGCCCCGCTCGTCGGCCAGCTGCACGCGCACGGACTGGTTCGGCCTGAGCGCGCGCGCCGAGATCACCTGCGCGCCGAGCGTGGAGAGATCGACGAGCGCCGCCGGTACCCCGTTCACCTGCGCCTGCACGCCCTCGGGCATCGGCACGCGGACCGCCCGCCGCACGGGCCCCGTGATGGGCTGCGCCAGCGACACGACGGCCGCCGGCGAGGTCACGGCCGGCGAGTGGCTGGTCGTCAGGGTCACCGCGTGCTCGGTCGGGAGCACGCGAATCTCGACACGCGGCAACTCCTCGTCGTGGCGCAGCCGGTGCACGAGCGCCGCCCCCTTCGAGGTCATCAGGAAGCGCCGCTCGAGCACGACGACCGTCGGCCGCCGCCGCGCCACCACGTCGATGATGCCCTGCGTGTCGGCCTCGTCGAGCGCCACGATGTCGCTCGACACGCTCGCCCGCTCGGACCAGGCCGCGAGGACCGGGCTCGACGCGACGAACACCGTGTGGAGCGATCCCGTCGAATCGTGGCTCATGGTCTCACGACAGTATCGGCCGGGGCGCCCGGCGCCGCCAGCAGTTCTGCGAGCACGACTGCAATAATGCGGCCGCGCACCCGGCCGGCGGACCGTGTCTCAAGCTGTTGAAAAGACAGACCTTGAAGACCCGTGAACGGCCGAGGCGGGGACGGGAGCCGGGCCGGAGTGACAGAGAATGTCACCCTGGCCGGGCACTTCTTACACGCCTTCCCGCGGACGGCCGGACGCACGGCCGAGGCGGCGTGGCGCGTGGCCGCCAGCCGCGGGTCAGACGACGTCGGCGGGCGGCGCGGCCTTCTTCGCGCGCGGCCTGCGCGTGGACGGCT